>JBHHVD010000010.1:0-47652 GCA_046754105.1 Candidatus Krumholzibacteriia bacterium
ACCTCTCTCGCCTGTTATCCGTATAGACTGAGGCCGACCTGGACGGGAACTCGCGAAGTCCGGGGGACATAAATTCGAGGTGTAGTAGCGTGTAAGCAAAAGCCGCTGGGAGAGTCTTCTTTTCGCCACGGGGGAAAGTTCCAACACCAAAGAATGAGCTTTGAAAGCTGTTGAAAACGGAATCGTCCAGACCACCCTTCTCTGTCTGTATTATACCGGATGCCATTCCGGCAGCCAAGCCGTTTCCGAGCAGCTAGTACTGCTTGCGCATACGCGCCGGCAGGATGTTGAGCTGCTCTCGGTACTTCGCGACGGTACGCCGCGCGATATTCAGGCCACCCGCTTTGAGCATATCCGCTATCTTTTGATCACTCAATGGATTACGCGCGTCTTCTTTTTCAATGATCCGCCGGATCCTGTCCTTGGCGCTCTTGGCCGATATCTCGCTGCCGTCGGTCGTGCCGAGGCTGCTCGAGAAGAAGAACTTGAGCTCAAAAACTCCGCGCGGGGTTTGCACGTACTTGTTGGTCGTCACGCGGCTAACCGTCGATTCGTGCATGTTGATTTCGCTCGCCACCTGCTGCAGTGTGAGCGGCCTGAGGTAGGCGGTGCCCCTCTCGAAAAACTCGCGCTGCTTCTCGACGATGCACTCCATCACTTTGACCATCGTTCGCCGGCGTTGTTCGATCGTCTGGATCAACCACCGGGCGGACTTCAGGCGCGAATGGATAAACTCCTTGGTTTCCCGGTTGCCGTCGGTCTTGCTCTTGAGAAGCTCCTCTTGATACGCCTGGCTGATTCTGAGCCTGGGGATATTCTTGTCGTTGAGGTAGATGACGTATTTCTCGTCGACCTTCTCTACGACGAGGTCCGGTATCACGTATTGGGGATCGCCGGCCATGATTTCCAATCCCGGCTTCGGGTCTAGCGTGGCGATGATCTTGCACTGGTTCTGGACTTCCTGGATGGGGATCTTCAACTTTTTGCTTATCTCGAGATACTTCTTTTGCTTGAAATCCTTGAAATGGTCGCGGATGATGCGCGCGGCGAGCGAATCGTCCAGCGCCTGCGCGGCCAACTGGATGAGGAGGCACTCCTGCAGGTTTCGCGCCCCGACACCGGGGGGATCGAAGGTCTGGATGATCTTCAAGACGCGCTCGGCAAAGTCGACGGGAATCCCGAACGTCCCGGCTACTTCCTCGAGTTCGCAGGTCAGGTAGCCGCTCTCGTCCAGGCTGCCGATGATGTAGTCACCGATCTCGATCGTCCGATCGTCATCCGTTACGATTCTCAGCTGGCTGATCAGCTGGTCGGTGAACGATCTTTTCGCTACCGGCACCCGTTCGAAGAACTCCTCCTGGGTTTCCTCCCCCAACCCGTAGCCGATTTCGAAGCCGCTCTGGAAGTACTCCGCCCAATCGATATTGTCTCCGTCCTCCGTCCCGTTCTCCGCTGGGTCCTTGACCTCTTCCGGCTCCCGGTCCTTCTCTTTCTCCCGATCCTCATCCTCCTGCGTTTCGAGGTAATCGTCGACTTCTTCGAGTAGGGGGTTCTCCATGATCTCCTGCTTGAGCATTTGCTGGAGCTCGATGGCCGGCATCTGCAAAAGCTTCAGTGCCTGCTGGAGCTTGGGCGTCATTACCAGCTGCTGCTTTTGCCTCAGATGCAACCCAATCTTCATTTCCATGCGCGTTCCCCTCTTTGTGAATCCGCCGATTTAGAGACGAAACGACTCGCCGAGATATATCTCTCTTACTTCGGAGTCTCGGGCCAGTTCGTCCGCGGTTCCAGATCTCTTGATGCTTCCTTCGTACATGACATAAGACCGGTCGGTGATGCTCAGCGTATCCCGTACGTTATGATCCGTGATCAGGATTCCCAGCCCGCGGTTCTTGAGCTTCTGTACGATACGCTGCAGGTCGGCGACCGCGATTGGATCGATGCCGGCAAACGGCTCATCGAGCAAAATGAACCTCGGCTCCGTTACCAGCGCTCGCGTTATCTCCACCCGCCTCCGCTCCCCACCGGAGAGCTGGTACCCCATGCTCTTTCGAATATGTGAAATATCCAGCTCATCGAGAAGCATATCGAGCTTTTCCATTCTTTCACTCTTAGCGAGCGGCAACGTTTCCAGAATGGCCATCAGGTTTCTCTCGACCGACAGCCCCCTGAAAATCGACGGATCCTGCGGTAGATACCCGATGCCGGTCCGGGCACGTTTGTACATCGGTGCGCGGGTAATATCCTTCTCGCCCAGGAAGATCCTCCCGGTGCTGGGCCGGATCATACCCACGATCATATAGAAAGTCGTCGTCTTGCCCGCCCCGTTCGGACCCAACAACCCCACGATTTCCCCCGTGTCGACCTGGATGCTGACTTCATCGACCACGCGACGCTTGCCGTAGACCTTCACGAGTTGCTCGGTCCTGACGTACACCCTATCACCTGCCTCGTTACTCAATCGAAGCCCCTGTGGTGTCGATGATCGTGACTTGCACATCCCGCTTGATATCCACGAAGCTCAGATCCGGTGCGCATTCCAGGCCTACACCGGTAATGAGGTCGTTGCCACGCGTCAGCCTTACCCACGAGTTGCTCACGATCTTGTCTTCACCGTTCTTCCATAACAAGCTGTCCGTCTCCAACACGTCGCCCTCGGTGGATTCGACGACGACGTCGCCAAACGCCAGCATGTCCTGGCTCTCTTCCGAGTATTCTCCCACTTCGGACACCAGCGTCGTCTTGAGATTACCTTCCTTGTCAAAGAACTCGATCACGGGATTCTCCAGCAAGACCAGTTTTTTCTTGCTGAAGCGGTTGGCCCGCGGCGCCTTGAGCTTCCACATCACCATGCCGCTGTCACTCTCCTGGGTGACGAAGTCGCTGAACACTTCGTCCGGCAGCTCTCTCTTCTCAAACGCGATCTCGTCCGGCGTTTCGTTGGCGCACGACACCACCAGGAATCCGAGCAGTATCGTGTAATAGAGGACTCTAGCCGGCCAGCGCATGACTCACGTCCGCTCCCTCCGGGTCACGCCATCTTCTGTGAAACCACACCCATTGCTTGGGATCGTACCGGATGAGGTCCTCGACCGCGCGCGAACAATGCTCCGTAATGATCTCTGCCTTGCGATCGGCGTTCTCACCCCGGGGCGGGTCCTCGATCGCCGGCAGAATGCGGATTACGTGCTTCCCGCGCTCGGTCATGTAGATCGCAATGGGCAGAATCGTCGCACCGGTCTTGAGTGCCAGCTTGGCCACGGCGACCGGCGTATGCGCCGGCCGGCTGAAGAACGGAACATAAACCCCGCTGACTCGTGTGTGCTGGTCGATCAGGATCGCAACGATGCCACCAGCGCGCAGGATGCGGAGGATCTGCTTGCCGCCCCCGTCGCGGTCGATGGTTCTCAACCCCACGGATTCGCGGATGCGAACCAGCTCCCGGTTCAAACGCGGCTCCCACAACTCACGCCCCACGACGTTGACCTCGAACCCCTGGGTCGCGAAATAACCACCCATCAGCTCCCAGCAGCCGATATGGCCGGTAACGGCGATCACGCCGCCGTCAGTGTTCAACGCCTTTTCCAGGTGCTCCCGTCCTTCCACGCGCTCGACCAGCGTCGCGAGCCTCTCTCTCGTACTCCCCTTGAGATTGAGAAACTCGAACGCGTTCCTGCCCAACGTCTTGAACATCGCTCGCGTCATCGCCTGCCGCACCGTGAGCGTCATGCCAGGAAAAGCGATCTCGAGGTTGTCCACCGCCCGCTGCCGGTCGCGGCGCAGGACCAGGCCGGCGGCGGCGCCGATCGTGGAGAAAATCCTGAAGCCCGCCTCCCGCGGCAAGCTGCGCGCAAACCGTATCAAGCCGCGGGTCAGGGCGACTTCCAAATTTCTTTTAATTTTTTTTCGTGTACGCAAGATTTTCCCTGCAATATCGCCCGAATGGAAAGCTACCAGGCCGTGTCATGAACCGCAAAAAACCTTTACACGTATATAGTTAGCACATGAGCGGCGTGTAGTCAAGCAACCATTGTGCCAGAAATCCATCACCGGAAACGGCGGGAGGTTACAAGGTCGCATGGGAAGCCACCGGGCCTGCGAGCACGGGTGGGCGGTTCGCTGACAGGACCCGCGCGGCAAAGCGCGGGTGGCAGCGAGCGGGTGGCGGCGAACGGGGACAACGGCCTCCGGGGGCCCTAGTCTGCGCCCAGCCCCGCTCTCAGAATATCGTGGATATGGAGAATACCGGCCGGCCGGCCGGCGTCGTCTGTGATGAAATACATGGTCAGCGGACCCGGCTCGTTCATCTCCATCCGGTTCAACGCGTCGGCAGCCAGCACCTCGGCGCCGATCGTCTTCGGACTGGGCGTCATCACGTCGCCGGACAGTGCGTCCAGCGCGTCGTCGGTCCTCACCAGAATCCGCTTGAGATCACCGTCGGTGATGATCCCGCACAGCCGTCCCCCGCTGTCCTGCACGCCCACGCACCCAACCGATTTGGACATCATCTCGAACAGCGCGTCCTTCAGGGCGGTGTCGGTGCGAACCAGCGGGACCTTCTCACCGGTCCTCATCAGCTCTCCGACCTGGAGCGTCAGCCGCTTTCCCAGAATGCCGCTCGGGTGGTTACGCGCGAAATCCTCCGCGCTGAATCCACGTCGTTTCATCAGGGCACAGGCCAACGCGTCCCCCATCACGAGGGCTGCAGTCGTACTCGTCGTGGGTGCCAGATTCAGCGTGCCTGCCTCATTTTCTACTCGGCAGTCGAGAATAATGTCACTGCGACGGGCGAGATACGAATCTGCGTTCCCGGTCATCGCGATGATCGTCACACGAAGTTTCTTCAGCGGCGTGTATAGCTGGCGGAATTCGTCACTCATCCCGCTCTTGGAGATAAAGAGCACGACGTCATCGCTGCCGACCAGTCCCAGATCGCCGTGGGTCGCCTCGACGGGATGAAGGTAGAAACTCGGCGTCCCGGTACTGGTGAAGGTCGCGGCGATCTTCTTGCCGATCAAGCCCGACTTTCCCACGCCGGAGATCATCAGCCGTCCCGTGCATCCGTAGATGGCATCAACCGCCTGGTGAAAGCTCTGATCGATGCGCTTCTGAATCCCGCTGAGCTCCCGGATTTCGTCCGCGAACACCGTGCGGGCGATTTCCGTGTCGAGGGCGGCCTGATCAGGCGCCTTTACCCTGGCGGTGCCGGCGTGTGCCCCGGCGCGTTGTGATAGTTTCGGCTTCATGTCTCCTGCCCGGGCGGGTCAGCGCGAGCGTGCGCCCCTCGAAGTGATCTCACGCGCTAAATCGAATATGCGCACGGTGTCCTCCAGCAGGCGTTCCAGATTCGAAAACTCCAGCATCGAGGCCCCGTCGCTCTTCGCGCGCGCCGGCTCCGGATGCGTCTCCACAAAAAAACCGTCGCACGGCACCGCCGCAGCCGCCCGCGCCATCGTGCCGGCCAGTTCTGGCTCTCCACCGGAGCGATCTCCAAGGCCCCCCGGTCTTTGCAGACTGTGCGTCACGTCGAATATGACCGGGCACCCGAACGCTTTCATGCGCGGAAAGGACCTGAAGTCCACCAGCAGGTCCTGATACCCAAACGTCGTGCCGCGCTCGGTGAGCATTACTTTTTTCCCGCCCGCCTGCCGCACCTTTTCCGCGGCCAGTCCGGCAGCCGCGGGCGAGAGAAACTGCCCCTTTTTGACATTGACCGCACGGCCGGTTGCCGCCGCCGCTTCGAGCAGGCTGGTCTGCCGCGACATGAAGGCGGGTATCTGCAATACGTCCAGCACTTCGGCTGCACTCGCTGCCTCGGCCACGCTGTGTACGTCGGACAACACCGGGCAGCCGACAGCGGTTCTTACCTTGTCGAGAATACGCAGTCCGTCATCCAGCCCTACGCCGCGGTAGCTCCCCGCGGCACTCCTGTTGTCCTTGCTGTAACTTGCCTTGAAAACAAACTGGTACTTGCCGGTAACCGGCAGCGACGCGATCCGCTCGGCGAGCGCGACCGTTTCCGACTCGTCTTCTATAACGCACGGTCCGGCAATAAGGAGCGGCGGCCGGCCTTCCTCGACGATCAGACTTCCAATTCGAAGCGGTTCCATTGAGTTCACCGCCGCTCTGGCTACGAGTTGATAGCCTTGCGGTCGTCGACTTCTGTATCGCCGGCGTGCAGTTTCGCCGCGCGAACGAGAGCCTTGAACAACGGGTGTGGCCGGTTCGGCCGGCTCTTCAACTCGGGGTGAAATTGAACCGCCACAAAAAACGGATGATCTCCAATCTCGATCATCTCGACCAGGTTGTTGTCAGGAGAGGTTCCCGAGATCACGAGGCCGTTCTTCTCGAAGGTCTCGCGGTAACGATTGTTGACCTCCCACCGGTGCCGGTGTCGCTCGGACACCTCGGCCTTCCCGTAGCACTCGTGCGCCAGCGTATCGGGACGGATCACGCACGGATATGCCCCCAGGCGCATGGTACCGCCTTTATCGCCGTCCTGGTCCTGGTCGGCCATCAAATCGATTACCGGGTTGCCACAACTGAGGTTGAACTCCGAACTATCCGCGTCCTCGATGCCACAGACGTTCTTCGCGAAATCGATCACGGCACTTTGCAGACCCAGGCAGATGCCCAAATACGGGATTCTGTTCTCCCGCGCGAAGCGTGCTGCTTCGACTTTGCCCTGCACGCCTCTCTCCCCAAAGCCGCCGGGAACGAGCACGCCGGCGACCTCTTTCAAATGTTTCTCCGCACCGTCGTTCTCGATGTCCTCCGCGTCCACCCATTTGACAGCAACCCTGGTGTCGTTATGAATTCCCGCGTGCGTGAACGCCTCGATTATCGACTTGTACGCATCATTGAGGTGAACGTACTTCCCGCAGACGGCGATCGGCACCTCATCATCCGCATCCATCATTCTTTTGAGCAGACGCTGCCATTCGGTCAGGTCCGGCTCGGGCACTTCGAGACCCAGGAGTTGAACAACGGTCTCGTCGAGTTGCTCGCGGCCGAACTGTACCGGCACCTGGTAGATGGACGAGACGTCCCGGGCCTCGATCACCGCTTCCTCGCGTACGTTGCAAAACAGGGCCAGCTTTTGGCGGACGTCGCGGCTCAGCGGCACCTCGGTGCGACACAGCAGGATATCCGGCTGGATACCGATTTCACGGAGCTGTCGAACGCTGTTTTGGGTCGGCTTTGTCTTGAGCTCTTTCGCGGCCCGGATATACGGAATCAGGGTCAGGTGAATGAAGACGCAGTTCTCCGACCCGAGCTCGAGGCGGAGTTGGCGGGCCGCCTCGAGAAACGGCTGGCTCTCGATATCGCCCGTGGTGCCCCCGATTTCGGTTATGATAACGTCCGGGGCGCCGCCGTTGTCCGCCACCGCGCGGACTCGCGCCTTGATCTCGTCGGTAATGTGCGGAATCACCTGGACGGTTTTGCCCAGATAACCTCCCCGCCGTTCGCGCTCGATGACCGCCTGGTAGATCTGCCCGGTGGAGACGCTGTGTTTATGCGTGAGATTCGTATCGATGAATCGCTCGTAGTGGCCGAGATCCAGATCCGTTTCGGCCCCGTCTTCGGTAACAAATACCTCGCCGTGCTGAAACGGGCTCATGGTCCCCGGATCCACGTTGATATACGGATCGACTTTTTGCAGAGTGACCTCGAGGCCGCGCTGTTTGAGAAGGAGCCCGAGCGAGGCCGAGGCGATGCCCTTTCCAAGCGATGAAACCACTCCACCGGTGACAAAGATGAACTTCAATCTGAGTACCTCGATTCGATTGCTGTCGATACTCCGGACGATTTGATGCCAGTCATTTGCTGGTCCCAGTTTAGGTAGAGGCCAGCGCTTTTTCAACAGTTTTTATGTCTTCCGGCACGTCGACACCCACGGTCCTGTAAGTTGTTTTGACCACGTGCACGACCATGCCGTTCTCGAGCGCCCGAAGCTGCTCCAGGTTCTCGGCGCGCTCAAGAGGCGTGCGGGTGTACCCTGCGAAACGAAGCAACGACGCTTTATGAAACGCATATATGCCGATGTGCCGGTGCGCCGGCGCAGACTCACCGCCACCCGCCGGCGCCGGGATCGCCGAACGCGAAAAATACAATGCACGGCTCGACTGGTCCATAACGACTTTCACCACGTTGCAGTTCCCGATCTCGTTTGGGTCTCTTATCTCATGGCAGGCCGTGACGATGTCGATGGTCGTGGAGTGCCGTAACGGGGCAACCATCTCTTCAACCAGTTCTGGCGGAAATGCTGGCTCGTCACCCTGAAGATTCACTATGATGTCCTCTTCCAGCTCCGTCGCGACTTCCGCCACGCGGTCGGTGCCTGTTTCGTGATCCCGGGAGGTCATCACGACCTCCCCGCCGAACCCCTTTACTACCGACGCTATTCCATCGTGGTCGGTTGCCACGAGCACACGCGACACACCGCCGATCCGCTCCGCGCGATCGAAAACCCACTGGATCAGGGGCCGGCCGGCGAGCAACGCCAGAGGCTTGCCCGGGAACCGCGAGGAGTGGTATCGGGCGGGCAAGACTACCGCCACACGGTGAGACGTCATGGGCACCCCGCCGTTTGGCAGAGATTCGTACGGTTTAAATTGGGAGGAAGAGAAAGTGGGACCGGCAACAGACAGGAGAGTGGTCGAGAATGACCTCGCGGGGGCTCAGACGGCCTGAGAGACGCTGACCTTTTTTTTATTCTTGCCGAATGTTTCGTACTTCACCACTCCTGCGATCTTCGCGAACAGCGTGTCATCCTTGCCGCGGCCGACGTTCGTGCCCGGATGGATCCTGGTGCCCCGCTGGCGCACGAGAATGCTGCCTGCGCTGACCGTTTCTCCCGCGTAGCATTTGACGCCGAGCCGCTTGGACTGGCTGTCGCGACCGTTTTTGATACTGCCTTGACCCTTTTTGTGAGCCATCTATACCACCTTTTTCGATCCCTGACTACTTGGGAAGGGCCACGATCTTCAACTCGGTGAAGTCCTGGCGGTGTCCCCGCGTCCGGCGATAGCTTTTTCTTCTCTTTTTCTTGAAGACGATGATCTTGCGGTCCCTGCCGTGCCCTACCACCTCGGCCTTGACCTTCTTGCCGGTGACGACGGGCTGCCCCACGTGCACTTTCTTGCCGTCGCAATAGAGGAGGACCTGATCGATGTCCACCTTGCTGCCGACCTCGGCGGCCATCCTCGGTACCCGCACGCGGGCCTCGGGGGTCACCTTGCACTGCTTTCCGGACACTGTAATGATCGCGTAGCTTTCCATGACGTCCTGATCCCCTTGAAAAAACGGCAAATAACCTTTCCTTAATACGAAAAAACCGCGCTCCTGTCAAGAGAGTTCCTGGATCAGATCCCGGAACGAGCTCAGGGAGACGATCTTGAAATCCTCCCGGTGGAGACGCGGATCGTCCTGAATCTCTATCTTGAACCGGTACTGGCGCTCCAGAGCGTCGATGGTCAGCCTCCGCTCCTCCTCCAGGTACAGCGCCAGCGAGGAATTCACGCGGAGTTGGACCCGCTTTTCCCGGGTCTTGGAGCCCACCCTCCGGATGCACTGTTCGATCTTGTTGGCCAGCGAGGCGAAGGACAGCACCTTGCCCGTTCCCTTGCAGTAAGGGCACTCATCGCTGAAGAACGTCAGCAGGCTCGGCCGCACCCGCTTGCGGCTGACTTCCACCAGGCCCAGCTCGCTCACCGCGAACGCCTTGGCTCGTGAACGGTCCCGGCGCAGGTTCGAGCGCAGCTCGGCCAGCACCTTGCGCTTGTTGGCGTCCTTCTCCATGTCGATAAAATCGATCACGATGATGCCGCCGATGTCACGCAGTCGCAGCTGCCGTGGGATTTCTCTCGCAGCGAGCATGTTGGTCTCGAAAATAGTCTCTTCCTGGTCGCGTTTGCCGACGAAACGGCCCGTGTTGACGTCGATCGCCACCAGCGCCTCGGTGGGGTCGATGATGATGTAGCCGCCCTTCTTGAGCCAGACTTTGCGGTCGAGCGTTTTTTCGATCTCGCGCTCTATGTTGAATTTGTCGAAGATGGGCGTCTTGTCCCGGTAGTGTTTCACCCGCGAACAGAGGTTCGGGCTGAACGTCTTCAGGTAGCGAACAAGCTTCTTGTGCTCGCGCTCGCTGTCGATGAGGATGCGGCCGACGTCATCGGTCACCACGTCCCGCACCATTCCTACCAGTAACTCCACCTCTTCATGGATGAGGTGCGGAGCACTGACCTTCTCCGACTGCATTTTCAACTCCTGCCACAGTTTATGGAGATAGTTCATGTCGGAGACAATCTGTTTGGCCTCCACCCCGGCGCACGCCGTGCGGGCAATGATCGCGGAGTTACCCGGCTTCTTGCGTGAGATGAGGTTCTTCAGGCGCGAACGCTCCTGGCGCGATTCGATTTTGCGCGAGACACCCAGGTAGTCGTAGTTGGGCACGTAGACTACGAAGCGCCCTGGCAGTGAGATCTGGGCCGACAGCCGCGGGCCCTTGGTGCCTATCGCCTCCTTGGTCACCTGGACCAGAACCTCCTGCCCCTTGTTGAGCATGCGCTCTATCGGCGGCCGCGCGTCCTTGTCGCGGCTGTCACGGCTGTCGCGGCTGTCGCGCTTGCTGCGCCTGCCGCGCGGTTCCCGGCGGCCGCCGCGACGGCGCGGCGTTTCGACGAGGTCGAAATCCTTGAACCGGTCCATCGATCCCGCCAGATCACTGGCGTGGAGAAATCCGGCCTTGTCGTAGCCGATGTCCACGAAGGCGGCCTGAATTCCGGGGAGAATCGCGTTGACCTTGCCGAGGTAAACATCCCCGACCAGCCGTCGCGACTGTTCCCGCTCGACAAGGAAGTCCACGAGGTCACCGTCTTCGAGGGTGGCGACCCGTATTTCCTGCGACGTCATGTTAATGATAATCTCTTTCATGATTTCCCTTGCACTGCTCCTTTACTGACCGGCGAGATGTATGAACCGTCTCTTTCCACGTAAAGGCCTTGTCGTACGACTTTGATTGGGATCTCGAGCCCACCGGGGTCCCCGCATAGCGGCTCGAGGAGCGCTTCGGGGAAGATGCTCCTGCCCTGGTGCATCGAACTCATGTAGTCGATCTCGATCCCGCCGGTCCCTTCGATTATTTCCAATTCGAGGAGTTCGGGGTCATCGGCGTGTTCGCCGTCCCGGTCCTCGTTCAGAACGTGTTCTCGGATCATGGCTTCCAGCTCCGGCCGCCGTGTCGGACCCACGGCGCTGTTCGTGGGCCCGCCGCTTCCCCGGGCGGCGGCAGTTCCCTCTGCCCCTGGGATCGCCGCGACCGGGTTGCGCCGATCGACGAAAACGGCGTAGCGCGCCGCCTTGACGTCGTTCGAGAGTTTCGGCACGGACGGCTCGACATCCGCCGTTTCCACGATGCGGAGCCCTTCCGGCAGCCCGGCATTGCACGCCGCTCCAAAATCCAGGACGGGTCTCTCCAACAGCACATCCATACATTCGCCGAGGCCTTCCCAACCGGTCCGCAGCGACGGACCGAACGACAGCCGCGGGTGGGGATTGAATCCATGGGAGTAACAGACCGGAACGTTACCGGCGGCCAGAGTCCGCCGGAACAACCGGATGGTATCCCGGTGCGATGCAAAGCGGATCGCACCCACCTTTTCGTATTTGATTCGAAGGCGAACCATGCGAATCAACGAATACGGCCGGGCCGTGTTGTAGAGGTATTGTGTGTTCGCTGTTGTCGACCGGCCGCTGACCGCCTGGCCGCCCTGAGCGGCCACGCGCGTCAGGATACTCGCAAGCTGTCCTCGAGCACGGCCTTGTGATGATCGGTCGACACCGGGATCACATATTCACCGTTGAAGCACGCGTAACAGAAATTCTCGGGGTCGCTGACGACCGTTCGCAGATCCTCGAGCGTGAGGTACTCGAGACTATCGACGTTGAGAAATTCCCTGATCTCCTCAGTTGAATGGGACGAGGCGATCAGTTCGCTGCGCTCGGGAATATCGATCCCGTAAAAGCAGGGGAATTGGATAGGGGGGGAACAAATCCTAAGGTGCACCTCTTTTACACCTGACTTGCGGAGCATTTGTACGAGTTTCTTCATTGTGGAACCGCGGACAATCGAATCATCTACCACCGCAACCCTCTTGCCTTTCAGTATCCCCTTGACGGGGTTGAACTTGACCCGTACGTCTCCTTCCCGAAGTGCCTGCTCGGGCTGGATGAACGTCCTTCCCACGTAGTGATTCCGGATGAGCCCCAACTCGAAAGGAAGCCCCGATTCCCGGGCGAATCCCAGCGTCGAGGTGTTGCTCGAGTCCGGGACGGCGATCACGAGATCGGCGTCCACCGGATGATTTCTCGCCAGAACGGTTCCCAGCCGGCGGCGAACTTTGTCCACGTTCTCCTCGAAAACAATGCTGTCCGGGCGCGAAAAGTAGATGAACTCGAATATGCATTTCGCCTGGGCAGTCGATTTTTCGGCCTGTAGCGACGTCATCCCCCTCTCGTCCACAATGACGAGTTCCCCTGGTCGGACGTCTCTAACGTATTCTGCTCCAATTATATCCAGCGCACAAGATTCGCTGGTCAGGATCGTACTCTCTCCCAACCGCCCGATGCACAACGGGCGGAGGCCGGACGGGTCTCGTACTCCGATAAGCTTGTCTTTCGTCATAAGCAACAGCGAATACGCGCCGCTAACCCGTGACACGGCATCGATTATCATATTCTCCAACCGCTCTTCTCTACTCCTGGCAATCAGATGGAGAATTATTTCGCTGTCCATCGCGGTCGCAAAGATCGAACCAGCACGCTCCATCTCCCTGCGAATCTCCAAGGCGTTTACCAGGTTGCCGTTATGCGCCAGTGCCACCCTGCCGATTTTGCAGTTCACCAGCAGCGGTTGGATGTTGGACACCCGCGTCAAGCCGGTGGTGGAATACCGGTTGTGTCCGATGGCCAGCCGGCCCTCGAGCCGGCCGAGACTTTCCTCGCCGTAAATCTGCGACACCAGGCCCATCCCCCGGTGCTCATGGACCTTCGAGCCGTCCGAGGAGACGATGCCGGCGCTCTCCTGCCCCCGGTGCTGCAACGCGTACAGCCCGAGAAACGTGTTATGCGCGGCCTGGTTGTGGTTCTGGATGCCGAACAAACCGCAGTATTCGCGAGGGGCGTCAATCATCAAAGCTCACCAATTCTCTCTACCGAGCGCACCTGAAACGACTGCGCGTTCGGGTTCAAGAGGAGTCCCCGGTCCCTGCTCTTCGAAACAACGATCCTCTCGGTCTCGGCCATCGCCTCCGCCGTCGAGGCGGCGCGCACCGCCAGGTACCAGCAGGTCCCCAACGCGGACACGGTTACGTTGGCCGCCGAGAGCTCGGACTCAACTCGTTTAGCCAGAGCGAGTTTAGGGAAGGGGTCCCGGTCTTCCACCAGAACCTCCGTCCGGAAGATCGGAACACGGTCTAAGTTAACCTGATTCGGTCCGCTTTTTCCATTGAATTCTTGAGAATCGTCAAGCCCTTGCCGCCTCGTCACATCCCGGGTCAGGTAGCCGAGGAGGTCCTCGAGCGGGACGCCCTCGACCTTACGGCCGTCGCCGCCCCACTCGAATTCGATCAAATGCTTGTGCTTATTTCTGTTATAGAACTCACTCTGCGTTGACATCATCCGCGTCACCGCCGGCACCGCGCGCCGGGGTTCGGGGCCGGTGATTTCGAACTCGGCAAAATCGAGCCTGCGGATGGCCAGCAGCCGGCCCGCGTAGCCCATCTTGTCGCAAAGCGTTCGGTAGGCGGTACGGGTCACCAGGTCGGTGCCCTTCAGCCACACCCGCAGGCGCACTCCGGTCTTCATCGACCCAACCCCTTCCTGAGCGACTCGAAGAATCCGCGCCCCGGTCCCGGGTCGTAGAGTCCCGCCCGCCGGACGGACGCGCGCGCCCTGCCCCATGCGCCGCCCACCCCGCGCGGCACCTGGTACATCCACGACGCCCGTTCCGGGTGGGGCATCATCGCGAGGACGTTTCCGTCGGGGTTGGTGATCCCGGCAATCGCGTAGCTCGAGCCGTTGGGATTATCCGGAAACACGGCCGGCGCGGATCCGTCGGCGGACGCGTAGTAGAGCGCGACTCCCTCGCCCGCTCGAAGCCGGCGATCCCCGTCGGCGGACGCCGTTACAAAGCGGCCCTCGGCGTGCGCCATCGGGACGGGAAGCGTCCCGCTGTCTTCGACGGCGTCCTTCAGGAACTCCGTGAACACACAGGTTGCCTCACCCCGCTTGAGGCGAATCCAGTTGCAGTAGTAGCCGGTCCTATCGGGCATTCGGTTCGGCGCGAGAGCCAGGTCGATGCTGCCGGGTGTGAACCCGGGCACCGCCCCCGCCTCGACGAGCACCTGCGCGCCGTTGCATATGCCCAGGACGGGTACGCCCCGGGCGGCTGCATCGAGCACGTCGTCCATGATCCGGTCCTTGGCGGCGACAACGCCGGCCCGGATTCGGTCCTGGTAGGAGAACCCACCGGGCAGGATCACCGCCACCGCGTTCTTCAGCACACCCCCGGTAGCGTTCCAGCGTACGATGCGGCCGGACAGGCCGACCGCCTCCAAAGCGCGCACGGTCTCGTACTCGCAGTTGACTCCTGGAAACTGGATGACGACTACGTCAGGGTTCATCATGGTTCCTCAAACGAACAGCCGGTTGCACTCGCCGTGAACGCGGTACGCATCGTCGAGTTGCCCGACGGACAGATCGATGGTCTGCCCGGGAAGGATCACCCGGAGCCGGCCGTCTTCGGTCGTGGCGCCGAGGTCGAGCCATTTCGCTTCATTTCTCGCGAGAACGTCCTGGAACACCGGCCACTTGTCGGCGTCGACCTCGACCACAACACCCCCGTACTCGCTGAAGAGAAAGGCCCCCGCGGGCGAGTCCCCTCCGAAACCGCCGCCGAAATCGATCCGGCAGCCGAGGTCGAAGGGAGCGCTCTTCATCACCATCTCCGAGAGTGTCACGAGTAGTCCGCCATGGCTGATGTCATGGGCCGAAAGGATCACCTCCTCACCGAATCCATCCAGTAGCGCTCGCAGGATCCCGTTTTCCATTTTCAGATCGGGGCGAGGTGGCTCGAGCACGTAGCCGGTGGCAAACAGCCGCGCGTACTCACTGCCGCCCAGCCGGTCGTGGAGTTCTCCGAGCAGCACGATCCTCGAACCCGCCTCCCGGAACGCCATTCCCCGGGACTTGCTGACGTCGTCGACACGTCCCGCGCACGCGACGATGGGTGTCGGTGCGATCGGCTCCCCCTCTCCACTCTGGTTGTAGAACGACACGTTCCCCGAGACGACGGGGAGCACGTCCGACGGATCCCCGGACAAGTGCAGTCCGCGGCACGCGTCTGACACACCCCGCACCCCTTCCGCAAATTCCCAGAACACGTGTGGGTCCTCCGGGTCCCCGTAGTTCAGACAATCGGTCACTGCAAGGGGCATCCCGGCCGCACAGGCGACGTTGCGCGCCGCCTCGAGTACCGCCCACACCCCACCGAGATAGGGATCCAACCGTCCCAGGCTCGAGTTTCCCCCCACGGCGGTCGCAACCCCGAGGGTCTCACCCGGCAGAAACACGGCCACCGCCGCGTCCGCCTCGCCCGGACGCAGCACCGCGCGGCCCCGCACTTCCGAATCGTAGTGGCGGAAGAGGATCGATTTGTCGGCAACGTTCGCCGAGGAGAGAAGCCCGACCAGCGCCTCGTCCAGCGGCGGATCGGTCGCCGGGGTCGAGGGGCGTGTGTGGGGGCTCGGCGGGCGCGCCTTTTTTTGTCGCTCGTACTCGATGCCGGTCGTGATTACATCCACGCCGGCGTCGCACACGAGGTTATCGCCGGATTCCAGTTTGAAGCGCTTCTCCGTCGTCGTGTGTCCGATCACGTACGCACCGGCTCCCGTATAGAGGTGTGGAAGTTCGAACTCATCGTTGTAGATTTCGCAGACTCGCCGTGTAAAATCCCGGGGAACGATCATCGCGTACCGTTCCTGCGTCTCCGAACAGGCGATGACCTCGTCGGCCAGGTTCACCGACGACTTGCTCACCGCACCGAGGTCCAGAACGGCCCCCACACCAGCCGCCTGCGCCATCTCCGATACGGCACAACTAATGCCGCCGGCACCGAGGTCTTTGAACCCGATGTCGACGCCGCCCCCCTTCGCCTCGGCAAGCACCACGCGCGTCGCTTCGGCCAGCACCCGCTTCAGGAACGGATCCGGTATCTGCACGGCTTCCTGCTTCTCCTCCGCCTCGTCCCCGCTGAGCCTCTCCGAGGCGAACGCCGCTCCCCCAAACCCCGAGGCGTCGGTGGGCTTGCCGATGAGTACGATGTCGTGCGGGGTCTTTCCGGCCGCTGCCGGCGCGCGACTGCGGATGATGTCCTCCTCCGCCACGACGCCGACGGCCACCACGTTGACCAGGCAGTTGTCGTCAAAACTCGCGTCGAAGTACGTATCTCCCCCGTAGTTCGGCACGCCGAGCGCGTTGCCGTACTGGGCGATGCCCTCTACGACGCCACGCACGATGTCCCGCACCCGGCCCGCGTTGGGCCCACCCGGGTCACCGAACCGCAGCGGGTCAAGGCAGCCAATCACCTCGGCGCCCATACAATAGACGTCGCGGACGATACCCCCGATGCCGGTTGCGGCGCCTTCCACCGGCAGCACCTGCGATGGATGGTTGTGGCTCTCGTGTGCCAGCACGAGACAGTACGTCTTGCCGTCCTTCTCGTGAAACCGGACGATCCCGGCGTCCTCGCCGGGCCCCAGCACGACGTGCGGCGCCTGTGTCGGCAGCAGCGAGCGCAGCAGCCCCTTCGAGCTCTTGTAGGAGCAGTGCTCGCTCCACATAATATTGAAGATGTGGAGCTCAACCGGCGTCGGATTGCGCCCGAGAAGCGAGCGCACTTGTTCGAGTTCGTTGGGCTTGAGGCTGATGTTCTGCCCGGCAAGGTATTCCCTCAACCGCGCATCGTGCGGGTCATCCAGGGCGACAGTGTCTTGTTTCCGAATCGTTCTCATGGGTTATTGCAGGGGGCGATGATCGCCCCCTGCCCCTGTTTCTGGCGATAAAACACATACGCCGCGGTCACAATGCCGCGACGTGTCAGGGTCCGTGATCGATCGCCGGTTGAACTAGAGTACGCGATCGAAGATCGCGTCTACTTCTTTGACAAAAGTGTCCAATGAAAATATTTCGTCCATCCTGCCACTTTCGAGTCGCGAAGTGATGGCCTCGCGCTCGCGCACCGAAGCTTCAAACGATTTCCCCGTCTTCCAGGTCTCCATCGCCGCTTCCTGCGTTACCGCGTACGCCTCTTCTCTCGTAATGCCGGTGGCGGTCAGTTCGAGCAGGAGTTTTTGAGAATAGATCAACCCGTTTGTTTTCTCCAGGTTTTTCATCATATTCTCCGGATAAACGATCAACTTCTCGATCACCCACGAGAATTTCGCGAGCATGTAGTCCAGCGCGATCGTCACGTCAGGCAGTATCACGCGCTCGACGGACGAGTGGCTGATGTCTCGCTCGTGCCACAGTGCGACGTTCTCCAACGCAACCATCGCATCCGCCCGCACGAGCCGTGCCAGGCCACACACCCGCTCCGATATGATCGGATTGCGTTTGTGCGGCATCGCCGAGCTTCCTTTCTGTCCCGACCCGAAGAACTCCTCGACTTCCAGTATGTCGGTCCGCTGCAGGTTTCGTATCTCGGTGGCCATCTTGTCGAGCGAGGCGGCAAGCACCGCCAGCGTCGTCACGAATTCCGCGTGCCGGTCGCGCTGAACGATCTGGGTCGACACGGGCGCCCGGCTCAAACCGAGCTTGCCCATGACGTACTCCTCCACCCGCGGGTCGAGATGGGCGTACGTTCCGACGGCGCCGGATATCTTGCCGCAGGAAACGGTCGCGATCGCACTCTCAAGAGACGCCTGGCGGCGCGTAATCTCGTCGTACCACAGCAGCATCTTCAACCCGAACGTGATGGGTTCCGCGTGGATGCCGTGGGTGCGCCCGACCTGGACCGTTTTCTTGTGCTTCAGTGCCTGGGCCTTCAGCGCCTCTTTGAGTTTCGCACACCGGTCCAGGATGAGCCCGCCGGCTTCCTTCAGCTGGCAGGAGAGCGCCGTATCCAGCAGGTCCGAACTGGTCATCCCCAGGTGGATATACCGGGACTCCGGCCCGACGTTTTCGGCCACATTGGTCAGAAACGCGATGACGTCGTGCTGCGTGGTTTCTTCGATCTCGAGGATTCGCTCCGGGGTGAAGGCCGCTTTTTCCTTTATGACGGCGACCGCGTCGGCGGGTATTTCACCCAGCTCGGCGAGCGCCTCGCAGGCGAGGATTTCGATTCTGAGCCATGTCGTGAACTTGTTTTCGTCCGACCAGACCTTCCCCATTTCGGGCAAGGTATAGCGTTCTATCATCGGTTCTCCGTTTCCACCGGCTAGATTTCGTCGGGCTTCTCTTCGAGCTTTAGCGTGACCGTCTTGGTCTTGCCGCGCCGGTCGATGTCAAAGACCAGCTCGTCCCCGATCTTCGAGCCGAAAATGATGTGGTTGGCCTCGCGTCGCGTCTTCACCTTGCGTCCGTTCACTGCCACGATGAGGTCGCCCAACTTCAAACCCGCCTTCCTGGCCGGGCTGTCGTCCTCGATCTCGCGGACCAGCAGGCCATGGTTGACGTTCAGGTTCAGACCCGCCGCCAGCTCGGGCGTAACGTCGCGCACGCGAAGGCCCACCCAGACCGGCCGTACACGCCCGTAATTCCTGAACTCGTCGAGCACCCACTTGCCGCGGTTGATAGGGATAGCAAATCCCATCCCCAGGTTGCCTCCGTTACCCGAGCTGAAGATGAACGTATTGATCCCGATAACTTCTCCCCGCGAATTCACGAGCGGTCCGCCGCTGTTGCCGGGATTGATCGCGGCATCGGTCTGGATCATGTCCTTGAAGGTCTGCTCGCTGGTGGGGCTCTCCTTTACGTCGCGATGCAGGGCACTGATGACGCCGACGGTGACCGTAGGCTGCGTGTCGTTGAGCAGCTGTCCGAACGGCTGACCGATGGCAATGACCCATTCCCCGACAAAGAGGTCGCCTGAGTCCCCCAGGCTGGCGTACGAGTGGTTGTCCCCCGCGATCTTGATGAGGGCGATATCGTAGTCCGGCGCGGTCTCCACTTCTTCGGCGGCAACGGTCGTACCATCCGACAGCGTGACCAGGATCTCTTCCGCTTTTCGCACCACGTGCGCGTTGGTGAGGATAAACCCTTCGGGGCTGATGATAACGCCGGACCCCAGGGACGACACCTCCCGCTCGAAAGTCTGTCCCGGCCCGAAGAAGAGGGACCACCATTCGCTTCTCCGGGAACGGAACGGGTTGGCACGAACCACCTGCCGGTAGCGGGAGGTAACGCTGACGACCGCGGGTGCCACGCGCTCCGTGGCTATGACGATGGCATTGCGGCGGCTCTCGCTTATCGGCATCGGCTCCTGCGGCGGCGGCCTGTTCGCCGCTACGTTCGCTTCCGTACTGCGCGAGCTCTTGAAGAAAAGCACCCCGGAGACAACAATCAATCCCAGGGAAACGCCCAGCACCGCCCCAAAGATGTAGGGCAAGGGGCCAACCCGGCGGCGTGTTCCAATGACGTCCATCGGTTCTTCTCCCTTTGCGGCGCGGCCGCTTTCGTTCCCCCCCCGGCGCCTGGGGCCGTCATCGCGCCGGCCGCAGCCGCTCTTCCTTGCGCCGACCGCGCCAACAACCCGGCGAAAGCCGCCGGGAACCTTACATAATAGGTAATCGACCGGCGGGCGCCAAGACGAATCTAATCGCCGTATCGTACTCCGGTCAGAAACAGCCCGTTCGGGGGAATCGTGGGCCCGGCCGCCGTCCTGTCCCTTCTACACAGGATGTCCTCGAGATGTTCCGGGGGATACTTGCCCCGCCCGACCTCGATCAACGTACCGACGATGACCCGCACCATGTGGTGGAGAAAATGATCGGCCTCCAGGGTAATGGAAATCACCTCGTCGTGCCGTTCGACTTCCGCCGCACGCACGTCACAGATGGCAGGAACGCCGGTCGACCGCGAGGGTGTAAAGCTGGTGAAATCGCGCTCGCCCATCAGGTGCGCGGCCGCCGCCTGCATGTCGTCGACGTTCAACGGTGTGGTGACCACGTAGGCGAAGCGGCGCCAGATCGCCGTGGGTTCCGTGCGCAGATAATAGGAATACCGCCTGCTCCTGGCACTGAAACGAGCATGGAATTTCATGTCCACGTCAGACACGCGGTAGACCTGGATGTCCTCCGGTAGTTTGCTGCCGATCGCGCCGCGCAGCCTGGCGGGTGTCAGGGCCGTGTCGAGAACCGTGCTGCACGTCTGGCCCAGAGCGTGAACGCCCGTGTCGGTGCGGCCGGCACCGTTGACCTGAACGGCCGTGCCGAGAATCGCCTCGAGCGCTTCCTCCATGGTGCCCTGCACGGTCCGCAGGTTGGGCTGCCTCTGCCAACCGTGAAAATCGGTGCCGTCGTATTCCACCAGCATTTTGAAATTTCGCATGGCAACCTGATCGGCTCGTTCAGCCGATTGAACCCGCCACCGCCAGCAGTGCCAGCGTCACCGCTGCAAAACGCAAGTCCCGGCCGGCCGGTTTCGGAACCTCCAGCAGGCGTATGATCGACCGTCGAATACCGCGAATCTCCACGGCCATCGCCAACTGGCCCGAGCGGTGGATCGCCGAGACCACCAGGGGCACGAACAGCATCCGCACTCCTGCGATCTTCGTCATGAGGCCCCCGCGAAGACCGCCTCCGCGGAACCGTTGGGCGACGCGGATGCGCTCGATCTCGTCCGCAAACAACGGCAGAAACCCCATTGCGAGAAAACCGTGCAGCGCCACCCGCTTCGCGTACGACCTCGATAACGGTTGAACCAGCGAAGCGAGACCCACCGCGATGACCTCCTGCGATGCAACCGAGACAAAAACGATCACTACGTAAGAGACGGTTAGCACACGCAAACCATAAAAGATGCCGCTCGTCAGTCCCTCTCGCGACAAGAAAAACAGCGGTTGCGGCAACGGAGCGCCTTTAACCAGAAATGCGTTCAACGCGACGATCAACATCACGAACAACAGCAATGTACGGGTGCGCCGCACGAGGAGTCGCGCGGGCAGCCCGGCGAGGTAGTGAAGCAACAACACGTAGAGCAGAATCAGGACGAGGCCCCGTGTGCTGTGAACGATAAACGTAGAGACGACGATCAACGCGAAAAGAACAATCAAGAATCTAGGATCGTTCGCGATGAACGCGGACTTTCCTGCGGCGGATCCGTCGCGAGAAATCATACGGGCGCGCATGCGAGAAGCAGCTCCGCTATTTGAACCGAGTTCGTGGCCGCACCCTTTCTCAGGTTGTCGCCGACGGCCCAATAACTGAACGCGCCGGGACGCGTCGGGTCCACTCTCAGGCGGCCGATCACGACGGTATCCGTGCCGGCGACGTCGAGGGGTGTCGGCAGGTCGTCGTCGCAGGCGAGCCCCGGTGAACGGCCCCACAGCGCCTTCAAATCATCGATGGCCGCTTTCCCTTCGAACTCGACGTTCACCGACAGCGAGTGCCCCACGCGAACGGGCACCCGCACCGACGTCGGAACGACATCCAGCGAGGGGAGCTCGAGAATTTTTCTCGTCTCTTCTATGATTTTTTCCTCTTCGGCGGAGTACCCGGAAGGCACGATATCACCGATCCGCGGGATACAGTTGTAGGCGATCGGCTTGTCGAACACGCTCCCCCCTGGCTCGTGTTCCGCCCCGTCCGCCTGGATCTGGCGCTCCAGTTCGCGAAGCGCCGCTCGTCCCGCGCCGGATACCGATTGCAGCGCGGTGACCACGACGCGCCGCAGGGGCGCGAGTTCGATGATTGGAGCGAGAGTCATCACCAGGTTGATCGCGGTACAGTTGGGGCACGAAACCAGCTGTGTTCCGGACGTAACCCGCTTGCCGTTGATTTCCGGGACTACGAGCGGAACGCCGTCGTTCATGCGGAAGGCCGTCGTGTTGTCCACGACCTTGCACCCCTTGGCGATCGCCCGTGGAACGAGCTCGCGGCTCGCTTCGGCGCCCGCGCTAAAAAAACAGTAGTCGAACTCTCCGAAGTCGAGATCATCGGTGCCGCGCACGGGCCACGCGCGTCCGAACGCGTCTGCTGTCCGAACGGCGCCGCCGCCGGTCGCCACCGGGGCATACTCCGCGACCGGGAAAGCGCGCTCCTCCAGCACCCTGGCCATGGTCCGGCCGACGACACCCGTCGCTCCAATCACCGCTACGCGCTGATGCTCCATCTCTTTTTCCAATCCTCCCTGGAACGGCCGGGCATCGTTGCTTTGCCGGCGCACCGTCGCCCACCGCCAAACTCCCACGCGGCGAGCCACCTCGCGCACGCTAACCGATTGGGGCAGGGTCGCTTCTGTTCGGCACCGTAGCATAGCGACAAAAAGACTGTCAATAAATCGCCCGTCTCATTGCACCGGAGCCGGCGGGAACCCTAACCACTTTCACACTATCGGGTTCCAACGTTGGCGCAGCGATGGCAGCCCGGTGGATCGCCGCCCCGCCGGCGGTGCGGGCCGGGGGCAAGAAACGCAACAAGCGCTTGACAGTGACGAGTTTGGCGTGGAATAGTCCAGGCTGAAAGGCTCAAGAGAAAACTTGCCATATAACTTATTATTGTACAAGGATTTATGAGATGATAAAACGAAATCTCGCCGTCGCCGTATGGGCGATCGCCGTCATTGTCCCGTGTTGGAGTGCCAGCGGTAAGAGCCGCTACCAGCCGCTGCTGGCCACTTCCAGCGGGCGCGACACGCTCCTCAACCTGGCGCTGTGGGAAGACGGCCGCGTCACCGGTAACGGCCGCCTTTTCAGGTACCTCGAGTCCGACAACCCGCTCGTGCGCTTGCGGTGCGTCGAGGTGATCGGACGGATCCAGGACCCGCAGGACGCGCCACGCCTCTTCCCGTTTCTCAAGGACCGTGACGAGCGCGTCGTGCGCGAGACGGTGTTCGCGCTCGGGCAAATCGCGTCGGAAGCGGCGGCGGCGGTACTGATCGAATTCGGGCGGGGAGCACCGCCGGACATGCGGTTGATCGTGGCCGAGGCGCTCGGGAGAATCGGCGGCGAAGAAGCGATCGCGGCGCTTACCGAGATGCTCCATGCGTTTCAAGGCAAGCTGCGTTCGGCAGCGGTGATGGCCCTCGCCCGGACCGCTGACGAAAGGGCGCTGGGTGGACTGCTGCTGGCCCTCCACGACGGTGACAACAAGGTCGTGCGCCGCGCGGTTTACGCGCTCGAAAAAATCAAATCCAAGCGTGTACCGCCGGAGGTGCTTCCCCTGATCGATCACGACGACGCGCTCGTGCGAGCGTACGCGGCGCGCACACTGGGCAAGCAAAAAGACGCCAAATCCGTCGATAAGCTCATCGCGCTCCTCGACGAGGCGGAAGATCGGGTGTTGATCAATGCCATGAACGCACTCGCCTCGATTCTCGACGGCAAGAAGGAGAAGAAGGTCGTCGCGCCGCTGGGCCGGCTTCTCCAGGACCATCCGTCGCACCACGTGAGAAAAGCGGCGGTGGTGACGATGGGCGCCGTCGGCGACAAGAGCGCCACCGATTACCTCGCGCAATCCATACTCGACGAAAACGCCGCGATCCGCGCGGAATCCTACAAGGGACTGGCGAGAGTGCTCGGCAAGCAGTCCGTTGTGTTCTTGTCCAGCGGGCTTAAGGACGGCGAACGCATGGTGCGCCTGGCGGCGATCGAGGCCTACGGACTGGCCGGCGAAAAGAAGGAACTGGGCCTTCTGCTTGGCACGGCGAGCGAGGCGCCGGATCGCCTGGCGCGGGCGGCGGCGGTGCGCGCGTTGAGTCATTTCAAGTACGATGACGTGTCGGCGGTTCTCCTGCAGAAGCTGGGCGATGACGACTGGGTGGTCGCCACCGAGGCCGTGAACGCGCTCGGCGAAATCGGCGACAAGAAAGCCGTTCCCTCACTGATCGAGCGCTATACGGCGCGGTACGATCGGGTCGACAAGGACGTTCGTCTTGCAATTCTCGACGTGTTGACCGGGATGAAAGCGCCGGAGGCGGAAGGGATCGCGCGCGAAGCGCTCGACGACGGCGATAAGCGCATGAGACTCGCCGGCAAGGCGTTGCTCGAGCGCCTCGAGGTGGCGGTGCCGGAGATCCCCGGCGACCGGCATTTCTACGAGAGGGATTTCGACGCGTCGAGGAAGGTGAACCTCTCGCTGCCGCTCGGCGAGCGGCGCGCGCGGATCCGTTGCGAGTACGGCACCGTCGAAATCAGACTGTACGGCGATGACGCCGTGCAGACCGTCGCCAACTTCACCAGACTGGCAGCCAGGGACTTCTACAAGGCCGGGACCTTTCACCGGGTAGTGCCCAACTTCGTCGTGCAGGGAGGTTGCCCGCGGGGGGACGGCTGGGGGGACGCCGGCTACTACATCCGTTCGGAGTTCAACCGTTTTCACTACCAGCGCGGCGCGGTGGGAATCGCCCATTCGGGAAAAGACACCGGCGGCACACAGTTCTTCATCACCCATTCACCACAACCCCACCTCGACGGCCGCTACACCATCTTCGGCCGCGTAACCAAAGGCATGGAGGTCGTCGACAAGATCCGCCAGGGCGACAGATTCCAGGTGAAAATCATCGAGTAGACCGTCGCCTTCGTTGCGGGATGGCCACGCCGGCGGGCGCGGGGGCCTCGACGGAACGCCCGCTGTGGATCCCCGGCGGGCCCGGCGCGGGTGGCAGCGGGCCAGCCCATCGCTGCCGCCTCAAAGACGGCCTTCGGCAGCCTGTGCTTGGATATCGCGCAGGGCGTTACGGTGGGCGCGGAATGCGATGCCGTCGGGGAGGCTGTCCAACGCGAAGAACCGGGCGTCGACCGCGTCGTCACCGCACGCCAGCTCTCCCCCGGTGCGACGGCACAAGTAGAGTATCAGCACCACCGTCGCGCGCGGGTCATCCAATGCCGAGTAGACGTCGAAGAGCCGTACGACCTCGACGTCGAGGTTCGTTTCCTCTTTTGCTTCTCGCACCGCGCAGGCGCCGGCGTCCTCACCCGATTCGACGAAACCGGCGGGGAGCGTCCACAATCCGGCCTTTGGCTCGTACTTGCGTTTCACGAGCAGCACCCGCCCGTCTTCTACGACAATCACGCCGGCGGCGGGCGTGGGATTCTCATAGTGAACGTACCCGCAGGAATCGCAGACGCGGCGGACCCGGTCCTCGTTCTCCGGCATGCGCTCCACCAGGCCCCGGCCGCAGAGCGGGCAGAACTCGAAAGGTCTCACACTCATTGGTCGTCTTCCTGCGGCTGTTTGAACTTGCTGAAGTCGGCGGCGGCGAGTTTCAAGCGCCACACTCTCTCCGCTTCCTCGAAAGACCCGCCATACACGTTCTCAAAAACGTCCTGTAACGTGTTCGAGCCGAGTACGTCCAACTGCCGGTGCAGCTCGAGGAACTTTTCCGTGCCGCCGTATTCAATGAGGTAACCGACGAATGAAGCACCCGCGACGATCGCGGTTACGGGGTCGATCCTGCCCAGGTTCGACGGGTTGAGCAGGACTTCCAACGCGGGAATCTTCTTGGCCAGCAGCAGCTCCTGAGCCTGCGGCTGAATCGGTTTGCCGTCCATGCTTCCCTGAAGGTAGTAGGCGGTTCCCTCTCCCAAAACCTGCGGCAGGCGGCCGTACACGTCCGTCAACATGTGCACGATTTCGTGATCGTCCACTGGCGCAATCGAATGGATCTCGCGGGCAGCGTAATCGATGTCCAGGTTTTCCTTGATGCCCAGCGCTTCACGGATCGTCGCCGTGTCCGGATAAAGATAATAAGATATCCCCTTCCACGCCTCGCGCGGTATTCCGAGGCGGGCCGCGTAGTAGTCGTGGAGCTGTCGCTGCATTTCGATCGCGCCTTCGGGATACGGTTTCTCGTCCAGCCAATAGTGTGTAAATACCTCTCCCTCACGTTGTCGCCAGGGCAGCCCGACCGGGACTTCCACGCTGAGATCGTCGAACCAGATTCGTCCGGACATCCCGAGAACACAGTGCACGACGACGTACGCGATCTTCGGGGGCAGCCGGAAGACTTTTTCCTGCGTCACCCAGCCGTCGGTCGTTCCGATTTCAAGGGGAACTCGCGTGTCCGCGAACCGCGTGGAATTGAAGCGCGCGTGATTTGCGTCATAGTACGTGAGCGCGATTCCGGCCTGTGGATACTGCCCCTGATAAACGTCGAGGTCCACGGTCCTCTTCCTGTAGCGAACGCGAGCGCGTCTCGCACCTCTCATCTCGATCTCCTGGGAGAGCAGGAAGAAGCGCCGGGTCTCGCCGTCCGCGCTAAAATAGAAAGCCTGTTCGCCGTCGAAGGCCAGCGAGTCATCCACCCCGTAGAGAGCCGCCTTCATATTGGCGAGACCTCGGAAGTTGTTCAGTTCCCAGCCGCGGGGAACTCCGCCGAGCATTTCCTCGAACGACGAATTCTCCAGCAAGTTGACTCCCGCCGGCGTCGTCCGGTCACCGCACGCCGGTACGAGCCCGGCGGCCAGGAGAAGCACCGCGGCGGTGCTCGCTGTTAGACGCCTTCTGTACATGAAATTGCATCTCCCGTAATCCAGCGGTTGTTTCGCATTATCGAATCTCCCCGGGCAGCTCTTCGCCCTCGAGACGTGACACGACGGCGCAGCCGACCGTGTCGCCCCATACGTTGACCGTCGTACGGCACATGTCGAGCAGCCTGTCGACGGCGAGAATCATGCCAATCCCTTCGAGCGGCAACCCGACGGCGTTGAGGACGATGGCCATCGTCACCAGCCCCGCGCTTGGTATGCCGGCCGCACCGACCGCGGCAAGCGTCGCAGTAAGGAAGACGACCACCTGCTGGGTGAGCGACAGGTCGATCCCGTAGACCTGGGCTATAAAAACCGCTGCTACGGATTCGTACAGCGCCGTGCCGTCCATGTTGATGGTCGCACCGATCGGCAGCACGAAGCTTGACACCCGCCGCGAGACGCCCGCCCTGTCCTGGACGCAATCGATCGTTACGGGTAGCGTGGCGCTGCTCGATGCCGTGGAAAAGGCCGTCGTCAAAGCGGGCGAGACCTTCGCCACGTAACGCTCGGGCCTGACACGCGCCAGATACTTGAGCAGGAGCGGTAGCGTGACCAGCGCGTGTATCAAGAGGCCGATCAGCACCGTCAACATATACTTGCCAAGGTTGGCGAAGATTCCCGGGCCGGTCTCGGCGACGACGCGCGCCAGCAGCGCGAATACCCCGATCGGGGTCAGGCGGATTACGATATCCGCCATTTTCATCATCGCCTCGTTGAGGCTCTCGAAAAAATCGGTCAGCGGTTTGGCCCTGCCGCCGATAGTGGTGAGCACAGCCCCGAGGAGCAACGAGAAGACGATCAGCGGCAGGATGTCCATGTTGGCCATCGCCTTGATCGGATTGTCCGGCACCATGTTGAGTAACACGTCCCAGAAGCCGACCACGGTGTGCACTGCCTCCGGGATCTCTCCCGCGAGGAGCGGCGCCCCCCGGCCCGGCTTGATAAGGTTCACCATCACCAAGCCGACGAAAACGGAGGCCCACGTCGTGAGGACATAGAAAAGAAAAGTACGGCTACCCAACCCGCCGAGCTTGCGAATGTCCCCGACTCTCGCCACCCCGACCACCATCGACGCCAGGATCAAAGGAACGATCAGCATCTTGAGCAGCTTGATAAAAACCGTACCTACCGGCGCCAGCACCGGATCGACGACATGTATGAAGAACAGGCGGATGAATCCGAGGTGCCCCAGCAAACGTCCCAGACCACCACCAACGACGACCGACTCGTTGATCAGGAGGCCGGCGGCGACGCCGGCTACCATTCCTATCCCGATCTTCCAATGCAGCTTCACTTCAATCTGCTCCCGCGAGACGTCTCCGGCGTTCGCTTCCCGCGTCCCGCACTAGCGACGTTTCACCCGGCTCTTCAGAAGGGCGGCCACTTCGTTCACGAACGGCGACACCGCCGCGCCCTGCGGCAGTCGAACGGTTGCAAAACCGCTCTTGCCACCACCGCTGCCGCCGATGCTCCTCGCTCGTTCGACCACCGGCCCCGGCAGGTCGACGTCGACGTCCGCGGCCGCGTTACACAATACGAGTCCCTGCACGGACGCTACGATGCTCAGTGTCCCCTCGTTCTTCTTCAGCTCCGCCGACAGCAACCTGAGATAGTCTTCTCCGGCGTCACCCAACACCTCGGTGACCACCGTGCACCCGTTGTGTACTTCGCCGGCCTCCAGGAGTCCCCCCGCTTCGAACGTAGCAAGTTTGCGGGCGAGTCTCTGCACTTCCTTCCGCGAACGCTGAGCGTCCGAGTGCATCTTGTCCACCTTCTCGATCACCGATCCTGGTGCCGTTGTGAAACGATTGGCCAGTTGCTTGACTATTTCGTGCCGGATCGCGTAGTCGTCCAGGGCCCTCGCCCCGACCTTGAAATGGACCCGGTTGGCGCCTTTTATTTTTTCGAACTTCGATACCTTGATTAATCCCAGTTCGCCCACGCGGCGAACGTGCGTGCCGCAACAGCCTATGACGTCGAACCCGTCGATTTCCACGAGTCGGATCTCGGCCACGCCGTCCGGCAAGGGTTTTCGCAACAAAGGCTCGCGGACTTGTAGCGGTGAAACGGTCTTGATCTTCACCTTCCGGTTCTCCCACAGAATCGAATTGGCGAGACGCTCGACCCGCGTTACGACCTTCTCGTCGAGGGAGTCGCCGTCGACGTCGATCGTGCACGACTCCTCGCCCATGTGAAACGAGATCGTGTCCATGTCCGCGGTCTCGACGAACGCACGCGACAGAACGTGCTGGCCTGTATGCTGCTGCATGTGGTCGAAGCGGACCTCCCAGTCCACCTCGCATCGAACCGGACCGGCATCGACGCGGGTGGCGGCCCCGTGATGGACGCGGCCGGCATCGTCTTCCGTCACGGCGGTCACTTCCGCGCCGGCGATGCGTCCTCGATCGGCCAACTGCCCCCCGGACTCGGGATAGAAGAACGACTTGTCGAGAACGACGTCGAAAGTACCGTCGTCGTGCGGCTCGCACGACACGACGGCCGCGTCGAAGGCAACCGTGTAGGAATCCCGGAGGTAGAGTTTTTCAGTGGCGGCGCCGGCCATTATCGGGCAAAGGATCTGCGGACGACCTGGTTCATTTCGTCCAGCTGGACGATCTTGGGGGAGAACGACGCGGCTTCGGCCGCGGGAATCTGCGTGAACGCGAAGATGATGACGCGGTCTCCGGCCTGTCCCAAACGCGCTGTGGCGCCGTTGAGCTTGATCTCGCCGGAGCCGGCCTCGCCGGCCAGGACGTACGTCTCGAAACGGTGACCGGTATTGAGATTCGCCACCAGGACCTTCTCGAAGGGATAGAGCCCGACCTCGTCCATCAGCCCGGAGTCGATCACTATGCTGCCCTCGTAGCCGACATCGACGCCGGTCACGGTGCCGCGGTGAATCTTGGATTTGAGTACGGAGATGGTCACAGCGTCAACCTCGATTCGAAGGCATAATAATCGGGGCGGCGGCTATTTACAAGCGGAACTTGACTGGGAACTACGGTCCGATATACGCGCCACGAGCGTGCCGCAAGTGACGAGCAGCCCCGCGATCGCGACCAGCCATGCGTTGCCGAGGCGCGTGAAAAGAGTACGGCCCTCGATCTCGCGGATGTTCTCGACCAGAAAGCCCTCTTCGTTGAGCCCCAGCGACGCCACGATCCGGCCCAGCGGGTCGACCACCATCGAAACTCCGGTATTGGCGCTTCGCAGCAGGTAGCGGCCGTTTTCGACCGCGCGGTAGACGGCCATATCGGCGTGTTGAAAAGGGCCGGGCGTATCCCCGAACCAGCCGTCGTTCGTGATATTGACGAGCACGTCCGCCCCCCTCGACACCGCGCGCCGGGACGCGGCCGGGAAAATCGCCTCGAAGCAGATCAGCGGCGCCAGTTCGCCGATCGGCGATTCGATTGCGGCATCTGTCGTTCCGGGGTCGAAGTTCGCCTGCCCGAAATTGATCTTCTTGAGACCGGGAAACTTCCACGCAAGCGGAATCGCTTCCCCGAATGGAAGCAGGTGATTCTTGTTGTATCGGGCGAGGCCGCCGTTGGGATAGAAAAGGCCCGACGAATTGTACACGGCGGCGACACGGCCGATCGCCTCATAGCGGGCATCCAGAAATCCGATGAAAATCCCGACTTCCAGCTCTTGCGCCAGGTTCGAGAGGCCGTCGCGGAATGCTGTGTCGTTGCCGATGAAGACCGGCGCGCAGGTTTCCGGGAAAACGATCATCTCCGGCTCGAGCAACGCGCACTGACGGGTCAGGCGCTCGATCAGCCGCAGCGTTGTGTCCCTGTGCTCCGGATTCCATTTAACGGCGAGATCCACGTTGGGTTGCACGACGGAAACACGGTGCGTACGAGCCGGCGCGTCGTCGTCGAAGCGGCGGATTCGTTCGTGTCCGTAGACGGCCATCCCCGCGATGACGACCGCCCCGGCCACCATCGCCACCACCCGCCGGCGCGGGCCGCGCCCGGCGACTGCGTAGCTCCACAGCATGTTGACGAGCACGATCACCGCTCCGACACCGAAGACGCCCCCCAGCGTGGCGCTCTGCACGAGTGCCGGGTGGCGCGTCAGGGAGTAGCCCACCGCCCCCCACGAAAACCCCAGTTCGCCGCTCGAGCGGGCGATCTCGGTAAGCAGCCACAAGGCGGGCGCCAGCACGACCGCGGCCGCCAGGCTGCCCCTGCCGAGCGTTCTCAGCAACAGGAAGAACAGTGCCGGATACACGGCCAGGTAGAGAACCAGCAGGGCGAGGGCGGGCACCATCAGCCACGGCACGGTGATGCTGGACGACGACGAGAGAAAGACGATCCACCACAGGTGGCCGAGGAAAAAGGCGATCCCGAACAGGTAGCCGGCGTTGAAGAACGCGCGGCGTGTATAGGCACGGCGGTAGCACGCAACGACGAGAGGCACGAGGGCGATAAAGCTAAGAACACCGAGGTTACGGGGCGGATAGGCGAGAGAGAGCAGCGCACCCGATGCCGCGGCGGGCAGCACGAGCCGCAGAGGGGGAAACCACTTTCGCGCCGCAAGCCACTTCACGAAACAGAAACCTCGCGGCCGCTCGCGGCGGACTTGTACATCGCATCGAGGATCTTCAGGACCGACATGGCCTCCTCTCCGGTGGTCAGGGGCTCGCAGTTTTTCTGGATGCACTCGATGAAATGGTCGATCTCGCGGCGGTAGCTCTCCTTGTAGTAGTTGCGGGCACCGTCGAGGGCCGGTGTCACGTTGACCAGCTGTCCGTGCATCGCCTTGTGGATGCTCAGCGGCTGCAGGTTTGCGCCGCCCCTGCTCCCGTACACCTGAAAATACGTGTGGTCCTTCGGCTCGAGCAGGTTCCAGGTCACCTCGAGTATCAGGCAGCTTCCGCCCTCGAAATTGACCATGGCGCACGCCGAATCCTCCACGCCGCCCTTGCCGGTGCGTCCGAAAACACTGCACGAGACACGCGTCGGTTTCTCGAGCCCCGCGATCCAGATGGCCAGGTCCATTTTTGGAATGCCCAGGTCGAGCAGAGCGCCCCCACCGGACTTCTGCTGGTCCGTGAACCAGTTGCGGTCACGCCATTCCTGGACCATGCGCCGCCATCCGGCCTTGACGAGCTGCACTTCACCGAGTTCCCCACGCTTGATGAATTTCTGCAGAACCTCCACGTCGCGCCGGAACCGGTTGTTCATTGCGACCATGAGTATCTTCTTGCTCTTCTTCGCCGTCTCTACCATTTTTTTCGCTTCCGTCGCGTTTCGTGCCAGCGGCTTTTCGCACAGGACGTGGCGGCCCGAGCGCAGCGCTGCGATTGCCATGGGCGCATGCAGATAATTGGGCGTGCAGATATCCACCGCGTCGACGTCCTCGTTCTTCAGCATTCGCGTAAGTTCGTAGTACGCGCTCTTGAATCCGTACTGCTGCGCGAGCTTCCTCCGCTTCACCGCGTTTTCCTCCACCAGCGCGACCAGTTCTACATCCGGGTGCTGCTTGTACGCCGGAAGATGCGCTACCTGAGCCACGTTTCCACCACCGACAACAGCCACTTTCACTTTCTTGTTCGCCATCGCTCACTCCGCGAATATGGGTGCCCACTCTAACCGCCCGCCCAACGACGAGACGGCCGACGATACGCCGGCTTAGCTTCAACGATGATGTTATAGGAATCCCCGACAATTGCAAACGTTTTGAAACGCCTTTTACTCGGCAACGTCGCCACGCCAGACGTCATCCGGCTCGTTGGTAATCCCGTAGCGTTTGATTTTCTTCAAGAGGCCCTGGCGCGACAGACCGAGTTGTCTCGCTGATTCGGATTTGTTCCAGTTCGTTTGTGTCAGCGTCTTGCGAAGCAGGTTTTCCTCCAGGTATCCAACCGCCTGCGGCAACGGCGCGTCATGGAGCAATTTGACATCCAGGGTATCGCGACAGGGGTGCTTTCGCACGCGCCGCGAGAGCATGTCCACCGCGATCTCCCGCACTCCTGGATGAAAAGCGAGGATGCGCTCCATTTCGTTCTGTAGCTCGCGCACGTTGCCCGGCCAGTGGTATTGCATCAGTACCTGGCGCGTCTTGTCACATACCTTCGGCACGCGCAGGCCGCGCAGACCAAAGAAATGCTCGATGAAATCAAAAATGTCCGAGAGACGCTCGCGGAGCGGGGCGACCTCCAATTCCACGACGGCCAGCCTGTAGAAGAGGTCCAGCCGGAAGGAGCCCTGCTCGATACGCTGCTCGAGGCTTGCGTTGGTGGCCGCGACGATTCTCACGTCCACGTGCCGCGCCTCGGACGCACCCATCGGACGGATTTCCCGGTCCTGGAGCACCCGCAGCAGCTTGGCCTGCACAAAGGGCGGAACCTCGCTGATCTCGTCGAGAAAAAGCGTGCCCCCGTTCGCCTGTTCGAACAGGCCCGAATGGGATCGAATGGCTCCGGTAAAGGATCCACGGCCGTGACCGAAGAGTTCGCTCTCGAGAACCCCGGGGTTGAGCGCCGTGCAGTTGACCGGTACGAAACGGTTCCCGCCGCGACGGCTGCGCGCGTGAAGGTTTCGGGCTACCAGCTCTTTGCCGGTGCCGCTCTCGCCTGTGATGAGTACGCTGGCCGGCGAGTCGGCGACCTGGATAATGAGCCGCTTCAGACGCGCAATCGCCGGGGAGGCGCCCGCGATCGGCGGATCGAATTCGGTAGGCGACGTGGTCAATGATGTCCGTTGGTAGAGCCTCGAATCGCCGCCTCCGGGAGCGAGCGCGGCACGTTTGGTCTCACCTCAGCAACAACGGTGCCAGACGGCGCTATCTCGATTCTTGTCTAACTGATTGCGTAACATATCATCATCTCTCGTACACCGAGCCGGGCGCCGCAGCTACGCTTGCAGACGCCCGCTCGGCCGCCACAGCGCCCGCGAACGAGACGCGGGGCCGGCCGCTTAGCTTCTTTTATGGTTTTCGGGGGCTGTCAACAAGTTGACAGCGTCCGGCGGCGGTCTTTTGTATCGGCGGGACCGCTCGCGGCGGGGACCGCCGCTTACCTGCGGATGACGCCGTACTCCGTGACCAGGATCGTGCGCATGCTGCCCTGCCCGACGTTGATGGACCGCTCGACGATGCCGGTCACCCACACCTTCGCGCCCACAAAACTCATCAGCACCTCGCGAAAATCGCCTCGCAGGTTCCACTGCACGTCGTTGTCGTCAACGATCCAGATCGCGTTATTGCCGGCGCGAGAGGCACGTACGATGCCGACCAGCGGCTTCTCCCCGGAGGGGACGCGAAGCACGTCGTACCGTCTTACCGCGATGACCGGTACGTTCTCGTCGTTGGGCACCAGGAAGCCGCTGACCGCGACGTCCATGCCGTCGAGCGCCCGGAGTTCGTCGCCGAGACGCGATGACTGGATCATGTACGTCCTGCCGGCGGCGGACCGCAGCAGCATCAATGAGAAGGGCGAGCTGCCGCGGCGCGAGAGCCGTCCGTTTACGTCGATAACCCCGTCACCGCGTTCGCCGGGGTCATGGGCGGCCCTACCGCCGCACCCCACGACCAGCAGCATCGCCGCAACGGCTGCGATCCGCTCTATTCTCAACTCCCGTCTCATATGCCTCCACTCGCAAACGCGCTCTTGCCTATTTGACCTGGATCACCACGATGCGGGTCGCGCTGTTCTTCGCGCCCGCGACGTCGAAGCGGGCGGCCGGTGATTGCAGCCCGGACAGGACATAAAAATCGCCCGCCGCGCTCGACACGCTGCCGCCGAAAGCGCCGTCGGCAATCGCGCGTGATGTAACGAGCAGCGGAGCGAACGCCTGCTGCAGGTTGAACGACGAAAAACGGTACTTGGGATCCCCGGTTATGCCACGATCGCTCAGGTAAAGGGTGGAAAAAAAATCGGCGACGGAGGTGAAAAAATCCTCGCCGGTGACTGCCTGTACGCCGGCGCGGCCCACGCCCGCGTCGTGCACGATGTCCCAGTAGATTGGCGTTCCCAACTGATCCCCGAGGTAGCGCAGAAAGAGAAAGATCCCGCCGCGCTGCTCGAGGGTGTCACCGCCCATGAGCGACACCGCGCCCGGGTCGGGCAGGTAGAGGTCCGCCCGGCCCTTGTTGCTCGTATCGAAGCCGTTGAGGTCCTCCGCCATGTGGGCCATGCCCTCCTCCAGCCACGTCTCCTGCAGCCCAAATATCCCGAACGCGGAGAAACGAAATCCGAAACTGATCATGTGCTCGAACTCGTGGGCGAGCGTCGACGGGATGATCCCCGTCACCCGTTGCTTGTCGAACGGGTTACCGAACTGACTGTTCGGGTCGGGCACCATGGCGTAGAAAATCTCCATGCTGTTCGAGGTCCCCGCCGGAACCAACCCGGGCACGATGTCGTTCAACAGGAAGAACCCGGAAATAAACCCATCGGTTTGCGCGCTGCCCGCCGGCGTCAGCAGGTTGACCTCCGGCGTGAAAAGGATGGCGACCCGCTGATTGTTGTCGATATCGGACGGCTTGCCGAACAACGTGCTGTCCGTGGGAAAAATCTGGTCGTCGAACTGCGCGCCAAACGCGTCGTAATCCGCCTGCGTAAACGCGCCCACGGCCGGCTGGTTGACGTCGGCGTAGACGAGGGCCCGTTTTCCCCCGTCGTATTTCAGGTCTGCGGTGACAACTTTGAAGTTGGCCGGGTTCTGGCTGCCGCAATCCGTGCACTTCAATACCCGAAAGGTCCGTACCGCCGGCGCGGCCGCCGCTCGCGCCACCCTTTCGAACGGCCGCTTGCCGTTTCCGTACCGCTCTATGTATTCGATCGCCTGGCGCCGGATGTCCAGCTCGAACTCCACGGCGAAGTCCCGGCTGCCCCAGGTGGAGCGTCGCAACGGAGGTGCCGCTGGAAACGTCGACGTCGCCGACGGCGTCACCGTGTACGCGAAGTTGGCCACGGCGCCGGATGCGGAGTACGGTATCAGCACGTATTCCTCGGTACCGGCGGGCGCCGCAGCCTTGAAATCGAACCCCGTGCCGCCGCTGATTACCCACGGCGTGCCGACACCCCGTCGTATTTCCACGGGGCGGGGGGAACTCGCTACACCCTGGGACGTCACGTGGAGGTCTCCCGAGTTTGCCCACCGTGGCACGACAACGGCCAGGCTGTCCCCGTTCGAGAAGAACGGGATCGCCTTGGCCAGGTCGTTATTGAACACGACCCGGTTGCTCGCGAGCGTAGTGGAAAAATTGCGGCCGGCCAGCGACAGCGTATCCCCCGGCGCCAGCACGGAATCGCTGACGGCGTCGATCGCCGGAGTCGGTGGCGTCGGGCCGGGGCCCGTGGGGCTCTCATCTTCCGAGCCGCAGGAGGTGGCGAACACGAGACCGAATACAACGAGCCACACCGCCCGGCGGCGGAACGACGCTCCGGATTGCGCGCGGGAATACCGCGGGAAAAAGGCGAAGGCGGCAAGCATGTGGCCGATGACCTCCCGCCTGCGGGCTGTGCTGGTGAACGCGATCTTCATAGGCGATTGGCCTTCCTTGGCTGAACCAGGCACCGTGCGGGCCACTAGAATTTATCCCATCGCCGGGTTCCGTTCAAGGTTTAACGCGCGCCCGCACGACCTCCCCCACACCCGCCGGACGGCGCGGCGGGGCACGGGAATTGCACGATGGCACGCGGAACTCCGGCGCTCCGATCGCGCGCGGAGCGATAAGGAAAAATAGGGCCATGGGGGACTCATGAGTCCCTTCTGCCGACAACAGCCTGGGATCGCATCAATGGAATTTGCAATCTACGTCATCGAACAGAATGATGTCGACAGAGCCCACATTCGGAGCCTCATAGAAAAGCTATCGCATCCGGTCCGAATTATGGATGCGGGCGAGCTCGATGCCGGCCGGTCGAAGATCGATATCGTAATCGTTGGGCTATCGGGCGAGGACCCGAGCATCTCCGACGTGCAGGCCAGACTCTCCCGCATTCGCTCGCTGTCACCGCGGGCCCAGGTCGTGCTCTGTACGCCACAGGACACGCAGGCGCTCGGAGCGGACATCCTCAACCTCGAAGCCCGCGCCTACCTGCTCAAACCCGTCGAACACGACGCATTCCTCTCGCTGCTCAACAAGATCCTCTCCCAGATGCAACGGCGCAAGCGAAGGGATGAGTACCTCAAGGGGACCCAGAAGTCCTCGCGCGTCAGCGAGGTGATCGGCCGCAGCAAGGCGATCCAGAGCGTGCTGTCCTTGATCGAACGCGTCGCGACCAGCGAAAGCACCTCCGTCCTGCTGCTCGGCGAAACGGGGACCGGCAAGAGCCTCTTTGCGGAAACCATCCACGAGCAAAGCGGCCGGACCGGCGGGCCGTTCATAGAAATCAACTGCGCCGCGCTGCCGCCGAATCTCCTGGAGAGCGAACTGTTCGGGTACGAGCCCGGGGCGTTCACCGACGCCAAGGAGCGCAAGATCGGCCTGATCGAGCTCGCCGACCACGGGACGCTGTTTCTGGACGAGATCACGGAAATCGACATGCAGACCCAGGCCAAGCTCCTGAAATTCCTGGATACCAAGCGGCTTCGTCGTCTCGGCGGCGCCCAGTCCATCGAGGTGGACGTGCGCATCGTCGCGGCGACCAACCGCGACATCCGGGATGAGGTCAAGGAACGGAGTTTCCGGGAAGACCTGTTCTACCGCCTCAACGTGGTCGAGGTTGCGATCCCTCCCCTTCGCGAGAGAAAAGAAGACATCGACATGATCGCAACGTATTACCTCGGCCACTACAAGAAGAAGTTCAAGAAACCGTACCTTCACTTCGCGCCCGACGCGCAGGCGCTACTGCGCGAATACCCGTGGCCCGGAAACGTCCGGGAGTTGATCAACGTCATCGAAAGAGCCGTTCTGCTCAGCCGCGACGCGACCATCAAGAAGGACGTTCTCCCCATCCGCAAGAGACCGGACCCGCACCTGATTTCGTTCTCGAAGGACTACGACGATTTCGTCGTCAAGCTGCCGCCGCAGGGTCTCAGTCTCGACATGATCGAAAAGAAGGTCATCGAGGCCACTCTGGTAAAGACCGGCGGCAACGTCCTCAAGGCCTCGCAGCTGCTGGGCATGAGTCGCGGCGCGCTTCGTTACAAGCTGGCCAAGCACGATATCCACCCCCAGGATCTCGTCCGCCAGGCGGTCGGTGCGAAGAGCTGACCGGCCCCCCGTTCGCGTCGCATCGCGGCCGGCAGGGCAAACCGGTCGACAACACGGCTCACCTCGCCTACAATCAAACCCATGGCAGAAAAGAAGAGCCCGGGCGCGAGTGCTATAGAGACGCGCTACATACTCGCCCCTCACCAGGTCAACTCGTTCGGAACCGCGTTCGGCGGTGTTATCATGTCGTGGATAGACATGGTAGCGGCGATGGCGGCGCAGCGCCACTGCCAGGGCGTCGTCGTTACAGCGAGTATCGATAAGATCTCGTTCAAGGCACCGATCCACGTCGGCGACCACGTGGTCCTGAAGGCGAGTGTCAACTACGTCGGTAAGACGTCGATGGAAGTTGGCGTCCGCGTCCACAAGGAGGACCCCGTCTCCGGAGAACAGGTGCGGACGACGACCGCTTACCTGACGTTCGTCCGGCTCGATCGCGACGGTTTGCCCCGTGAAGTTCCCCCTCTCGAGCCGAAGACCCCGGACGAGAAGAGGCGCTACGGCAACGCGAAGCACCGCGTAGACGCACGAAGGGACCTGCTGAGCAAATTGAAGAGGGGTTGAGCGGGGGTGCCGCGGGCGGTGATCAGCGACCCGGCGACATGTGTCGTTCGATAATCTCCTCGGCCTCGTGACCGGCCAGGGTGCCCGCTTCGAGGAGGCGCTCGCCCAGGGCCGTCACCGCTCGCCTCACTTCTTTTCGGGCGAAAAATCGCCGCACGCGCGCCTCTACTCCCTCGAGCCGCACCTTCCGTCCGCCCGTGGCGCCGGGGATCGCTTCCAGCAACCGGCCCGCCTCGGCGATTCGCTTCTTGCACACCGCGTCCCGCGGCTCTTTGCCGGCGAAAATGCGCTGCGCCACGACCCCGGCGATCACGACGGTCGCGAGTCTCTCGACCAGCCGGCGCGAGTCCGCCGATCGAATCCAATCGAAGTCGACGTTGCGAAGCGCGTGATTCCACACGTTGCGTCCCGCGCCCCTACCGTTGGCGAAAATGGAAACCGGCATCAACAGGACGGCCCCGTCCCAGGCGGCGACGGCATGCCCCGCTTCCCGGTACGCCGCGGCCCTGTGCGCATCCGTCCGCTGTTTCTTACGGGTAGCGCCCATTCGACTCATCTCCATAAACGCAGTGCCGCGGGAAATCACAGGTCGAACCCGAAGCCGAGGGTAAAATAATAGCTGAAGCCGCGATCCTGGGTAATCACGACGGGGATACTGAACCCTGGATCGACGAACGACACCGGATCGAGCGAATAGGCGGATACGAGGCTTATCGCGGTGGGAAACACGTAGAACGAACCGAGGCTCAGGCGCAGCTCGTAGCCCACCGATCGCTTGTAGTCATTGGTCTTGAACCCGCTTTCGGTCCAGGCGTTGGCGGCCTCGAAGAAAACCCCACCGTAGAGATCGCGGAAGTAAAGATGCAGGAACTGCTTGTTGATGTTCCTCTTGATGGGAAACCGGTAGGTAACGCTCGCCAGCGCGCCCCTTCTTCCACCGATAGTATAGTACGTATATCCGCGAATGCCGTCGCGCCCCCCGACGTAGAACCAGAAGAAATCGGAGACGTTCTCGTCGATCAGCGAGCCGTACAGCCGCAGGCGCAGGGAGTGCCTCAGGTAGGGCAAGCGAACGTACTCTCGCCAGTCCAGGGTGTACTGGTTGAAGTGGTTCTTGGTGAAGCTGGGCCGAAACCCGTAGATGAACTGCCCGTTCTCGAACAATTCGTCGAACGCGCGCATGAGTGATACCGTGATCGCCCGCCCCCCGCGCGGGTTGATATCGGTGTCCACCGACCGGGTGAGCTTGCGGTACGTGTAGCGGAGGTGGGCCTGGTCCGCGATATAGTATTTCCAACCGCCCTCGTCCCTGGCTACCTGGGTGGCACTCTGGTCGAACTGGTTCGCGATGACGTTGACGCTGTATTCGGCGTGCGTCCAGAAAAGCGCCAGCTCGTTCTGGCGTGTCAGCGAGAGCGCCGGTCCGAATTCCAGTTTGAGACCGAGGTCCGCCTCCCATACGTCATACCGGAGGTCAAAATTGAACTTACTCCTGAAGGTCGCGCTCACGGGATCTTCATCAATAATTCCGTTGGATTCGTCCCGCTCGCGCACCGCGAAGAAGTCGGCAAAGAATGTCGGGTAAAAATTCCGTATTTCGTAGTTGAGGAATACGTCGTACTCGTTGTCGGTGCCGTAGGAGCCACCGAGGAAAAAGGACTGCTTGTCGAGGATCTCCAGGCTGTTCATGAACAGGCCGAACCGCGGCGTTCCATCCCAAAGAACGAATCGCGGGTAGAACTGAAACGGCGTGAAAGCGGGCTTGTATTTGGTGGCCGCCGAATCGGGAAGTGCCTGCCCCAACCCGATGCTCGCCCCCGTATCCGTCCGGGCCGTCAGCGGCTCGGCGGGTGTAGATCGGGCGAGCTGGGTGGCGGCGTTGCCACCGGGCAGGGAGGCGGCCGCGCGCATTTTCCTGCACTCGTCGAACGGCCCCGCCGTCCTCTCTTGATAGAGCGCTCGATCGAGGCTCGCCACCGGGTCCGAAATCCGATCGAGGTAGAAGACGCCGTAACCGTCTCCGTCGTATCTCGAATAGACCAGGCCCTCGCCCCGCGCCGTTGCCAGGTCGGGCAGGAAGGCGCCGCCGACTACGTCAGTCAATTGCTTCACTCGGCCGCTTTCCAGGTCGAGCTCGTAGATGTTGAAGATTCCGGAACGGTCCGAGGCAAAAACGATCGAGGCGCCCGACCGCGCCCAGCTCGCGTCCCGCTCGTCGCTGGGCGATCGCAGCTCGTAGCGAAAGTCTCCACCGTCGCTCGAGATCGAGGCGATATCCCTCGTGCCGGAGCTGAATACCCCGAAGAGGATCCGGTCCCCGTCCGGCGAGTACTGCGGGTTGTAGAGCTGGGCACCCTCCCCTGCCCAGTACAGCTCCCGGCGACCGCCGCCGTCGGCGTCCAGCCGAACCAGGCGATGCGTACCATCGCTGTTGACGACGCACACGAGTTCCTTGCCGTCGGGCGAATAGGACGGGTCCGCGCCGCGCAGCCCCCTGGTCACGCGCGTCTCCTTGTGCGAGGCGAGATCGTGGACGAAGAGGTCGTTTACCGTGGAACCGTAACGGTCCACCTTGACCTTTCGTGAATACACGATCTTGCCGTCGTCGGGTGAAAACTGCGGGCGAGAACTCACGCCTCCCCTCAACACCTTCTTGTTCTTACCGCTGCGGTCCACGAGGTAAAGGGCGGTTCCCGCAAATTCGCTGCCCTCGTTCGAGAGAAACGCGATCCTGGATCCATCGCGGTTGAAAACCGGCGCCGTCGTCATGAAACCGCCGCCCGCTATCTCGCGGCCTTCTCTCGGAACCAGGTCACGGATTTGCTCGTCGTAGCGCTTCTTCAAATACGATTTCCAGTTTTCGTAGAGTTCCTCGCCCGGACTTCCCGTGACCTTCTTAAGGGCGCCGTCTATGTTGAACCGCCTCGGCGACTTCATCTCCCTCGTGATATCCGCGATCGCGCCGGGCCCGTACTGGGACACGATAAAGTTGACCAGGCCGTAGCCGTGATCGTACACCTGTTCGCTTTGCAGTCCGCCCTTGCCGAAGAAACTCATCTCGTCGTAGCTGAGCATCTTGTCCTCCAGCACGGCGCAGCGCAGGATCATATCGCGGTGGGCGTCCCAGCAGTCGTACTGCCTGGCCGGCGACTGGTACTGTGCGATACCCTCTGCGAACCAGGGGGGCATCAACACGCCGGAGAACGGGTAAGAAATGATGTTATTGGGGTAGCCGTTGAGCACGTCCGATCGTTTCTCGTCCTCGAATCCGATGAGCTGCAGGTAGACGGCGGGGAAGCGCTTGGGCATCCTCGTCGAGGCCTGGATCGAGATGATGTGCGCGTACTCGTGCGTTACGACGTTGCGTACCCATTCGGTCGTCCCGCGAAAACCGAACTCGAGGTTCGTCGCCCAGATCTCGACCTTGTTCTCGTAGAAGAACGCTGCTCCGTTGGCGTAGTCGCTGTTGTCCCGGATGACGAAGTGCACGGGCGTGTCGGGTTCGTAATCGTAGAGGTCGGTAAGCGGACCGTGCACTTCTTCGGCCACTTCGGCCACGCGCCGGGCCGTCCACTCCGCGCCCTCGGGAAAATGGACCTCGAAGTGCTCCGTCCTGATCGTCTTCCACTCGAGCGGCGGGTTGTTATACGCGAATACGGAGGGAGCAGGACACAGCAAGATCAGACCGACGGTCGCATATAGGTAGTTTCGAATTCGCATCGGGTCTTCGCGTCGTAATCGTGGGCCATCCGGGGTGACCGGGGGCCGCCGACTTTCTATTCACCAGGGGGTTGGGCAAACCAGGCAGGAGGGTGCCGATCGGGCTGCCACCAGGTGAAGATACGCCGCAACTGCTGGATTGTCAATAGCTCCCCTCGTCCCGAGGGAAGAGCTCCACGATTGCGGATGGCGAGTCTTGTTCGCCAGATTCCTCCATTTCGTGCAGGAGGCCCTGCAACCGGATCAGGCGGATCTGGTCGGATTTGATCTGGGGCTGGAGCGCGTCGACGACCTCTTTCTTTGCGGAAAAATAGACAATCTGCCAACCCTTATCACTGAGTGTCGTGAGCAAAGCCAATTGGTCGTGAAGCCGGTCGATGTCGGACTTGACGAAGGCGTCGTCGAGTAGAAAGAAACCGCGTCCACCCTCCAGGATACCTTCCGCGACGGACAGCCGGATGGCCAGGTAGAGCTGGTCAAAGGTACCGCCGGAGAGTTTCCCGGCGGATATCACGGCACCCCCGGCTTCGCGGGCACTGATCCGGCTCCGCACCGGGTCAAAAATCACTTCATCGTATCGCCCGCCGGTCATGGTCTTGAAATGCCTGGACACCGGCCGGTTGGCCCCGAAGAGCTCAGAGACCTTTGACCTGTCCTCCGATTCGATATCTTCGAAAATCCTCAGCACCTGCTGGGCGTCGTCGCGGTCCTTTTCAACGTCGTCGACAAAGGCCTTCAGGGTCCGTTTCATCTCGTTGAGATCGCTGATGGTCCGGCACACGACCTTGTGGCTGGTCAGCACCGCGGAATGAGTGATTTTCAACTCAAGGTCTCTCAATTCCTTGCGGCCCAGGTTCAGCTGGTCGACGATCTCAACCGCTTGCTCCTTCAGCGTCTCTATCTCTCTTTCGAAAGCAGCCACCAGGTCTGGACCGAAATCCTGCTTCTCGCCCCCGGCCGCGCTCGACGACAAGTGGCGCTCGATCTCGGCCTCCCAGAACTGCATCATGTGTTCTTCGTTCTTCTTCCCTCCAAGCATTCTCGACAGCATTGAGCGTAGCGATTTCGCGCGGGTTTCGCTGTCACGCTTCATCTTCAACGCCTTCCGGTAGTCTTCCAGCGTGGCGATACCCGACTTTATCTTGAGCGTGCTCAGCGAGTCCTCGACCTTGTCCAGGTTTTCTTTGTGAACGCGCGTGCGCTGTGCAAGCGAGAAGAGATCTCCCGTCAGAACGCTCTTGCCGATATCGGCGTCCCTGAGTTTTCTCTGTTCGATTTCCAGCTCTTTCTCACCGGGCTTCTCCAGGATCGTGCCCGGATGGACGTCGTCCGGCGAGTCGATCACGACTCCGAATTTCTTGCCGGCGTCCCGCAGCTCTTCGAACGCGGCCCGGAAGCGCGCATCCGCTTTCTCGAGCCGGTACACCTGGGCGGCCGCCAGGACCGACAGGATGAGAAACAGTCCCAGGCAACCGAACAGTACTGGCGCCTGCACGTAAAGACTCCCGCCCACCGACATGACCAACAGCAACGTCGACACGCGCGTCGCCCATTTCCAGAACTTCGCGTGGGATTGTCCCTCGATACGCGCTTTCTTGAGAGACTGCCAGCGGACGAGTTTCGGCTCCAGCTCTTCGGCGAACCCTGTGTGGCTCCTCCTGAGCGCCTCGACTTTGGCGCGCGCTTCGGCATACGCCGTGGTAATCTTCTCGAGCCGTATCTCCTTCTGGCGGCGTTGCTCCTCCACCGTTCTCAACACGTCCTCGTCCCGCTTGCGGTCGAGGGCTAGCTCCCGCCATTTCTCCATGTCCCTTTCGTTGACCTCGCTGATTTCGCTCAACGATTCCAGGGCCCCTTTGAGCTCGACCAGGTCCTCCTGTGCCTTCTGGTACTTGCCCCGGATCTCGGCCTCACGGAAGGATTTCAACTGCTCTTCCTTGGCCTTGAGGCGGTCCCTGGTCTCGACCAGCCTGCGTTCCAGCGCGTCGAACCCGCTGTTCTGAAAAAGGGGAAGCTTCCTGTCGATCTCGGTGATGAAGCCGCGCGCGGCCCGCACCTTTCGCGCCGCGTGCTCCGCCGCTGCGCTGTCGGAGAGGTCGGCCTCGGAGCTGGGGTTGGTCAAGCGGCCCTTTGCCTGCAGTACCTGTTTGATTTTGTCGATTTCCGACGTCCTCAACCCCGCGAGCTTCTCGGACACGGCGACGTAGTAGTTCTTCTCGTCTACGATGCTCAGGTCGCTGTCACGGACCACAAAAATGTTCCGAAAGTCAATCGGCGTAATCGGCACGTGGTCCGACAACGACTCTTTCCTGGCCAGATTGATCTCACGGCCGTCGCTCTCGAGCACGAGGAACCCCTCCGGCTGCTCGCCGACGCGTTCGATGTTGCCGAAGTGTTTCGACTGGCGTTTCAGGTCCTTCTTGAAGAGCAGCTTGAGAATGGCATCGAGCAGAAGGGTCTTGCCCTGTTCGTTGGCGCCGTGGATTAGCGTGAAGTTGGCCAGGTCTCGCTCGTAGAAATCCACCAGCGGCCCGTAGCGGTCGATTCGAATGCACTTAATCCGCAACCGACGCCTCCATCATGCTCTCCATGGCCAGGCGCCGCAGCTCGCGCTTGACGCCCTCGGGCTGGCCGGCCGCCTCCAGTTTCTCGAGAAACCGGATAAACAGGCCGTTGCGCCGGACCGAGCTTATGTCCCGCCATTGCGCCGACACCAGGTCAACTCGTGATGAGAGCCGCGATCGTACGGCGGCGGAAAATTCCTTTTCGGTTTTCCCGAGCATCTCCAGATCGACGAACCCGCTTACGGTCAACTGGACTCGGGCGTCCGGGTGCGACCCTCGCGTCTCGCGCTCGATGGTCTCCAGCGGGTCCTTCATGGAAAATGGATTCAGATAAACGTCGACGTCGCGGTAGTGAAAACTGTTAACGATCTCGGCCCTGGGTGGTTCTCCCACTTCAAAAAGGTTCACCTTGCGGATGCCGGTTTCTTTTTTCGTAACGGACACCGGCGATCCAGGGTACACGAAGTAGCCGCCGCTGTAGCGCACTGCCTCGAAGTTCGAATGGAAATGCCCGGCAAGGACGTAATCTAATCCGAGGTTATCGAAGAACGACAGCCGCACGGGCATGTATCCGCTCCGTTCCTCGTCCCCAAAACTCTTGCCCGAGTAGCTCAGATCGAGCAGCTCTCCGTGGTAGAGCAGGATGTTGCTCGCAGCCGGGCGGATGCGGCTCTTGATCGACAGCAAGCGTTCGAGCACCCGCTCCCCCACGATTTTTTCGAACGGTAATCCAAAGAGCCGCACGTCGCCGATGTCGAGGTGGGTCTCGTGGCTCGCCATCACCGTCACGTTTTCGCCGTAATCGTCCCCGGCGCTGAGAGCCAGCACGTCGTGGTTGCCGGGCAGTATCACGACCGGACAATCCACTGACTGCATCAATTTCCGCAGCGGCACCTTCAACAGGTGGGCGTCGAGCTGGCGGCTAAAGAAATCGCCGGCGATGACGATGAGGGACACCCGGTGCGCCCGGGCTATTTCCAGAACCTTTTCCAGGGCGCTCCACCGCTCGTCACCAGTGGCCCTTAGATGCATATCAGCGGTATGCAGTATTTTCATGGGCGTCAGTATAAGATAAACCCCGGTTGTCGGCTATCGTTTAGGCGTGCGCTCGCCGGTGATGTGCCCCTGCATGCCCGCGAGGAAGCGCTGCCGGGTCGGCGTCAACGGCCTGCTCGTTTTGTGGTAGGCAGTAATCTCCTGAACCATGTACAAGCTGGGCACGGAGGGGCGTACCAGAGTTCCCTGCCGTATCTCGGGCCCGACGGCGGTCTCCGGTAGAATAGCAAGGCCCAGGCCAGCCATCGCCATATGTTTGATCGTCGCCACATTGGAGGATTCCACGACGTACTCGATGCTCAGCGACATGCGCCGGAACAGGGCGTCCATCATCGCCCGCGTCTCCATGCCCTCCTCGAAGCCCAGGAACGGGTACTTCTCCAGGTCGGCCAGCGCGATCTCCTCCAGCCCGGCCAGCGGGTGATCGGGCGGCGCCACCAGGAACATCTTGTTTTTCTGAATCGGCACGCTGGTCAGACCGGGGTATCGGCGATTGGCGGTCAGGATGGCAAAGTCGGTCCGGCCGCCCCGAACGGCGGCAATAAGCTCGGGCGGTGATTTAAACAATATTCCCACTTTGACTTGCGGGTACTCCTGGTTGAAGTCCTTCAGAACCTCCGGCAGGAAATAGATGCCGATACTGTTGACGGTGCCGATGGAGATCGTCCCCGTCAGGTCGTGCTCCATGGCGGCGAGTGCGTTTCGGACGCGGTCGACGTCGCTGAAGATCTCTTCGGCGTATTCGAAAACGATGTTGCCGGACTCGGTCAACTCGACGCCCGTCTTGATGCGGTTGAAGAGGGTGTGGCCCAGGGAGGTCTCGAACTGCTTGATTTGAACGCTGATCGCGGATTGGGAGACGCGGAGCGTCTCGGCCGCGTGCGAGAAGCTGCCCTTGCGGGCCACCTCGTAGAAATAGTAGAGATGATTGAAGTTGAACGGAAGCAACGGGCCGAGCCCCCTTTCTGTGAAACCGACGGCCCCGGCCGGCGTATAAACAAGGGCGGGACCGGGGATAATATATATATGAAATCTATATATTTCAATTTTATTTTTTGTATTTTACTTATACCAGTTCATCAACTATGGTATAAGCGAGCCGGGGCTGCTGGGTGGACATGCGGCAACCGCTTTCAGGAGTCCTTCGCAGAGGGAGGACGCTTTTGGGACGGGGCGGCACCGGCTCTTTTCTCTTAACGATCGTCACATGAACTGATCGATACATTGAGACACAGGAAGGGGAATCGCGAGTAGGACCTGGAACAAGTTGGAGTCCCCACCGGATGAGGGCAGCGCGTTGAGGCGAGAGTCGAGTAACGTGCTGCCTCTCGTCTTTCTGGCCCCGAAGGCTAGCGCCGCCCAAGCGAGCGCTTCAGCGCCCGCGCCTCCGGGTTTTTCGAGTCCACATGCAGCGCCCGGTCGATCAGATCGAGCGCTTTTTCTTTGTCGCCGAGTACGGCGTGGAACCTTCCCGAATCCAGGAGCGGCCTCGTGTAGCGTGGGTCCGTCGCGACTGCCCGTTCGAGCTCGGCGCGCAGCGTGTCCGCCTGCGCTGCGGTAAACCGCAGCCTCGGGAACGTCACCGGATGGTAGAGACGGTAGGCATGCTCGCCCAGCCACGCGTCGGGAACGGTGTTCCGTTTGGCGTAGACGTACGCGTTACGGTCCATGTAGACGAGGGCCCATCCCCGGGACTGGATGAGAAAATCGTGTGTCCTGCGCATGCCCCCGTCGCTTTTCTAGGGGGACGGCAGGATGAAACCGTCGATCCGGTACTTTGTGATAGTGGCGTTGAAACCCGCCGACGGCGTTTGGCAGGCCCGGAAATCCCAG
>JBHHVD010000011.1:0-45685 GCA_046754105.1 Candidatus Krumholzibacteriia bacterium
GCCCCGCCGGCCGAACCGGCCCCGCCGGCCGAACCGCAGCCCCCGGAGCCAGAGCTGGACGACACGATCGTGCTTACCCCGGCCGACGAAATCGTACGGGAGGAGCCGGTCTACGACCAGGCGCCCGTGTACGAGGTCCCGCCCCCGGGCAAGAGAACAGCGGCCGGTCCGCCCACCCGGGCGGGCGCCCCCCCGGCAGGCGGCCGCCGGGATGTGCCGCCCGCGCCGAGGGGCGGGGGCAGCTCGACATTTCCCAAAGTCGTCGCCACCGTCCTCTTGATTCTGATTCCGGCTTTCTTCCTGTGGTGGCTTCACCTGACCCGGTCGGTGCGTGAGCAAAACGGGGGACAACCGGAGACGGTAGCGACACCCCCATCCCGGAAGCCACCCCCGGCCGCGGTCCCGGACACGGCTACTACGGTAGCGCGCGCCGGCGGGGATACGCTGGCCGGACGATCCACCCCGGCGAAGCCCGTCGGCAAACCGGGCCCGGCGACGAAAACGCCAGAGCCTGCCGGGGAACAACCAGGGTCGGAGGCCAAGACGCCGGAACCTGCCGGGAAACAACCGGGGCCCGCGACCAGGACGCCGCGACCCGCGAAAAAGACGGAGCCGGCAGTGTCGGTTGCGGGCAAGCTCGACAACAGCATCCTGGTCACCGAAGACATCGGTGAATTCTCGGGGAAGTTCATGGTCCACGTCAGTTCGTTCCGGCAACTCGATCTCGCACGCAAGGACGGCTATTACTTGAACGACCGCGGTTACCCGGTCGTCATCGCCCACGTCGACCTGGGGTCGAAGGGGAAATGGTTCCGGGTCTACGTCGGTCCTTGCGACGCCAGGGACGAGGCAAGAAAGCTGAAAATAGGACTGGACGAAATTCCGAGAGTTACGTTTACTCGCATCACCAAAGTAGGGGAGTAAGACTGCGCCCGCCGCTCTCGTGACGGGCGTTAGTGGAGCCGTTGGTTCAGATTCGAGGGGTCGATTTTGCGCCTGAAAAAGTTAGAAATATCCGGTTTCAAGTCTTTTCTCAATCGTCTGGAAATGGATTTTTCCGAGGGTGTGACGGCGGTCCTTGGACCGAACGGCTGCGGCAAGACCAATATTGTCGACGCGATCCGCTGGGTGTTGGGGGAGCAGAAGACCCGCATGCTGCGCAACACCAAGATGGAAAACGTCATTTTCAACGGGACCAAGCTCCGCAAACCCCTGGGCATGGCCGAAGTCCACATGACGATGTCCAATGAAAACGGCGCCATGCCGCTGGACTACGGCGACATTACCATTTCGCGCAAGCTCTACCGCAGCGGCCTCAGTGAATACCAGCTCAACGGTGAGCTCGTCCGCCTGAAAGACATAAAAAACCTGCTGGTGGATACCGGGCTGGGCAGCCATACCTATTCCATCATCGAGCGCGAAATGGTGGACTCGGTCATCAGTGACAAAGACCAGGACAAGCGACACCTGCTCGAGGAGGCCGCAGGCGTAATGCGCTACCGCCTCCAGCGAGAAGAGGCGCTACGCAAGATCAAGCACACCGAAGCGGACCTCACGCGCCTCGGCGATATTCTCGTCGAGTTGGAAAAGGAGATCCGGTCGCTTCGCTACCAGATGGGGAAGGCGAATCGTTTTGCCAGGCTCAAGGAGAGAGTCGACCGTATGGAGGCCGCGCTGATCAAGCGGTCGCTACTCGAACTGCTCGAGAAACGCGACGCCGCGCGACGGGAAAGGGAGCACCACGAAGGGATCACGCTGGCGGACGACAACGAAATCACGCGGCTGGAGAGCCACCTGCAGGAATCCCGAATACGGGGGTCCGAGCTCGAGCGGCGACTTCAGGACCTGCAGGAGAACCGCTTCGAATTGAGCCAGTCGCTCCAGCAGCGCGAGGAGAGGATCGCGATCCTGACCGAGCGTATCGCGAGCACTGGCAACCGCATTCGTGAAGACGAAGAAGAAATAGTGCGCGCGGAAGACAAGTTGATCTCGCTGGCCGACGAGTTCGGCGGGTACCAGAGCGCCATCGAAGACAAGGAACGAATGCTCGCGACCCAGCGCGAAGACCTGGCAGCGAGGGAAGCCTCCCTGGCCGAGGTGTCCGCGGAACTGGAGGCGCTCAAGACGAGGTTGCGTGACAAGAAACAGCTGGCGCTGGACCTCGTACGCGAGAAGGAACGCGAGCGCGGAGAGCGGGAACACCTCCACAACCGGCTCTTCGAAATAGAAGAGAAGAACCAGAAAGAGAATACGCAGCAGGACTCTCTCAAGAGGGAGGAAATGGAGCTCGTGGAAAAACTGGCGTCTCAGCGGGACGTCGTTGCGGGCAAGAGAGCCGACGTCTCCAGCGTGCTAGGGGCGCTGGAGAAGGCGTCTCGGGACGCCGAGCGCGCAGTGGACCTGCTGGCCGCTTGCGAGGATCACCACGCCACGGTCAACATCGAGCTCAACCGGCTGACGGAGCGCAGGGAGTATCTCGAACGGCTCGAGCAGGAGCACGGCCGGGATGAGGATGATACGATCGCCGGCAGCTCGATCAAGGGTGTACTGGCCGATCACATTCGCGTCGAAAAGAAATACCGCCGGTGTTTCGAAGCCTGTCTCGCCCCGGTGCTGCAGGGACTGCTGGCGGGCAGCGAGGCGGGGGCGCTCCGCTGCCTGGACGCCATCCAGAAGGCGGGAAAGGGCCGCTACCAGCTCCTGTATCCGAACGGCGGCCGTGCCGGCGCCGATGTCCCGGCCGCCGGGGGAGTCCTCGGCCGGGCGATCGATTTTGTGGACGGTGATACGAGCGTGATGGACTTTCTCCGCCCGTATCTGGCGGACGTGGTGGTCACGAAAGACGTGCCGACCGCCGTCGCCGCAATGGCGGACGATAGAATCGCGCGTGTCGCCACGCTCGACGGCGTGTACTTCGACGGTCCCGGCCGCATTCTGGTCGCCGGTGCCGACGACATCGAGATAACGCTGCTGGAGATCGACAGCAAGCTCGAGGAACTGACGGCCCTGATCGCGAAGGCGAAACTCCGTACGTCGACGCTGCAAAGCCGCAAGGAAAAGCTGATATGCAACAAGAAGCGGTTCATCGAAGAAACCGCCCAGCTGCGGGAACGGCTGCACGAGACGGAAGTGGAAAAAGACAGGGCGCAGGAGCGGCACCGGACGCTGGAGATCGGGCTGGTCAGGGTTCGGGAAAAACTGGCCACGCTTTCCGCCTCGGTGATAGAGAACCAGGAGTCGATGAGGGAAATCCAGGAGAGGTTGGGCGCCGGGCCGCGCGCAGTTGAAGAGCTGGTGGACGTCGATACGACGGACGACGAGCTATCGGCGTTGGAGAACCGAGCCGTCGAGCTCGAGCGCCGTAAGGAGTCCATCGGCGAGAGTGCCGCCCGCATTCGCCTCGGCGTCGTAACCGTGACCGGGGAGATCACGACCGCCAAGGAGAAGCGCAGCAACACCGAGATGCTCCAGGGCGAGATGAGGGAGCTCGTGTCCTCGCGCCAGCAGGACGCCCGGCGCTGCGGCGAGGAGATAACGGCAGCGGAGGGTGAAATCGACGGATCCCGGACACAAATAGCCGAGTTACACGCACGGCTCGAAGCGGCCGAGAAGGAGATCTCGCAGGTCAAGGAATCTCGGGACGGGGTCAAGGAAAAGTGCAATGGGGTAGAGGAAGAACTCAAGGAGCTAAAGGGCCGCAGGGACCAGAAAAAGGAGAACCTGCAGCGCTGCGACCTCGAGCTGGCTACGATCGATACGAGGATAGGAAGCCTGACGGAAAAGGCGAAGGAAGACTTCAATCAGGACCTCGATCCGTACCTGTCGAACCGCGACTTGTTCGACCCCGCCGAATGGGAGAGGATGGACCACGACGACCTCGCCTCGCTCAAGAGGCAGATCGAGTCCTTCGGGCCGGTGAACATGCTGGCGCTCGACGAGCACAAGGAGAAAAAAGAGCGGTTCGAGTTCCTCTCGCAGCAAAAGGCGGACCTCGACGAAGCCCGGGAGACTCTGATCCAGGCGATCCGGCGCATCAACAACGAGGCGAGGCGGCGGCTCAGTGATACGTTCGAGAAGGTACGCGTCAATTTCAAACAAACCTTCCTGACCCTGTTCGACGGTGGAGAGGCGGATTTGCTGTTCGTCGACTCGGACGATCCGCTGGAGGCCAATATCAAGATCGTCGCCAACCCGAAGGGCAAGAGGCTTCACGACATATCGAGCCTTTCCGGCGGTGAGAGGGCGCTGGTGGCCCTGTCCCTCCTGTTCGCGATTTACCTGGTGAAGCCGAGCCCGTTCTGCGTATTCGACGAAGTCGACGCACCGCTCGACGACGCCAATATCGCCCGCTTCGTCAACATGATACATTCCTCCACGGGTAAGACACAGTTCATCGTGATTACACACAACAAGAAGACGATGGAGGCGGCGGATAATCTCTATGGTGTCACCATGGCGGAACCCGGCGTGTCCAGGATGATATCCGTCCACATCGGAGACGTGGACAAGATCCAGTCCCACACCCACGGGCGCCGATCCCCGGGATCCCCGGCGGCGGAATCCACCGAAGAGGTGTCCGTACAGAGCTAGTGTTCGACCTCCCCTCCAAGCTGCGAAAGACACGGGAGCAGTTTGTATCTCCCCTCAGGGACCTCTTTCATCGCCGGCGGACGCTGACCGCTGAGGATCGTGACACGATCGAGGAAGTCCTTCTCGCGTCCGACATGGGAGTCGATGCATGCGAGCGTATCCTGGGCGACCTGGCGGCGCGCGATCGCCTGCAAGACCCGCGCGAGTTTTTGCGCGGGGAGTTGATGGCGTTGCTCGGTTCGGACACGGGCCCGGAGCCACCGCGGAAATACCCGCGGGCGATTATCGTCGCCGGTGTCAACGGCGTCGGCAAGACGACCAGCATCGCCAAGCTGGCCAGCTACCAGCAGCAGCGGGGGAAAAAGGTGATTCTCGCTGCCGCGGATACGTTTCGAGCCGCGGCCGTCGAGCAGCTCGAAACCTGGGCGCGGCGCCTGGAACTCGACACGGTCGGGCACCGTGCCGGAGGCGACCCGGCGGCCGTCGCGTTCGATGCGTGCAGCGCCGCCCGTTCGCGAGGGCTCGACTATGTTATCGTCGATACCGCCGGCCGGCTGCATACCCGCGTCAATTTGATGGAAGAACTCAAGAAGATCAAGAGGGCGTGCGAGAAAGTGCTCGGACCGGATTCGGTAGAGACGTACCTCGTCCTCGACGCCACCCTCGGTCAGAACAGTCTCCAGCAGGCCTCCGAGTTCACGCGCCACGTCGATACCACCGGTGTCATCCTCACCAAACTGGACAGCACCGCCAGGGGGGGTATCGTCATCGCCGTCAAGCAGACGCTTGGCATCCCGGTGCGGTTTATCGGGGTGGGGGAGGGCCTGGACGACTTCGCCGAGTTTGCCGCCGCGGAGTTCGTAGAGGCGCTGCTCGCCGGCTGAAGAAGCCGGCGGGAAGGGCCTGGGCCCCCCGGGGTAGCCGCGCGCCGGCCCTTGGAAGCCGCTTGACAAGTGACTGTTTTCACTTAATAATTCGACAAGAGAACCTTCGGGGCGGGGTGAAAGTCCCCACCGGCGGTACAGCCCGCGAGTGAGCGGCGACGCTCACAGAGCCGGTGAAATTCCGGAGCCGACAGTTACAGTCTGGATGGGAGAAGGTCATCTCGAGTTACCGCTGCGCCGGCACCCGCCGGCCCGCAGTGGTGTGCTTGCGCTCTCCTTCCCTCCCCGAGTGGTCATTTCCAATCCGCAGCATCCGGCTAAGGACGGCGGTACGCCGCCGCAGGATTATGGCAGAACCGCACCGGTTGTCCCACGGGCCCTGGGGGCTCGCAGAGACCGACGCCGCAACGGCGCCGGGCGTCGACGGCTCCTGGATGGACCGCGCCATCGACATCGCGTGGCTGGGGGCGGGACGGACACATCCCAACCCGCTCGTAGGGGCGGTCGTCGTCAAGGGCGACACCATCGTCGGTGAGGGCTACCACGAGGCGTGCGGGCTCGAGCACGCGGAAGTAGCCGCGCTCGCCCGGGCGGGGGGCGACGCGCGCGGGGCGACGTTGTACGCAACCCTGGAACCGTGCGCGCATTTCGGCAGAACGCCGCCGTGCACGGAACGAATACTGGAAAGCGGTGTGAGCCGGGTCGTGGTTTCCACGATCGACCCCGACCCGAGGGTCAACGGGGCCGGCATCGATGCCCTGCGGCAGGGCGGTATCGAAGTGACGGCGGGCCCGAGGGCCGAAAGGGCCATGTTGCTCAACATCCCGTATTTCAAGCGCACGCTGGGGTTGGGGGCCGCCGTGACGATCAAGGCGGCGTGCTCACTCGATGGCCGGATCGCAACGCGGCGCGGCAGCCGAGACACGATAAGCGGCGGACAAGCCCGCCAGTTCGTTCACCGGCTACGTGCGGTGCACGAAGCGGTGCTGGTCGGTAGTGAAACGTTGCTCGTCGATCGGCCGCGGCTGGATTGCCGTCTGATCGACGGCGCGCGCGTGCCGACGCCCGTCGTGATGGACGCGCGGCTGCGCTTTCCGACGGATTGTCCGTGGATCGGGCAACGAAGACCGTTCATCGTCCTCACCTCGCGGGACCACGATGGCGAGCGGCGCTCGCGTATCGCAGCGGGCGGGGGCCGCGTACGAGCGGTAGAGAAAAAGGGCGGACGGCTCGATCCGCCCTCGGCGCTCGGCGGCCTGGCGCGGGAAGGGGTCACGAGCGTCCTCGTCGAGGGTGGCGCCGGCGTTTTCTCGAGCTTCATGGAGGGGAATATGTGGGACGCGCTGCACGTCTTCGTCTCGCCGCTCCTCTTCGGTGCGAAGGGCGTGGGCCTGTCGCCCCGGGCGATCGACCGCGCGCGGCTCGGAGCGGTCCCGGTTGCGTCCGCCGTCTTCGGAGCGGACGTGCTCGTGAGTTATCTGAGCGGGAAAACGCGAGACGTGCTTATGGAAAAGCTCGTTCCCCGGTAACCCCGGGAGTCGAGGGATGTTTACGGGAATCGTACAAGAGATCGGTGTGGTGGCGAACCGGCAAGACGTGGCCGCCGGCGTTGCCTTCGTCATCGCGGCGCCCTCCGTCAGCGGGCGTCTCGGCGTGGGCGACAGCGTGGCCGTAAACGGCGTTTGCCAGACGGTGGAGACGGTGGACGGCGAGGGCTTCGGCTTTACGGCGGTGGGGGAGACTCTCCGCCGCACGACGCTGGATTCGCTCGAGGGCACGGCCAGGGTGAATCTCGAAGCGGCAGCGACACCGCTGACCGCCCTGGGAGGGCACCTGGTGCAGGGGCACGTCGACGGCGTGGGGGAGGTCGAGTCCTTCGCGACAGAGGGAAAGGACAAGCTGCTGACGGTACGCCTGCCCGAACGGGTTTGGGAACTTGCAGTGGACAAGGGTTCGATCGCGATCGACGGAGTGAGCCTGACCGTGGTCGTCCCGAAGGCGGATAATCTGATTACAGTCACCATCGTGCCCTTCACCCTGGAGAATACGATCATCGGGGACTACGGGAGCGGCACGAGGGTCAACGTCGAGGCGGACATCATCGGCAAGTACGTAATGGAGTACTTGCGGAGGATAGACCCGGAGAATCGGAAACCGTATCAAGAGGAGATGTAATGAGCGTTTTTTGCAGTGTCGAAGAAGCGATCTCCGAGATTCGCAGGGGAAAGATAGTTATCGTGGTCGACGATGAATCACGGGAGAACGAAGGCGACATGATCATCGCGGCGGAAAAGGTGACACCGGAAAAGATCAACTTCATGATCAAGCACGCGAGGGGACTGGTCTGTCTGGGCCTTACAGCCGAGCGTTCGCGGGCACTGGACCTCAAGCCGATGGTGGCCGACAATACCGCCAAGCTGGGAACCGCCTTCACCGTTTCGATCGACGCCGTCCAGGGCACGACGACGGGCATCAGTGCGTTCGACCGTACGGAGACCATACGCGCCGTCATCGCGCCGAAGTCACGCGCCGAGGACTTCGCCAGGCCCGGCCACGTCTTTCCGCTGACCGCCTACCCGGGTGGCGTATTGAGACGCGCCGGGCACACGGAAGCGTCCGTGGATCTGGCCATGCTCGCCGGTCTGTGTCCGGCGGGGGTCTTGTGCGAGGTGATCGACGAGGACGGCCACATGGCCCGGCTGCCGAGGCTGGGGAGGCTCGCGGCGGAACACGGGTTGAAAATCGTTACCATCCAGAACCTGATCGAGTACCGGCGGCGGACCGAGAAGCTGGTTTCACAGACGACGAGAACCGAGCTGCCGACCCGCTACGGGAGATTCACTCTGCATCTGTACCGGAGCGAGATCGACGACGCGCAGCACGTGGCTATGGTCAAGGGCGATATCGGCGGCGACGAGCCCACGCTCGTCAGGGTCCACTCGGAGTGCCTCACGGGCGACGTGTTCGGTTCGGAGCGGTGCGACTGCGGCTCGCAGCTCGGCATCGCGCTGGCGCAAATAGAAAACGCGGGCCGGGGCGTCCTCTTGTATATGAGGCAGGAGGGCCGTGGCATAGGCCTGGAGAACAAGATCAAGGCCTACGCGCTACAGGAACACGGGCGGGATACCGTCCAGGCCAACGAAGAACTGGGTTTCGCGCCGGATCTTCGTGACTACGGCATCGGTGCGCAGATACTGGCCGACCTTGGAGTCAAGAAGATGCGTCTGTTGACCAACAACCCCAAGAAGGTCGTCGGCCTGAAGGCGTACGGGCTGGAAATCGTCGAGAGAGTGCCGGTCGAGATCGCTCCCAACGAGAACAACGTCGACTATCTCGCGACCAAGAGGGACAAGCTCGGTCATTTCCTCGCCGGCCTGGACTCGCAAGTATCCACCTTGAACGGTACCGATCGCAAGGAATGACGGGATGCCCAACGTGCACGAGGGCAGGATGCAAATCGGCGACCACCGGATCTCGATCATCGCGGGGCGCTACAACGAGTTCGTCACCACGTCCCTCGTCGAGAGCGCCGTCGAGTGTCTCGTCAAGCACGGCGCGGACCCGGCGGCGATAGACGTCTACTGGGTGCCCGGCGCCTTCGAAGTGCCGCAGATGGCGCTAAGGGTGGGCGCGGAACGGCGGGCGGACGGCATCATCTGCCTGGGGGCGATCATCCGCGGCGAGACAAATCACTTTGACATACTGTCGGCGTCTGTTATTGGTTCAGTCGCGGAGGTTTCGAGCCGATGTTCGATCCCGGTGACATGGGGCATCGTTACCGCGGACACGCTGCAGCAGGCGACGGCTCGCGCCGGGGGCAAGGTGGGGAACAAGGGATGGGAAAGTGCACTGGCGCTGGTTGAAATGATGTCGCTATGGGAGAAGTGACGGCAAGTGGGGAAACGGCGAAAGGCACGCGAGGTCGTTCTGCAGGCCCTTTACGAGGCGGAGTTCTCGGACAAGGCCTGGGGCGAGATTCTCGACGGACAAACGAAGGACAGGGCGTCGACCGAGGAGACGGTGGAGTACGCCAGCCTGCTTCTGGCGAAGGTTCGAGAGTCCGTCGAAGACCTCGACGAGAGAATACGCGCTTCAGTGAACAACTGGGAACTCGAACGAATATCCCTTGTTGACAAGAACATCTTGAGATTCGCGCTCGCCGAAATCCTGTATTTTCCAAGTGTGCCGTCCAAGGTCATCATAAACGAGGCGATAGAGATCGCTTACAAGTACAGCTCGCGCGAAGCGGGAAGGTTCGTGAATGGAATTCTCGACCGGTTCGCGCGTGAGCACAGGCGGGACGAGACGTGAGACACCTCCTGTTTTCGGACATACACGGCAACCTCGAAGCGCTGCAAGCCGTTCTGAAGAGCGCCGCCACGAAGGATATCGATTCCATGTGCTGCCTGGGTGACTTCGTCGGGTACGGGGCGAATCCAAACGAGGTCGTTCATGCCGTCGCGGAGCTTCCGAATTGCGGTGCCGTCCTCGGTAACCATGATGCAGCCGTGATCGATAGTTCAGAGGGCGCTTTCTTCAATCCGGTTGCTCGTGCCGGCGTCATTTACAGCCAAGAGCACGTCGATGAGCAGGGCACTTCGTATCTAAAGGACCTCGGTCTCGTGATCGATTCGAACGAGGACTTTCTCCTGGTTCACGCCTCACCCGCAGACCCCGGAGAGTGGATCTACGTCCTGGAGCCGCTGGAAGCCGCCGATGCCTTTCACGCCATGAAACACCCGTTGGCCTTCATCGGGCACACCCATTTTCCCGCCGTGCACTCCGAAACGGGCTCGGTCTCCCCGTTCCGTCCTGGAGAACGCCTCAAGGTCTCGCCCGAGAAAAGACTGATCATCAATGTCGGCAGCGTCGGCCAACCCCGGGACGGGGACTGCCGGGCCGCCTACGTGGTCTACGATGACGAATCGAAGAGCGTCGAGATGTTCCGCGTCGACTACGATATCGACACCGCGGCCCGGAAGATACTCGACGCCGGCCTGCCTCCCATGCTGGCGGACAGGATCCGCCGGGGTTATTGACACCTGGTTCGATGCGTCGGTCTTCCGATAAGAAGCATTGGGACGACTTCTGGGCGGCCTCGCAAGAACTCGACGACGTCTACGGCACCGATGATCGAATCCTGGACAACCTGCAGCAATACCTGAGTTTCGACGGCCTGCGCGTGCTCGAGGTGGGTGCCGGCACCGGCCGTGACACGGACGCGATCGCGTCGCGCAACGCGACGGCGTACGCACTCGATTACAGCGAGGAGTCCCTGTCGTTGATGAAGAAGTCACTCCGGAACGAAGTGATGATCGCGTGCGGCGACGCACTCCGGCTGCCGTTTCGTGACGAGTCCTTCGACGTCGTCTTCCACCAGGGGCTATTGGAGCATTTCAGGCGTCCCGGCGACCTGCTCGACGAAAACGTCAGGGTGCTCAAGAAAAACGGGATACTCCTGGTCGACGTGCCCCAGAGGTATCACTACTATACGGTGCTCAAGCACATCCTCATCGCGTGCGGCCGCTGGTTCGCCGGGTGGGAAAGAGAGTTCTCCGCCCGCGAGCTTCGCGGCCTGCTCGAAGAACGCGGAGTGCAAGTGCTGGGAACGTATGGACATAATCAATTTCCCCCGATATGGTATCGGGGGCTGAGGCGGCTGTTCCTCAAGATCGGTCTCCGGCTGCCCATGTACCCGCGCGGGCCGCGCCTCGTGGCTGGCCTCGGGCGGCTGCTGAGGGCGCTGGCGCCCGCCGGCCTGCACGTGAACACAGCCATGATCGTCGGCTGCATTGCCCGGAAGAAGTAGGAGGAGTCTTGGCGAAATTCCTCGCCGTCAACTGGCGGGACTTGAGGAACCCCGACGCCGGCGGTGCCGAGGTTCACCTGCACGAAATCCTGACGCGAATGGCGTCGAGAGGGCACGAGGTTACCCTGCTCGCCACGGGGTTTCCGGGTGGTGAAGCGGAGGACCGCTACGACGGGCTGCGGGTGATTCGCCGGGGCAGCTGGTACAACGCGAATTTCGTCCTTGCCTTGCACGCGCGCAGGTGGCTGGAACGCAATCCGGTCGACCTGGTAATAGAGGATATCAATAAGATCCCGTTTTTCCTGCCGGCGCTGGTCAAGACGCCGGTGCTTGCCGTGGTTCCACACCTGTTCGGCGCTACCGTTTTCCGTGAAACGAATTTTTTGTTCGCCGGCTACGTTTATCTATGGGAAAAGCTGATTCCCTGGGTCTACCGGAACTGCCGTTTTGCGGTTATCAGTCCCAGCACGAAGAGCGACTTGTTGGAGCGGGGAATCGACGAAGAGAATATCGACGTCGTCCTGTGCGGTCTGGACCACGACACCTACCGCCTCCTGGACGGTACCCGGAGGTACGAAGCGCCCACGATCATCCATTTCGGGAGAATGCGCAAGTACAAGTCGATCGACGTGGTTATCGACGCCTTCGCGCGTATTCACGGCGAATTGCCCGAGGCGAGGTTGGTGATCGTGGGGGACGGGCCGGAGAGGGAGAACCTGGTCGGGGCGGCCCGGCGCCACCGGTTGGGCGCCTCGGTCGAGTTCACGGGTGCGGTTGCAACCGGGGAGCTGGTCAAATTGCTCAACCGCGCGCATCTGTTCCTCAACGCGAGTCCAAAGGAGGGATGGGGTTTGACCGTTGTCGAAGCGAACGCTTGCGGCCTTCCCGTGATAGCCAGCGACCGGCCCGGCCTGCGTGACTCAGTGCTTGACGGCAGGACCGGCTATCTGGTCGAGTATGGCGATGTCGAAGCGTTCGCCGCCAGATCGCTGGAACTCCTCGCGGACGCCGGCAAGTGGTCGCGCATGAGCGGCGAAGCGGCGGAATGGGCGCGGTCGCTGACCTGGGACAAGACGGCGGAGGAGATGGAAGAGATCTTCATGAAAGAAATGGAATAGGTACAATAGAGACACGATGAAGAATCGCCACTCGCTCATCCGGCTCGTCGTAAAGCTCGTGGTCAGCGCCGGCCTGCTCGGATTCCTGCTGGGCAAGATCGACATCGCAGACATTCTGCTGCTGGTCGAGAAGCTGAATCGTCGCATCATCGCCGGCGCGATGGGGCTTTTCTTCGTGAGTAACGTGCTCGGCGCGCTGCAGTGGCACTTGCTTCTTGCCTCGAGCGGGGTTCGGTTGCCGTTCGGGCGGTCCTTCCGGTTCTATTTCGTCGGCCTGTTCTTCAACAATTTCCTGCCGGCGAATATCGGCGGCGACGCGGTAAAGGTCTACGACGTCACCCGCATCGGGAGCAGCGTCTATCAGGTCATCGCCGTAACCCTGCTCGACCGGTTGATCGGTATCTTCGGACTGTGCCTGCTCGCGTCGCTCGCCGGATGGGCGCTTCTCGGGTCGGCGCCCGATATCGGTCCCTTGTGGCTCTACCTCGTGATTTTTGCCGGATGTATGACCCCGGCCCTGGGGTTTTATTTCTTCGAGCCGCTCGGACGGTTCCTGCGGTGGATCATCGGGCTGGTGCGGCCGCTCTCGCTGGACAAGCGCGGGTCTGCGGTCCTCGATTACATGGGCCATTTCAAGTCGCGGCGGCTGCTGGTCCTTCGGTTGATCCTGCTCTCGCTCGTGATCCAGTCGCTGCGGGTGCTGACCCACGTGCTGGTGGCGGTCTCCCTTGGTATCGGGATAGACACGGCGACGGCGACGGCTTTTTTTGTCTTTGTCCCCCTGCTGAGCCTTGCTATGATACCGCCCATAACTATCAACGGGTTAGGGGTGCGAGAAGGGTTGGGTATTCTCCTCTTCGCCCAGGCGGGTATCGGGAAGGCCGACGCGTTTACGCTCGAGTTCCTGACCTACCTCGTCTCCGTGGCCGTGAGCCTGCTCGGATTGCTGTTCTTTCTCTCGCGCCGGGGGGGGGACGGCAGCCCAAGAGCCGGTGACAACACTATTTAGCGGTTGAACGGCGGCGGGGTATGGGGTAGGTTGGGGACGGGCACGCCGCCGGCCGGGAACTCATTCGCGCCCCGGTCATAGAAATAGGGAACCACCTCTATCTGGGAAACCGGTTTACGGTTCGATCATGGCGAACGAAAACGGCAAAGGGCGGCCCGGCAGGGCCGACGGACCCCCGGCGGGCACGATCCAGCCGGACAAGCGTGGCCCCCTGTTGTTCAAAATCGGCGCCGCATTGACTTTTCTGGCGAGCCTCGTCGTCTTCATGAAGACCATGGCGCCGAGCGCGTCGTTCTGGGATTCCGGCGAGTTCATCGCGGCCTCCTACACGCTGGGCATCCCCCATTCACCCGGAACACCGCTCTACGTGCTGCTCGGCCGGGTCTTTACCCTCATGCCGCTGCCGTTATCGGTCGCGGGCAAGGTGAATTTCATTTCGGTGGTCTCCGGCGCGGCGGGGGCGATGTTCGTCTACGTGCTCGTGGTTCGATTCCTGGACCATGTCCTCGGCAGAAGCGCCACCCTCGGCGACTCGGTGGTGAAAATTGTTGCCGGGCTGGTGGGCGGGCTTTTCATCGCGTTCAGCCAGACGTTCTGGACCAACGCCACCGAGGCGGAAGTCTATTCGCTGAGCGCGTTCTTGATGGGGTTCATGACGTGGCTGGGTCTGAAATGGGCGGATAATCCGACCGGTGCCAAGTCCACGTCCTTCATCTACCTCCTGTTCTACCTGCTCGCGTTGAGCGTCGGTTTTCACCTGGGCACGATCCTGGCCTTTTCCGGAATATTCTTTCTGATACTCATGACGCGGGACAAGGGCTTCTCCAACTGGCAGTTTCTGCTCGCCTGTTTCGGGGTGGCGATACTAGTGGCCGATGCGACGCTCTACCGCGAGGGCGGCGTAACGCTGGCGTTGTTGATCGTGTTCGCACTGGCGCTGGCCTACACCAACCTGAGTTCCAGGTCCCGTTTCGCGGCGGTTTGCACGGGACTGTTCATACTCGGTATTTCCGTCCATATCTATCTGTACATCCGTTCGGGACACAACCCGTTCATCGACGAGGCGGACCCGGAAACGTGGGACAACCTCTATGCCGTGCTGCGGCGCGAGCAGTATCCGCCGCCGAACGTTCTGGCCAGAAAAGCCAGCTTCGGTTTCCAGCTGCAGCACTTCAACGATTACTTTCAAAACCAGTTCCAGATACTGTCGTTCTACATCGGCAAGCTGAACGCAGGGTCGGTAGTCCCCCTGGCGCTCGGCGTCTGGGGAATGGTCGATCATTACGCAAAGCACAAGAAGACGTTCATCATGCTCTTCGCGACCTTGATAGTGGTCAGCGTGGGAATGATCGTCTATCTCAATTTTTCGGACGCAGAGGTGCGTGAAAGGGATTACTTTTATTCGCCCGCCTTCTACTACTTCGCCGTTTTTATCGGCATCGGCGTCGGCAGCCTGCTCACCGAGTTGAAGAAGTTCGTCCGGCTGAGACAATTGAGCGTCACGGCACCGGTGGCGATCGCATCGATGGTTTTTGTCGCCCTGCCGATTCTTACCGCGCGAAATCATGCACACACACACGATCGCTCGGACGATTACGTGTGCCGGGAGTACGCGAAGAACATGCTCGTCGGGCTCGAACCGAACTCGGTGATTTTCACCAACGGCGACAACGACACGTTTCCGTTGTGGTACATACAGGAAGTGGAGAAGTACCGCACGGATGTCCGGGTGGTAAACCTCAGTCTCCTGAATACGCCGTGGTACCTGCGGCAGCTGCGCGACAACGAGCCGCGGCTGAGTATCCAGTGGACGGACGAGGAACTCGACCGCCTGCGGCCGATACGGACGGAGGACGGTTGGGTGCTGGTCCGTGACCAGGGCGTCTATCACATCCTGCAAAACGTCTCGCGAAACCGTCCCATCTATTTTGCCGTCACCATCCCCCCTGACATCTACACACCGTACCGGGAGATCATCGAGATGGAAGGCCTGGCCTACCGCGTCGTGCCCAAGAAGGGTAAGAACATGATCAACGCGGCGAAGCTCGAGGACAATATCTGGAACAAGTTCAGCTGGCAGGGGCTGCTGGACGAGAACTGGAAGCGGGACGAGTCCACCTACCAGCCGCCGTTCGTCCACCGCCTGGTGCAGAACTACGCGGCCGCCTTCACGCAGCTGGGGTTCATCAAGGGGCAGGATGATGATTGCGCAGGCGCCGTGAAGAACCTGGAAGTCGCCCAGGAAATATCGCCGAACCTCGATCCGGTGGCAAACTGGCTGGGATGGTATTATCTCGAGTGTGGCGACACGGCGAAGGCGATCACGTACTACGATGAGCAGGTGGCACGCAGGCCCGAACGAGTGGATCTTCTGTACCGGCAGGCGGGTATCTACGAGCGCATCGATGATCTGCCGAGTGCGATAAACGTCCTAGACCGCCTGATCCGCAGAGACCCGGATCACCGGGACGCAGTGCTCAGCATCGTGGGGATGCTGATGCGGTTCAACGAGACGCCGCGGGCGGTCAACTACGTCGAAAACTGGCTGGCGCGGCACCCCAACGACGACGCGCTGCGCAAGGCGCTGGAGAGCCTCAGGAACCCCGCCGCTCAAACGACGGAACCGGCGCCGGACGGGCGATAGCACGCGCGCAAGAACATGTCAGAGAAAGTAATTGTGACGGGCGCCGCTGGCTTCATCGGTTCGCATCTGTGCGAGGCGCTGCTCGACGACGGCCATGAGGTGGTCGGGATCGATTGCTTCACCTCGAACTACGACGTTCTCATCAAGAAACGCAATATTTCCGGTTTGCGGGGGAACGACCGATTCAAGCTGATCGAGGCGTCGCTGACCGACATGAACCTCGCCGCGGCGGTCGAAGACGCGGACTACGTGTTTCACCAGGCGGCACAGCCCGGTGTTCGAGACAGCTGGCACGAGAGGTTCGACGAGTACGTGGACGCGAACATTCGCGCGACACATCGTCTGTGCGAGGCGTGCCGCGGCGGTGGCGTCAAGCGCTTCCTGTACGCCGGGTCCAGTTCGGTCTACGGGGAGACGGCGCAGCTGCCCATGGCGGAATCACACCCGACGAGACCGCTGTCGCCGTACGGCGTGACAAAACTCTCCGGCGAGGCGCTCTGCCTGCTGTACCGGCAGAACTACGGGTTGCCGGTGGTCTCGCTGAGATACTTCACGGTTTTCGGGCCGAGGCAGCGGGCCGACATGGCGTTCCACAAGTTTATCAAAAACGCGCTCTGCGGCCGTCCGATCGAGATATATGGCAACGGCACGCAGACGCGGGATTTTACCTTCGTCTCTGATATAGTACGGGCCAATCTCCTCGCGATGACCTACGATGGTGCCGAGACCGTATTCAACATCGGAGGCGGATCGCGGATAACGTTGAACGGCGTCCTGGACGTCCTCCTGGACGCCCTGCCGGAGAAGTCGGAGGTGCGGTACGCCGACGCCGTCAAGGGGGACGTAAGCCACACCTACGCGGACATTTCGCTGGCCGCCGGTCAGCTCGGTTATGCGCCGAAGGCGAGCCTGGAGGAATCGATCCATCTGGAAGTCGAGTGGATCCGCTCGTTGCACGGCGCGGTCCCGGGTTATTGAGGAGTCGCCGATGATTTCGGTCGTGATACCGTTGTACAACGAGGAAGGAAGCCTGCGCGAGCTGTTCGACCGGCTGGAGGACGTCATGTCGGGTATCGGCGAAGAGTACGAATACGTGTTCGTCGACGACGGCAGCGTCGACAAGTCGCTTCTCATCCTGCGCGAACTCCACGAGCGATCTCCGCGAGTCAACGTCATCAGTTTCAGGCGGAACTACGGCAAATCTGCTGCCCTCTCTACCGCTTTCAGGGAGGTGAGGGGCGACTACGTGGTCACCATCGACGCCGACCTGCAGGACGATCCAGACGAAATACCCGCCCTGCTCAAGAAGATCCGGGACGGTGCCGACCTCGTATCGGGGTGGAAGCAGGACCGTAGGGACCCATGGACGAAAACGATCCCGTCGAAGCTCTTCAACGGCGTGACGGCGCTCGTCAGCGGGCTCAAACTACATGACTTCAACTGCGGGCTGAAGGCCTACCGGACCGAGGTCGTGCAGGCGATCTCGATATACGGCGAACTGCACCGGTATGTTCCGGTTCTGGCCGGCTGGCAGGGGTTTCGGGTGGAGGAGCTTCGGGTTCGCCATTCCAAACGAAAATACGGAAAGAGCAAGTACGGGGGTGAGCGCTTTCTGAACGGATTCTTCGACCTTATCACCGTTATGTTCATCGCGCGCCGGGCCATGAGTCCCTTGCACTTCTTCGGACGTATCGCGTTTGTCCTCTTCGTGCTGGGTGGCATTCCACAGCTTTATTTCCTGGTGCGCTACGTCGGCGGCGCGGGTTTGCACGTCCGCCCGATCATGCTGGCCGGATTCGTCTTGATTATCGTTGCGCTTCAGATCGGATCGATCGGGCTGTTGGCGGAAATGATCTCGGCGAGGATCGGACAGGAAACGAGCTACGCGCTCAAGGCGCATCTCACCAGTGGCGCCAGGACCGGCGTGCTGGGGAGCAAGAACTCGGTATGACGAACAAGGTGTGCCTGGTGGGCCCCGTGCATCCGTATCGGGGTGGAATCGCCCACTTCACCGGTTTGCTGGCGGCCGAGTTCGCACGCGACTGGCAGGTGCTGGTTGCGAGCTTTACGCGGCTCTATCCGTCGGTTTTTTTCCCCGGCAAGACCCAGTTCGACGACGGGGGTTCTCCCCCGGACGTCGAATCCGTGCGGGTGATCGATTCGATCAACCCGTTTACCTGGTGGCGGACGGCGCGGACGATCGCGCGCTTCGAGCCGGACCTCGTCGTCTTCACCTGGTGGCACCCGTTTTTTGCAGCCGCATACGCGACGATCACGTTTTTCGCGAAGCGAAGGCCACGTGCGCGAGTCGTTTTCCTGTGCCACAACGTTCTCCCGCACGAGTCCTCACCGCTGGACAGAATCCTGACCAGGTTGGGCTACGCGCAGGTAAACCACTTTCTCGTCCAGTCGCAGCAGGACAAGCGCGACCTGCTGAGACTGAAGCCGGGGGCGCGGGTCGCCGTGAGGCCGCATCCTGTCTACGACTTCTTCAACCGCGGCAGGTGCACGCGAGAGGATGCGCGAAAGCAGCTCGCCGTGGACGGACGGGTCATTCTCTTCTTCGGACTCGTCCGGCCGTACAAGGGGCTGCGTCTCCTCATCGACGCGTTCGCCTCCGGCGTCCGGCAGCTGCAGACGACGCTTCTCATCGTCGGGGAATTCTACGAGGACAAGCAACCGCACCTCGACCGGATAAGAGAATTGAGTATCGAGAGCCACGTGCGCGTGGTCGACCGGTACGTTCCGGATGAGGAAGTGGAGACGTACTTTCGCGCGTGCGATCTCGTCGTTCTACCGTACCTCTCCGCGACCCAAAGCGGAATCACACAGATCGCCTACGGTTTCGACAAGCCGGTCATCGTTACGGCCGTTGGGGGGCTTCCGGACGTGGTGGAGGACGGGGTTACCGGTTTCGTCGTGCCTCCGCGCGACCCGGACGCGCTCGCTCGCGCCATCAGCCGGTTCTTTCTGGAAAACATGGGTGAGCCGATGCAACGCGGCGTCGCCGCGGCCAGGGCCCGCTTCTCGTGGGCCGCGTGCAAGGAAGCGCTGGTCGAGCTGAGTCGTTAGGTCGCAGCGATGCCGGATTGGATTCCGGGATTCACGGTGCACGGCGCGCCGTGTTATGATTCGAGGGATAGCCATGGCAGCTAAGAAAAAGAAAAAGAAAACCGCGACGGCTCCGGTCGCGCTGGACGGTTCCCTCGGCCCGACGCCTGCGCTGCGGTATCAGATCCTGGCTGCCGTGTTCGTACTCGTCATGGCGGTCTGCGTGCTGTATCCGGAACTGGTCTTTCAGAATAAGGTCATGCACGCCGGCGATGTGGAGGCCGCTGCCAGCTTCGGGACCCCGATCAAGCACGAGATGGAAGCAAAGGGCATCTACCCGTTGTGGAACCCCTACCTGTATGCCGGGATGCCGAGCTACGAGAGCCTCTCCTACACACCGTACGTCTATCCGTTGAGCGTCGTGACGAATTTCCTCGTCAAGTACGTGGGCTTTCCCAACTTCACGTGGCTGCTGTTTCACATTCTCATGCTCGGTATCGGCGTGTGCGTTCTCCTGATGGAACGGGGGGTTCATTATCTCATAGCGGCGGGCGCGGGAGTGCTGATGATGTGGATGCCGAACCACGTGGCGGTGGGGGCACACGGCCACGGCAGCCAGGCCATCGCGGTGGCGTTCATCCCCTTCGCGCTGCTGTTGTGGGATCGATTGTGGAGGGGAAGGGGGGTGCTGATCAATGCGAGCCTGCTCGTCATCGTGTTGGGCTTTCAAATGCTGAGAGCGCACCTGCAGATTTGCTACTACACCATGGCGCTGCTCGGCCTGCACTTGCTGTTCTTCGGCGTGCTTCAGATCCGGGACGGCTTCCGGGGCAGGAACGGGACGGAGGGAGGCCCGCACGTGGAGCTCTTCCACAAGACGATCTGGAGTGCCCGGAAGACGGCTTTGGTAAACGTTGCCGCGGCCTCGCTCGTGTTCGGCGTCGTTATCGCGGCGGCGTTGGCTTCCAGCGCGGTGCTTTTTGCTCCGGTTCACGATTACGCCCAGTACTCGATACGCGGCGCGGCCGCGGGCGGCGGCCTCGAGTACGACTATGCCACCTCGTGGAGCCTGCATCCTTCCGAAATGCTCACGTTCGTCGTTCCCTTCTCCTTCGGTTTTGGGGTGCCGACGTACTACGGTCACATGCCCTTTACGGACTACCCAAACTACGTCGGGATCGTCGTGTTCCTGTTCGCGGTTGCGGCCACGCTCCTGGTCAAGACGCGCTACGTGCGCTTCCTGCTTTTTATCGTCGTGCTGTCAACGGTGGTTGCCTTCGGCAAGTATGTCCCCATCCTGTACGACCCCCTGTTTCACTGGTTACCGTTTTTCAACAAGTTTCGCGTGCCGGTGATGATCCTGATCGTTCAGCAGTTCGCCATGGTGTTGCTGTTCGCCGTCGGACTCGCGGCCGTATTGCGTGTAGAACCGGCGGCGGGAAGCCGCTGGACCCTGCGAGGTTTGATCATCGCCGCGGTGATGCTCGTCGTGGCACTCGTGACGAGGGACTATTGGCTCAACGGGTATGCCGGGGCCATTGCTCCAAAACTGAAATTTGTAAGGTCGGTGAGCGAGCAGGCCGCCTACGCCCGTTTCACTGCGGATCACCTGCACAAGGATCTCATCAAGCTCTCGTTCATACTCTTCGCTGTTTTCGGGCTGCTGCTGGCGTACTACAAGCGCTATCTCAAAGCCGCGATACTCGTCGTGTTGATAGCAGGAATCGCCACTGTCGATTTGTTTGCGATCGACCGGTACATTCTCCGCCCCCAGACGCTTTTTCCCGGCGCGCAACGAATCATCAAGGACAAGAGCGAACGCGACCGGTTCTTGCAGCCGGACGGGGTTGTCAACTTTCTCCAGCAGGACAAGAGCCTGTACCGTGTCTTTCCAATGACACACCCGTCGATTCCGGTGGAGCGTGATTTCAGGACGAACCGCTACATGAATTTCGGTATCTCATCGATCGGTGGCTACCACCCGGCCAAACTGTCGATATACGAGGAGTTTCTGCAAGTGCTGGGAACGGCGTTTCCCGCGGGCAACTCGGGTATCATCGACATGCTCAACGTCAAGTACCTCGTGCTGGCGACACCGCTGCCTGAGAATCCCCTCTACAAGCAGGTGTGGGAAGGGACGAATTATCGCGGCGAACGGCGAATCGTCTACCAGAATCCGAGGGCGCTCGATCGGGTTTTCTTTGTCGACCGGTACCGGGTGGTGCCCGGGGACCGTGAGCTGGCGCTGCTCGGTTCGGGACGGGACATAGACACGTCCCGCGAGGCGCTGCTCGACCGGCAGCCGGCGATCGAGCCGCGGTCCAGGGAGGGTGCGACGGCGAGCATACGCAAGTACGGCTTCAACGAGATTCGGATAGACGCCAGCCTTGCCTCGCCTGCTATATTGGTCCTGAGCGAGATATTCTACCCCGCGTGGAAGGTTTCCATCGATGGACGCGAGGGCGAGGTTATGCGTGCGGACCATATACTGCGGGGCGTCGCCCTTCCGGAGGGGGATCACGAAGTCGTTTTCCGGTACGATTCATCGCTTCTCAAGCGATCGCTCTCCGTGTCGGTGGTGACGTTCGTGGTCGCCTTGACCGTGCTGTTGTTTTCCCTGGCCGTCAGGATGCGAGGTGGAGGAACGTGGACGCGCTCATCATAATTCCCACGTATAACGAACGAGCCAACATAGAGAGCGTCATTCAGAAAATCCACGGGCTCGATCGGGGCCTCGGCGTCCTGGTCGTGGACGACAATTCGCCGGATGGCACGGGGGAATTCGTCGAAGGTCTCAGCAAAAAGGATCATTCCGTTCACGTTATTCACAGACCCGACAAGCTGGGGTTGGGCAGCGCCTATATAGCGGGATTCAAGTGGGCGCTGGAGAATACCGAGGCCAGGTATATTTTCGAGATGGACGCGGATTTGTCCCACGACCCGGAGGCGCTGCCGGGCTTCCTCGAGGCGATCAAGGAAAACGACCTGGTCCTCGGTTCCCGGTACCTGCACGGGATAGCGGTCATGAACTGGCCTCTGTCGCGGCTATTCCTCAGCGTCGGGGCGAACATCTATACGCGCATCGTCACCGGCATGCCGATCAAGGACGCGACCGGCGGCTTCAAGTGTTTCCGGCGCGAGGTTCTCGAGAGCCTGCCCCTGGACGAAATCAAGAGCGACGGGTATTCGTTTCAGATCGAGATGAATTACCACGCGTGGAGGAGGGGGTTCAGGATCCGGGAAATCCCCATCGTGTTCGTGGACCGTACCGAGGGGTCCTCCAAGATGTCGCGTCGCATTATCTGGGAGGCGGTGTTCCTCGTGTGGAAACTCCGGATCGACTCACTAGTGCAGGTTTTCCGCAAGAACTGATTCCCGTGGATGTCTCCGTAATAATCGTCAGTTACAACAGCTGTTCAGTGCTGGAGCCCTGCCTCGAATCGCTGAAGCGCCAGAGCGTATTCGCCAATATGGAGGTCATCGTCGTCGACAACGCGAGCGCGGATGGAACGGCGACAAAGGTGCGCGAGAAGAATCCGTGGGTGAGGCTGATCTCCTGCAAGGAGAACCTCGGGTTTTCCAGGGGAATGAACACCGGCATCCGGGAATCGCGGGGCCGGTATTTCCTGATTCTCAACCCCGACACCGTGCTTCGCGAGGAGGCGATCGAGAAATTGCTCGGATTCATGGAGAGCACGCCGGACGCGGGAATCGTCGGCCCCCGGATGGTGTTTCACGACGGAAACCTCCAGTACTCGTGCCGGCGTTTCTACAACTGGAAAGTGCTCCTGCTGCGGCGGACGTTTCTCGGGAAGATCTTCCGAAGGTCGAAATCGGTGGCCGACCACCTCATGCTTGATTTCGACCACGAGAGCACGAGACAGGTGGATTGGGTACTGGGTGCCTGTATGCTCGTGCGGCGGAAGGCCGTGCAGTCCGTGGGGCTGCTGGACGAGCGCTTTTTCCTCTATTTCGAAGACGTCGATTGGTGTTACCGGATGCGGCAGAAGGGGTGGGGGGTCTACTACAATCCGCATGCCGTCGTGGTCCATGACTACGCGAGGGAAAGCGCACACTCTGTCATCAACCGGACGTTCGTACTGCATCTGGCAAGTTTGATCCGCTACTACGAGAAGTGGAGTTTCGTCCTGTATTTTCTCAAGAGATATCGCGAGGCCGTCAAGATACTGCTTTTCCTGGCCGTGGACGTCATCGCCTTCAACCTGGCCTTCTTGTCCGCCTACTATCTGCGGGTCATCGCGAGCGACGTATTTCCCAATCCGATTTTCCCGGTCGGAGCGTACGGAGGTTTCGTCGTCTTCGAGAACCTGCTCTTCGTGTTTACATACTTCGCCAGCGGGCTCTACCGTGTCCGACGGGACACGACCGGTGTGGACGAGCTTTTTGACATCGGCAGGGCGATCGTGCTGGCGTCCGTGCTGCTCATGGCCAGCACGTACCTGGGGCAGATCCGCACCTACTCGCGTATGGTCGTCACGTTTCTGGCCGCGTTTTCCATACTGTACGATTGGGGTTTGCGCTCGGCCATTCGCGCGGCGCACCGGCGGCTGATCGCGCAGAAGATAGACCTGAAAAGGGTATGTATCGTCGGCCCGCCGGCCGGCGCGAGAGAACTGGAGGTGGCGTTGTCGAACGAGGCCGCCCTGGGCATGGATGTCGTCGGCATCGTCGGCACAGGGGCCGACGAGGATGGCGGGGCGGGCCGCAGCCTGGGTGGTCTGGCGGAGCTGGGAGAGATCATCGATCGCTTCCGGGTACAGGAGCTGATATTTCTGCACGACGCCGTGCCCAGCGAGCGCCTGGCGGAGTTCGTGATGCTGGGCCGGCGGCAGGTCGTGGACGTCAGCGTCGTCACGGACTATTCGGGGCTGGTCATCCAGCAGGCCACCGTCGGGGACCTCGCCGGCCGTCCCGTCATCGCCTATCCGAGGGATACGCGCTACGCGCTCGACCGGGCCGCCAAGAGGCTCCTGGACGTGGTGCTGGCGGCGGTTTTTCTCTTGGTGTCGGCCCTTTTTTTTGTGGTATACTCCCTCTATGCCATGGTGCGTGGGCGGATGCCTTTCTCGAGAGATGAAAGGCTGGGGCTGGGTGGTAAGCCCTTCATATTACCCTTAGCCGGAACCAGGAGTACGAACGGTCCCTCTGATATTGTCAACCTGCCCCTCTTTTGGTTGGTCTTAGTCGGAAGAATGAGCATGGTGGGTCCTTATCCCCTGCCGTCTCGGGACGCGGAACTGCTGGAAACCGCTGCGGGATTCCGTTTCGATGTTCGCCCGGGCGTTACGGGTTACTGGCGCGTCGGCGGAAACTCCAATGTTTCCGTGGAGAAGCTGCTGGCGCAGGACGCGAACTATACGAGAAACTGGTCTTTCGCAGCCGACCTGAAGCTTCTCGTGGTGACATCCGGCAACCTGGTGCTCGGAAAGAACAGGCGACTCGACATCGAAAGCGCGACCCGGCAATAGGGACGAGATCTCTCGCATGATACGCGTACAGAACAAGAAGGCGACCTGTGCCGTGATAGGCCTGTGTCTGCTCGCCGCGTCGGCGGGCGCCACCGCGGCGCAGCAGGGCGCGTGGCAGAGCCATGTCGATCCGAGCCTGATATCCGGGATCGTACTTCGGAACGGTGAGCTGTATATCGCCAGCAACGGCGGCCTTCTGATCTTCACGCCCGCCGATTCGTCGTTCGACCAGTTCACCAGCGTGTCGGGTTTGCCGTCCAATTTTCTCACCGCCCTCGTCTTCGACAACGCGGGCAGCCTGTGGGTCGGGACGGAAAACTCTGGCGTCGCCGAGGTGGATTTCGTGGCCGCCGGCATCGACGTCAGGCCGCTTACCAGGCTTTTCAACGGATTGGCGGACGATCGCATCACGAGCCTCACCGCCTGGGGGGACACGATCGTCTACGGCTCGAAGGTGGGCGCGGGCCTGATCGTGCAGGGGTTTCCCGGGCAGAGGTTTTTCGCCGGTAATGGCCTGCCCAGTGACGAGGTCAACGCCGTGCTGGCGGACGGCGACCGCGTGTGGATAGCGACGATGGCGGGTGTCGCGTTTCTCGACGACCTGGGTTTCATAACAGAGTTTTCGAACGGGCTGCCTGCGCCGGCGGTCCATTCGCTCGTGCGGGCCGACACCGCGGTGTGGGCGGGCACGGCGAACGGGGTAGCCCGCTTCAATCCCGCCGATAGTATGTGGGTAAGCGAGGGCCTCAGCGGCGAGCCGGTTTTCTCGATGCGCTTCGACGGCCAACGGCTTTGGGCCGGCACCCGCCAGCGGGTCTACCAGAACGACGGCAGCGGCTGGACCGCCCAAAGCGTCTTCTCCATTTATACAAAATACACGATCAACAGCAACAAGGCGGAAGTCCGTGGGCTGCAGCCGATGCCCGACGGCAGCGTGTACGTCGGTGTCTCGGAAGCGGTGGCCGAGCGCCGTGGCGGCCACCTGATATGGCTCGACGGCGTCAACCTGAAGAATTTCCAGGTCAACGGCCCGCCGATGAACGTCATTACGCGTCTGTCGTTCGACGTGGACCGTTCGTTGTGGGCGTCCAGCGCCAGCTTCGGTGTCGGCAAGCTTCATCCCTCCGGCGTGTGGCTCAATTACAACAGCGCTTCCGGTGATGTGAACCTCACCAACCGCTTCACCAACCTCGCGTTCCTGGCCGATTCGCAGGGGTCGAAGTGGTTCAGCACCCTGTCGTTCTCGGCGACGCCCAAACCCCTGGACGAGCTTCGCGACGGGCTCGACCTCGACGTGTCCAACGACGTCTGGGTCCATCACTCGATCGGTTCGGGCGGTGGCGATGGACTCGGCTCGCTCAGGAACGTCGGGGCGAGGGAAGATCCAGGCGGAAATATCTGGTTCCTGTCCGACGAAGTCGAGGCGGCCGCGGGTTGGTGGGGTATCAATATCTTCAACCAGGCTCGCACGGCGTGGCGCCAGGTCAATCCGCTGACGACCGATACGACGGGTACCAACGCCGCCATGAAGTCGGGAGATATTACCGATGTCGCGTTCGGTCCCTTCGGTGAAGTGTTCGTGGCGCTGAAGACGTTCGGTGTCCAGAGGTGGTTCACCAACGGTTACCAGGAAGCCGACCTTTTCGACCTCGGAAACGACGCGTGGCTGACGATCGGAGAGATCGGCAAGCTAAACGAGTTCTCTTCGACGGCGGATATCTTGTCGCTGGCGCTGCGTGACGACGGCGTGTTGTGGATCGGCACCAGCGCCGGTCTCTACAGGTGGGAAGGCAGCCTTCGGCCCACGCCCATCGTCGCCGACCGCGGTTTCGGCACGGGGCTGCTCGGCAATGTAGTGCGGGACCTCGTGCTGGACCGGGACAACAACCTTTGGGTGGCGACGGAGTTGGGCCTGAACCGGATCAACTTCTTCGACGAGAGCGACATCGCTTCGTTCACGACCGCGGCGGTGTGGCAGGAGCAGTTGAGCCTTTTTGTGCCCGTCGATGCGGTCTCGCCGATCGTCGACGCCTCGTGCAACGCGCTGGCCCTGCATCCTACGCAGAACCGGCTCTTCATCGCCACCAACGGTGGGTTGTCCATCCTGGACTTGGCCTCGCTGGAGCCGCAGGCGACGGTGCTTTCCACCGTGTACGTGTACCCGAACCCGATCCTCGCGAGCCGTGGTCACCGTACCCTCAAGATTTTCAATGTCAATTCTCCGGTGAGCGTTAGAATCTACACTCTCGAGGGGGAACTGGTGCACGAGGAGCCGAACGTCTCCAACTCGGAAGACGTGGTCTGGGACCTCAAGACGGACGCGGGTCTGCTCGCGGCCAGCGGTGTTTACCTCGTTCGCATCAGCGACGGTTCCGGTACGCTGATCAAGCGCGTGTCGCTGATTCAGTAGGCGGGAAGCGATCCACATGGCAAGAAGAGTGATGATAATCGGCGCCGGCGAAGCGGGCTGCATGATCGTCCGCGAGGTCGCCGCCCACCCCGAAAGTGAGCTGGAAGTCGTCGGGTTTCTGGACGATGACCCGCGGCTGCACGGCAAGACCGTGGAAGACGTTCCCGTGCTCGGCTCGAGCGACCGGCTGCCGGAGGAGGCGAAGCTCAAGCGGATCGACGAGGTGATCATCGCGGTGCCGTCGGAATCGCGTGATTTCATCCGGCGCGCGGTGGCCCTGTGCCGGGACGCGGGGGTCGATTTCAAGATCGTTCCCGGCCTCATCGAGATCATCCGCGGGTCCGTCCATCTCGACCAGGTGCGAGAGGTTCACCCCGAAGACCTGCTGGGGCGGGAGACGGTGGAGTTTGACGAGGAGATGATCGCGGGGGCGCTGGCGGGGCGGCGGGTCATGGTGACCGGCGCGGGGGGATCGATCGGAGGCGAGATATGCCGCCAGTTGGGGCGGTTCGACCTGGGCGAACTACAGTTGTTCGGCCGCGGCGAGAACCAGATCTACGAAATCGAAGAACAGATGCGCCTCGCATGCCCCGAGCTTCCCGTCCGCTCGGTGATCGGAGACATAAGGGACCGGGATGGCCTGATGCATACCCTCGAACGCATGAAGCCCGAGTTCGTGTATCACGCGGCGGCGCACAAGCACGTACACTACATGGAGGCGTTCCCGGAGGAGGCCGTGAAGAACAACGTGTTCGGCACGGCGAACATCATCCGTGCTTGTCGCGAGGCAGGCGCGAGGCGCCTGGTCATGCTTTCCACCGATAAGGCGGTTCGGCCGATGGGCGTGATGGGGGCGACCAAACGCCTCGCCGAATATCTGATGCTGGATAACGCGACCGGCCAGAATGACCTTCGCCTGGCCACCGTCCGCTTCGGCAACGTCCTGGGGAGCCGCGGCAGCGTCGTGCCGCTCTTTATGAGGCAGATTCACGCCGGAGGGCCGGTGACGGTAAGCGATCCCGAGGCGACGCGGTTCTTCATGACGACGAGGGAGGCCTGCATGCTGGTGGTACAGGCGTCCGTGATGGCGAAGGGCGGGGAGATATTCATCCTGCGAATGGGGACGCCGATCAAGATCATCGAGATGGCAAAGGACCTGATCGCGTTGCACGGTCTGCGACCGGAGATAGACGTGCCGATCAAGATTACCGGGCTTCGCGGCGGGGAAAAGCTGCACGAGGACCTCGTGGTCGATGGGGAAGCGCTCGAAGATTCCTCGCACGAGTACATATTGACGGCCCACCCGGCGCTTCCCGAGGGATGGGATCTTTCATCGACGCTCGTGCGGCTGGAAGAGCTGGCACGCAGGGGAGACGGCCCCGGCATCAGGGAATTCCTGGGTTCGATCATCCCCGACGCGCTGCTCGCGCACCGTTGACACACGAACCCCGATTCGAGCAACTACATGGCAGGCAGTACCGACAAAGTGCCGGCGATCGCCGGCGGGACACCCATCCGCGACGAATTCCTGCCGTTTTTCCGTCCGTCGATAGACGAGCAGGACGTGGAAAGCGTTGCCGCTACGCTGCGGTCCGGTTGGCTGACACTGGGGCCGCAAACGGCATCCTTCGAGGACGAATTGCGGGACTATCTCGGCGCGCGCAACGTGGTGGCCGTCGGCTCTTGCAGCGCCGCCATGCTACTGGCCTTGAAAGCGCTGGGCGTCGGTCCCGGCGATGAGGTCGTAACGTCCGCGCTTACCTTCACCTCGACGGTACACGCGATCGTTCATGCCGGCGCCACGCCGGTCCTGGCGGACATCGAGATGGAGACGTTCGGACCCGCGCCCGCCCAGTTCGAACGGAAAACGACGCCGAGAACGCGGGCTTACCTGCCGGTTCACCTGGGCGGCCAGGCCTGCAGGATCGCCGACATACTTTCCCTGGCCGGTGCGGCCGGAATCCCGGTGATCGAGGATGCCGCGCACGGTTTCGGGGCCGAAGTGGGCGGGAAGAAAATCGGCCTGTTCGGGCGCGCGACGACCTTCAGTTTCTATGCGACCAAAAACCTCACCTGCGGCGAGGGCGGTTGCGTGTCCACCGACGACGACGCGCTGGCCGCCGCCGTGCGCCGGTTGTCGTACCACGGCATGTCGACGGATAGCTGGGCCCGGTACACCGAACGCGGATCCTGGTACTACGACGTGGAGGAGGCGGGATACAAGTTCAACCTGAGCGACATTCTCTCATCGCTGGGCCGTTCCCAACTGAGAAAGATCGATGATCTCCTGCAAAAGAGGCGGCACGTCGCGGAACGGATGCTGGCGCGGCTGCAGGAGTCGCCGTACTTCACGGTGCCTCGAACCGCCTCCGGTAATTCGCACACCTGGCATCTCTTCGTGCTCTTGCTGAACCTCGATCGGCTCACCATCGACCGGGAGCGTTTCATCCGCGCGCTCGCGGCGGAGAGGATCGGCAGCTCGGTGCATTTCATTCCGGTATACAGGCACGCGTTCTTCCGGTCCTGCGGCGCGAATCCGGCCGACTACCCGCGCTGCGAGGACTATTTTTCGAGAAGCATTTCTCTCCCGATTTTTCCCGACATGGGGGACGGGGACGCCGACGACGTCGTGGACGCCCTGGTCCGGATCGCCGCCTTCTACGCAAAGTAATGCGAATAGACATTCTCGATCATTTTCCCCGCGGGCTCGACGACCTGGCCCGGCAATCCAATGAAGCGACGTTCTACCACACGGCGGTGTGGCTGCAATGCCTGGCACACGCCTATCCCTCCCTGCGCCTGCGCGTCATCGTGGCCGTTGAGTCCGGCACCGTGTTCGGGTACCTGCCGTTCTTCGAGATCCGCCGGGGATCCGCGCGGCGTTTGTGGTCGCTGCCGTTCGGGACCTACGGGGGCCCGGTTACGCTCGGCGATCCCGATGTGGAACGGAAGCTGCTGGAAGCGCTGATCGCTTTGAAGGGCGAGGGCGGCGTACACGAGGTCGGGCTCGTGGATTTTCGGGGGCGTCTGCCGGCGCAGGGGTTGAAGCGGAGTGCCGAGACCACGCACGTGCTGGACCTCGAGCCCGGGTTCGCGGAGCTGTGGTCCAGCCGATTCGAAAAATCGAAACGCCGTCAAACCCGGAAAGCCGAAAGAGAGGGCCTGGCGGTCCGGGAAGCGGCGTCGGCCGACGACGTCCGGCGTTACCACGCGATATACCTGCAGAAGTCGGATGTGTGGCGCCAGCCGGTGCGCTACCCGGAAGCGCTCTTCGTCGATCTCTTCGAACGCGGGGGCGAAAACGTGAAATTGTTTCTCGCCTGGAAGGATGATACGCTGCTCGGTGGACACCTGAATTTTTACTTCAAAGACACGATCATCGCCTGGAACGGGGTAACGGCAGAGAGCAGCCGCGGCACCCAGGCCGGCACACTGCTGTACGCGAGGTGTATCAAGGAGGCGTGCGAAAAGGGGTACCGCTCTTACAACCTCGGGGCGAGCCTCGGCTCGGCGTCGCTGATCGAGTACAAGGAGGCGATCGGGGGGCGACCTTACTCATACACGACGCTTCGCTGGCGTTCGCTGGGTGGCAGAATCGCCTCCGTCGTAATGAAGTACCTGCCGAAACGCTGATTCCATGACTACTCCAGCAACGAAGCGGAGAGGCGAATCCCGGTTTGTGCCCAACACGGTGGCGCTGGTTCTGCAGACGATCGTGGCCACGCTCATCACCCTGGCCCAGGTCAAGGTCCTCGCGAATTTCCTGCCGAAGGACACGTTTGGCCTCTTTGCCTCGCTGCGCGGTTTCTCGCTGTTATTGACGATCGTGGCCGCCAACGGGCTGCCGCAGCTGCTGGTTCGCTACCTTCCGGAGCATGAATCGAAGGGAGAGCGACAGCGCGCGTTGCGCCTCAGCGCGTGGTGCGTCGCGGCGTCGCTCCTGCTCCTCGCCGTCCTTGCCGCGCTGGTTCATGTGCTGCGCCCCTGGCTCCTCGCGTTCACAGAGACTCCTTTCATGGGAACGGAGCTGCTGGCGTGGTTCTACGCGATGACGCTTGGCGTGATGCTGAAGACGGTCGTGTACGGCGGTTTGAACGGACTACGGCGCCTGCGGTCGCAGATGGTTCTGGAGACGATTTCGCAACTGGCGCTGCTGACGTGGGTGGTCATCGAACGCGACCATCTGACGCTGGTATTGCTCTTCAAGATCTTTGGAACCGTTCACATGGGTACGCTCGCCATGGGAGTACCGGTCTTGTTCTCTTCGCTGCTGCGTCTGCCGAAGGACCGCCCGCCGGGCGCCGGCGGACGTCGTGAGGGCTACGGGTATCGTCCCTACCTGGCCTGGGCCAGCGCGCTGAGTTTCGTTGCGCTCGCGTTCACCGACGTGGATCGGTATCTGCTGGCGCAATTGCTCACTCTGGAGGTTCTGGCCCTGTTCCATATCGGCGCGCGCGTGGGCAAGCTGGCCAACCGGTTGCTCGGCGTGTCCAACCTGGCTTTCCAGCCCGAGATCACCCGTTTGCAAGCGGAAGGGCGTACCTCCGGGATCGTGCGTTCCACCCGGATTTTCATCAAATTCAATTCGGCCCTGGCCGCGCTGCTGACGTTCGCCATAATCCTTTTCGCCAAGGAGATCTTGCTCGTTATCGCGAGCGGGGAGTATCTTGCCGCCGAGCCGCTGCTGATCATACTCGCTCTGTGCCTGCCGCCGACTACGGTGACCGCGCCCCTGACTGCCGTGATGAAAGCGCTCGATCAGGTTCGTGGAGCGCTGTTTTCGGACATCAGCTGGGCGGCTACCTACGTGGCCCTGATGATCGTTCTTGCTCCGAGCCTGGGGCTCGTCGGCGTCGGGTTCGCGCAGCTTTGTGCCTGCGTGCTGCAGTTGCTGGTCGCGCTGCGCCTGTCGAGCCTGGCAATCGGCCTGCGCTTCGTCACCGGGTTGATCCTGCGGCTGCTGTTCGCGGGCGCGGTGGCTTTTCTGCCCGTTTGGCTGACGGGGATGGTGGTGCCGGGCGTGCCTGGCGTCTACGTCGTGCTCGTAAAGATCGTTTTCTTTGCTGCGGGGCTGTACATCTTCAGGGGTTTGATACGCAAGATGAGCGTTTTTACGGCGGAAGAACGGGATACCCTGTGCTCCATGTTCGAGAGCAGGGGAATCCGCTTCGTGCGTGGGGTGTTATGAAGCAGGGTGCCGCGAAAAAGCATCTCCTGATGATCGTCCCCTTCTTCCCGCCAAGCGCCGGCGGGGGCGTTCACCGGCCGTTGAGTTTTGTGAAGTATCTGGAGCGGTTCGGGTGGAGGGCGACGGTGCTCTCACCACGGCCGGATTCATACTGGATCGATGACGACACACTGGTCGCGGAGGTGCCCGCATCGTGCGCCGTGCATCGAACCGACTCGTTGAGCGGGCAGTTCGTCCTTTCCCGCCTGAGACCGAAGGCGCCGGCAAGGGCACAGGTTCGATCGAGCCGGCGGTTCGCGTTCCTGCGGCGTCTCGGCGCGTGGGTTCTGATCCCCGACACGTACGTCGGCTGGTATCCCTTCGCGGTTCGCGAGGGCCGGCGACTCCTGGCGCGCCAGGAGTTCGACGCCATTTACTCGACCTCTCCGCCGGAAACCGCCCACCTGGTGGGCCGCCGCCTGCACGGCCTGTCGGCGCTGCCGTGGGTCGCCGACTTTCGCGATCCTTGGATGAACCTGGACCTGCTGCCCACGCCGACACCGGTCCACCGATGGATGCACCGGCGACACGAGAGGAAAGTGTGCACGACCGCTTCGGTAGCCGTCACCAGCCGCTGGCACGAACGGCTCCTCCGCGAGCGCTACGCCGACTTGAAAGAGATCCGGCTGATACCGAACGGCTACGACCACGAAAAGTTCGAAGCGTTGCAGTGCTCGGTGCCGGCGACCGGGAAGTTGCAGATCCTTCACGCGGGCATGCTGACACAAAAGAGGAGCGCGGTTCCTTTCCTGCGTGGCTTGAGAGCTTTTCTCGAGAGCCATCCCGGGGCACGAGAGCGCTGCCGCGTCGTATTTGTGGGCCCGCGCGAGAGCGAGAACGACCGCTACGTGGATGCGCTTGGGCTGTCGGCGATCGTGGAGTTTCGAGACAGCGTGACACATGCGGAGTCGTTGAAAATGGAACGGCGCTCGCATATACTTCTCTTGCTCAAACACGTGGACCCGGCGTATCGGGGTATCGTTCCCGGCAAGCTGTACGAGTACCTCGGCGCGCGGCGCCCGATACTCGCACTGGCCCCCGAAGGCGAGGCGGGAGATCTCATCCGCCGGCTGGGACGCGGCGAAGTAGCCCGGCAGGAGGACGAGCAGGAGATCGCGGAACGGATCGGTCGCATGTACGAGAAGTACCTGCGGGGTTCGCTCGACCGGGACTATGATTTGTCCACGATCCCGGATTGCACCAGGGAAGGGAATGCCGGGAAACTCGCCGATTACCTGGATCACATTACCGCCAACCGGAAGTAGATTCGAGTTGAAAGATCGGCTCCGGGGAACCGTCGTACCAGTGGTTGTGTTCGTGTCGTTGATGCTCCCTCTTTGGGGCGGTTTCACCGACGACGGCTACATCCATATCCAGTACGCCAATAACATCATCACGCGGGGCGAGTATAGTTTTAACCCGGGCGAGGTGTCGTTCGGAACCACGAGCCCGCTGTGGGTAATGGCCCACGCGGCGATCGGCAAGCTCGCCGGTGGGGGCGAGCGCCTCATGGCCACGAGCCGGGTGCTCTCCTGGCTAGGCGGTATCGTTTCCGTGGTTCTCATATACGTGCTGGCGCGAGCGATGGGTCTCGGGCCGTGGATGGCCTGGCTCTGCACGCTGGCCTTCGGTGCCCACGCCTGGCTGGTGCGGTGGACGGCGTTGGCCATGGAGAGCTCGTCGGCGGTCGCGGCGTTGACGGCGACCGGAATCGCGTCGCTGGGCGCGTTCCAGGACGAGCGTCGCGCGTGGAGACTTGGTTTCTTCATGGCCGTCGCCTCGCTGCTCCGCCCGGAAGCGTATCTCTTGCTGCCCGTGTACCTGGGGACGGTTTTGCTGCAACGCCGGCGTGTTCGTGCCGCGTGCGTAGTGAGGACCGTTGCCATCTACGCGGCGCTGCTGGTGCCGTGGCTGCTTTTCGCCCGCCTGCACATCGGCGCGTTCCTGCCGAACACCGCCGGTGCCAAGAGCGGCGGGCTCGTCCTTAACCCCGTCGTGCTGCTGGAAAAGCTGATCCCGATCGCGAAGATCGTTGCCAGCGCCGAGGCGATCCCCGTTCTTCTCATTATCGCCGCTGTCGTGGTCTTGAAAAGGAAGAGCCGCGTCTTGTCGGTGGAATCCCGGTTTCTCGCCACGTGGATCGTTACCCTTCCTTTGGCGTACGCCGTGTTCGATATACAAGTGCTGTCGCGTTACATGCTTCTCACGAGCCCGTTCGTCGTCGTTCTCGGTTATGTGGCACTGGATGAATGCTCGGGCGCTCTCGCGTGGGTGAGACAGCGGCGGCGGGCGGTGGCGGCAGCGGTAACACTCGCCGCGGTCGGGCTCAACGTCGTCTTGTACTTTCAGGTCGTCGTCGGGCCCTCGAGGGCTTTTTCGAGCGACCTTACACACGGTCTCAAGGAACTCGGCACGTTTCTCGACCGCAATGCGCCGGCAGACGCCGTGGTCGCGGCCGCTGACATCGGCTATCTTGCGTTCTATTCCCACCGCCGCGTACTGGACCTAGGCGGCCTCGTCGAGGACGTTACGGCGAGGCTGCGCGCGCGCTACACCTACGAGGAAATCGTGGATCGGGGTCTTTACCTTGGAATACCGGCGTACCCGCGCGTTGACTATTTCATCGACCGGGTGAAGGTCGCCGAACGCTTCGATGGCTCCGTTATCAACGGCCACCGTTTCGAGGCTCTGCGCGTGACGCGTGTGCGCAACCTGGGCATCAAGAAACCGGGACCCTTCTACTATACACTGTACCGTCTGGAGCCCGTCGAAGATGGCTAGGATCACGCTCCCCGATATACGAATCCCGGACTCGCTCGCGGCCGATGAGATGCCGGACCTGCTGCGGTACTGGTATCTCGGTTCCAGGGCGCGCCGGCACATGGCGCTGCGCCGTTTCGACGAGGTGGACCGCCGGCTCGACGTTACGCCCGGTCAGCCCACGTTGGACATCGGATCGGCCTGGGGGTATAACGTCATGGCGCTCGCCACGCTCGGCGCGCGCGCGGTCGGTATGGATCTTGTCGTCGATCAATTCGAGGTCGGGTCGCGTATCGCGGCGGAAAACGGAATCGACTTTCCGGTGGTCGGCGGCGACGCGGCCAGGCTCCCGTTCGATGACGGCGCTTTCGAAGGCATCACCCTGGTGGAGGCGTTCGAGCACGTATTCGAAGACGACCGCAGCCAGGTCCTGCGCGAGTGCCATCGCGTGCTACGGCCGGGTGGGAAGCTCGTCATGTCCACTCCGAACTACCACGGCATCGTGGAGGGATTCAAGCGACTCGCCGTCCATCTGCCGTGGCTCAAACGGCGATTACCCACCATGTGCTATCCGGCCGCGGACATCGACCGCCCCGCGTATCACCCCTACCAGTATCACCGGCCGGCCACGGCGCGGTCGATCTGCCGTTATCTCCGGCAGGCAGGGTTTCGCTGGACGCGGGTGAGCTATTTCCTCTTTGTGACCAAGAACACGCCCGACCGGATGTTCCCGCTGGTCCGCGCCGCCGAACTCCTGCTGGAGAAAACCCCTCTCCTGAAACGACTTGCGGCGACCGTCTGCGTTGTCGCCGGCCGCTGACTCTATTCCACCCACACGCCCCCCCCACGGGCCGTCCAAGGCACGTGCTTCCATAAGCCACATTATCATAACTAGTTAGGTACTACCCAACGGACCCGACAGCAGGTTTCCCAAAAACATGATTTTGAGCTTGACCGGGTTCCCAAAAAGCACCTATTCTCTGGTCCATTGTGGGAGTCAATCCCAAATTCGCTCGGTTTCAAACGTTAAATCGGATATTTTGCTATTTATATGAATAACTACTTCAACGAAAAGGCCGTGCTGTCGATCGACCCGAAGGGCCGCTTCCTGCTCCCAAAGGACGTGCGCAGCGAGTTCAAGATCAAGAAGGGCGACGTCCTCTTCCTCCTGCCCGACTTCTCGGCCCTGCCCTACCTCGAAATCCGCACCCGTGCTCAGTGGGAGCTCTACTGCCGGCGCCTGCGGGAGGACGAGGGGAGCGAAGAGAAAAAGAACACGTTTCGCTACGCGATGCTCGCCAAAGAGACGGCGACCGTCGACGGAGGGGGCAGGATTCTGGTTCCGCACAGGATCAAGAAGGCGTGCGGTCTCGACGGCACCGTGGCCGTGATCAATATGGCGATCTATATCGAGGTGTGGGCAAGTGACCACATGGAGAAAAAATACCCCGACTTGGTAAAGGCTTTCAAGAAAACGAACGATCGGACCTTTTGATGTCTGTGACCTTGTCCGTGGATTATTTCCACACCGGTACGGGTTTACTCGATGATTCGTTTGCGCGGAGGTCTTCGATGGCTCACACGCCGGTAATGGTCAACGAGACCTTGAAACGCCTCCTGCACGCGGAGTCACGGCGAATACTCGATTGCACGCTGGGCGCCGGTGGCCACGCCAGGGCGATTCTCGAGGCAAACAGCAATGTGTCGCTGATCGGCATCGACCGCGACAGCCGGGCGCTCGCGGGTGCACGCCGGCTCCTCGAGCCGTACGGGTCGCGGGTGCGCATCGTCGAAGGCAGCTACGTCGATACCGGGCGAGCGCTGGCGGACGACACGGGCGCGGACGGGATCCTCGTGGACCTTGGCGTTTCCAGCCTGCAACTCGACGAGAGCTCCCGCGGATTCAGCCATGGCAACGACGGCCCGCTCGATATGCGAATGGGTTCCGATGGGCCGACGGCGAAGTCCCTGATCGAAGACGCCTCGGTGGAGGAACTGGCGCGGATCCTCAGAGTGTACGGAGAGGTTCGGGGTGCCGCGCGCATCGCCAAATCGATCCGCCGGGCGGCGGACGGCGGCGAGATGTCAACGACCTTCGACCTCAGACGTGCCGTCGATGCCGCGCTGACCGGCAGGCCGTCACCGGCGCTTCTCAGCAAGGTGTTCCAGTCGATCCGCATCGCCCTCAACGAAGAACTCAAGAACCTAGAAGCGTTTCTGCTCGGCGTGCTCGACCACCTGCGCCCGAACGGGCGTCTCGTCATCATCAGTTACCACTCACTGGAGGACCGAATGGTCAAGGAGTTCCTGAAACGGGAATCGACGGACTGTCTTTGTCCCCCTGCGGTTCCGCGCTGTGTTTGCCAGCACCGGGCAACGCTGGAGGTTCTCACCCGGCGGCTGCTTAGACCATCCGCCACGGAACTAAGGGCCAATCCGCGATCGCGGAGCGCAGGCCTGCGGGCGGCCCGTGCTCTCGGGCGGCAGAAATAAGGAGTGTGACCAGTTGAAAAAGAGACCCCCTGCATATCGGCGGTTCAGCAGCTTGTTGATCACCGCGCTTACCGGCAATGCAAGCGTCGGCGTCACCCTGCTGGTCTATACGACCATCGCCATCTTGCTTCTCGGCTACGTGTCCGCGCAGGTCTACACCGGGGTTCTCACCCAGGAAATCGCCGAGATCAAGCAGGCGCGTTCTGTTCACCGCGAAAGGTTGAACCGTCTGACCAGCGATTACCTGTCGCTGTCGTGCCGATCACGCGTGTCGGACTACTGCGAGACCGTCCTCGGCATGGTCGAAGCGCGCGACGGCAGCCTCAGGCGTTTCGCCGTAGACGATGCCGGCCGCGATTTTGCAATTCCGGTCGAATTCACGGAACGGGGCTCTCCGGTTATCGATCCGTATCGATTCACGCTTCGTGACAGGACGGGCAAGTCGAAGCTATGAAGAAGGCCAAGAAAAAGAATTCACGCATATACCTCGTCGGCGCCTTGTTCGTGGTGATGACGCTCGTCCTGTGGGCCCGCCTCGTCCAGGTGCAGGTGATCGCCCGCGAACACTATCGCGACCAGGCCCGGTCCCAGTGGAAGGTCAAGAGAGAGATGCCGCCGATTCGCGGCGGGATATTCGACCGCAACGGCAGGCCCCTGGCGCTGAGCATCCGTTCGTGCTCGGTATCGATTCGTCCGCATGAGATCAAAGCCCGCGGCCAGGTGGCCGATGTTCTCTCCAGGCATCTCCAGATGCCAAAGAGCGTGCTTGGCAAGAAGATTCGTTCACGCAAGTCGTTCGTGTGGATAAAGAGGCAGTGCTCGCTTTCCGAAAAGCAGCGCAAAGAGATACAAGCGCTGGCCGGGGTTGATTTGCGGTGGGAGGCCGACCGGGTATATCCATACGCCACGACCGCCAACAAGGTCATCGGCTTTATCGGCCACGATAACAGGGGTATGGCGGGCGTTGAAGCGGCGTTTGACAAGGAGCTCGCCGGTACACCCGGTTGGGAGATCGTGCAACGCGACGGAACGTACAAGTCGCGCGGCTATCATACATACGCGCGAGAGAAACCGCGCGACGGGCGGCATATCGTCCTGACCATCGATGCAAGGTTGCAGGAATTGGCCGAGCTGGAGCTGGAGCGCGCCGTAAGAACCGCGGGCGCGAAAAGGGGTGGACTCATCATCATGCAGTGCGCCACGGGCGATATCCTGGCCCTGGCCGAGTATCCGTCCGCGTCATCGCGCTCCCCGGGCAATCTGGCCGATTCCTTGTGGACCATTCGCTCGATTTCGTGCGTCTACGAACCCGGGTCGACTTTTAAGCTCGTGACGGCGGGCGCCCTTCTCGAAACGAAAAAAGTGAAGAGCTTTGACGTGTTCGACGCCGAGCATGGACGGGCGGTCATCGGTCGGGCGACGATTTCCGACTCCCATCCGCACGGGCACCTGACCTTCAGAGAAGGCTTTGTATTCTCGAGCAACATCGTTATGGCCAAAGCGTCGCTCAACCTCAAACCGAAAGAGTTCTTCGAATTCATTCGCCTGTTTGGATTCGGCGCGAGGACGGGCATCCGTCTGCTCGGAGAATCCCCCGGCCGCGTGGCGGCGGTCGAGGAATGGTCCCAACGGACACAGATCACGATGGCGTTCGGGCAGGAGATAGCGGTGACGCCGCTGCAGATGACAAATGCGTTCGCCGCCATAGCGAATCGGGGCGTGCTGATGGTGCCGCGAATCGTCAAGTCGGTGATCGATGAAAACACGGGTCGAACCGAGAAGTTCGAACCGACGCGAATCCGCCGGGTTGTCTCCAAGGATACGTCCCGCCGGCTTAGAGGTTTTTGCCGGTCGGTGGTGGAGGAGGGCACCGGCGCGGCGGCGGACATATCGCTGCTCGCCGTATCGGGAAAAACGGGCACAGCGGAGAAAGCCACACGCAACGGCTACCTGCGCGACAAGTTCGTCGCGAGCTTCATCGGATTTGCCCCTAGCGAGGATCCGGAGATTGTCTGCCTGATCATGCTCGACGAGCCGGACTATTACTACCGCTTTGGCGGCCTGTCGGCCGCACCGGTTTTTGCGCGCATCAACACCGCAATAGCCAACTCATCTGCACTCTATGACGGGGTCCTTACCCATGATGTCATCGAGGATACGGGGATCGCGGACCGGCCGTTCAAGGCGCCGAATTTTCTGCGGCTGGACCACGCCCGGGCAATGGAGCGGGCCCGAAGCCTCAGGCTCAATGTCTTGTGCAAGGGGGAAGACGGTGAAGTCGTAGCGCAGGATCCGGACCCGGGTGTCGCCATGAAAGAGGACGACTTGATTCGGCTCTACCTCGGCAGCCGCCGCGCGAGCCCTGTGCATGACGGTGTTCCCGACCTGCGCGGGCTGCCCATGCGCCTTGCCAGGAAACGAGCGATCGAAGCGGGGTTTCGATGCGAGGTCGCCGGCAGCGGTTTTGTCGCCTCGCAGAAGCCCGATCCAGGCAAGAGAACGGGAAACGGAGTCGTGCGTGTCTTCTGTAGCAATAAAGCCCCCGGCAGCGGGTGAGGCCATGACGTCTGCACAAAGAGAGCGGCGTGGATCTGTTCAGCTGGCGGACTTGATCGCCGCGCTGAAACAACGACGTGTGCAGAAGGTAAGAGACTCGAACGTGCACGGGGTCACGAGCGACTCCAGGACCGTTGAGGCGGGTGATGTATTCGTCGCCGTACGAGGCGGCGGGCTCGACGGACACAATTTCGTGGCGGAGGCGGCGGGAAAGGGTGCCGTCGCCCTGGTGACCGAAGAACCGGTGAATGTCCGGGGCCCGGTGAACATCGTGGTGCCGGATTCGACGCGGGCGTTGGGTGAACTCGCGTCCAGATTCTTCGGAGATCCGGCCGGAAAGCTCCGGATGTTCGGCGTCACCGGAACGAACGGAAAGACGTCCACGGCGCACATGTTTCGCGCGATCTGCGAACACTCGCGTGCGCTGGGTGGAATGGGAATCGTTGGGACGGTGGGGCACGGGACGGGTTCCACGCTCGAGGCGAGCGTGCACACGACACCCGAACCGGTTACGCTGCACAGACTTTTGCGTCAAATGGTGGATTCTGGTTGTAACGGGGTGGTCATGGAGGTCAGTTCTCACGCGGTGAGGCAGCAGCGCATATGGGGACTCGATTTTGAGATTGGGATGCTAACCAATGTTACCCGTGACCACCTCGATTATCATTCGTCCTTCGAGGACTACGCCGACGCGAAACGAGAATTTTGCTTGTCGTTGGTGTCGGAGCACAGATCCGGGGAGCCCGGAACGCTGGTCTATTCGAGGGACAACGAGATCACGCGGGGAATCGGGCAGGACTTTCCCGGACAAAAAGTCGCGACGAGCATCGTGGGGAAGGGGGATGTGTACGCGGACAACGTCGAAGCCACGCTCGAGGGGACCCGTTTCGATCTGCATCTCGGGGGCGATGCCGTCGCGGTGTCGATGAAACTTCTGGGTTCGTTCACCGCGGCCAACGCCACGCTGGCCGCGGCGGCGGCGTACACGCTGGGTATCGAGGGCGCCACGATACGGGACGGGTTGGAAAGCGTCCAACGGGTGCCGGGACGGTTTGACGCGCTGGGGGGGTCGGGCAAGCCGGTCGTCGTAGTCGATTATTCGCACACGCCGGACAGTCTGGAGCGCACGCTCCAGTTCTGCCGCGGACTGCAACCGCGCCGGCTGATCGTCGTGTTCGGTTGTGGCGGCGACCGGGACCGGGGCAAGAGGCCGCTGATGGGTGGGATCGCCCAGGAGAACTGCGACGTGTGCTACGTCACAAGCGACAACCCGCGGACGGAAGACCCCCGGCGAATAATAGACGAGATCCTGTCAGGTATGGATACGGGCAAGAAGGGAACCACCGTCGAAGTGGACAGGCGCAAAGCGATTCGGGCCGCCATCGAGAGCTCGGGCCCGCGGGACCTGGTCGCGGTGTGCGGGAAGGGCCACGAGGACTACCAGATCATCGGCACCGCCCGCTATCACTTCGACGATCGGGAGGAAGCAAGCAAGGCGCTACACGTCTGGAGCGGCAGGTGAACGTAAACACCCTGGAATGGGTCTTTCGGACGCTGGACCGCAGCGGGGAGCTGTTACACGGCGACCTCGCCGGGTGCGAGCGGAGAACGTGGTTCGGCGCCACGATTGACACCCGCTCGGAGTGCCAGCACCGGCTGTTTTTCGCCATGAAGGGCGAGAATACCGATGGACACAAATTCGCGCCTGACGCGTTGGACCGTGGCGGTGCCGCGGTCGTGGTGGAGGACGAAGCCGTCACCGGGAGAATCAAGAAAGCCGGGGGAGTTTTCATGCGGGTTCGAAGCTCGTTGCGGGCGTTACAGGAACTGTCGCGGGCGTATCGGGACTCATTGAAGATCCGCGTCGTCGCTATCACCGGCAGTTCGGGAAAGACGACTACGAAGGAATACGTCAGGACCATCCTCAAGAAAAAGTACCGCGTGCACTCGAACCCGGGCAACCTGAACAACCACATCGGTGTGCCACTCACCCTGCTCGACACGGATCATGATCAGGAATACCTCGTGTCGGAGGTCGGCGCCAACCACGAGGGTGAGATCGAGTTTCTGAGCCGGCTACTGAAGCCGGACATCGGCGTCGTCGCAAACGTCGGTGACGCGCACATCGGTCTGTTCGGCAGCCGCGACCGGATCGCGGAGGCCAAGGCCGAGCTCTTCACCGGCATCGATACGCAGGGCTATGCCGTTCTCCCGCAGGACGACGACTATATCGACCTGCTCCGGGAGCGTGCCCGGTGCCGCGTCGTCACGTTCGGCCGCGGCGACGGCAGCACCTTCCGGGTCACCGCCGTCGAGGAGGCGGACGATGAGATACGATTCGAGGTCAACGGTGTGCCGTTGAGGATTACCAGCTTTGCAACCTACAACGTACTGAACGCTTGCGCGGCGTTTGCGGTCGGCGACATCTGCGGGGTGGAAAGTGACCGGGTGCGTGCGGGGCTCGATGAATCCGAACCCATGGCGGGCCGGGCGCGGGTGCACAAGGCTCGCGGTGTGACTCTGATCGACGACTCCTACAACGCCAACCCTTCCAGCATGAAGGCCGCGATCTCTGCGCTGGCCGCCCGTACCGCCACGCGCAGGCTGGCCGTGCTGGGCGATATGGCGGAGTTGGGGGAGTTCGCAGCGGACGCGCACCGGGAGTTGGGCGGGTTCATAGCCGACGCCGGCATCGACGCCGTTTTCTGGCTGGGGCCACAGGGGGCACACGTCGAGGAGGGGATGAAGGCCTCCAGGATCGATTTTCATGACTTTGAAGAAGTGTCGGCGCTGACGAAATCTGTTTCCGCGGCCCTGAAATCGGGCGACGTGATTCTGGTGAAAGCGTCGCGTGCCGCCGCGCTGGATCTCGTGGTCGATGAGCTGCGGCGTACGTCGCTGAAAGAGGCGGGTGCATAGTGCTATACCATCTGTTATATCCGCTGCACGAGTATTTTTCGGCGTTGAACGTCTTCCGGTACATCACGTTCAGGGCGGCGTACGCGATGGTGACGGCGCTGCTCATCAGCTTCATAATCGGCCCCCACTTCATCCGCTTCCTGCAAAGGCGCAGCGTCTGCGAACAAATCAGTGAAGACGGCCCGAAGAGCCATGACGCCAAAAAGGGAACACCCACCATGGGCGGATTGCTGATACTGGCCGCGGTATTCATTCCCACGCTCCTGTGGTGCAACCTCAAGAACCCGTACGTTCAGATCGCTTTCATAACGACACTGTGGATGGGAGCGATAGGGTTTATCGATGACTATCTCGGCGTGATCAAGCGCAGGCCCAAGGGGCTGGTCGGCCGCTACAAACTGATCGGCCAGATAACATACGGGCTCGCATTGGGTCTATTCCTTTATTTCAATCCGATGCTCGAGGACGCCGGCACCTTGACCAGCATCCCGTTCATGAAAGGGCTCTTCATCAACTTCGGACCGTTCTACATCATCCTGGTCATGCTCGTTCTCACCGCGACCAGCAACAGTGTCAACCTGACCGACGGCGTCGACGGACTTGCCATCGGTATCGGCGCGTTCTGTTTTCTTTCATTTGCCGGCCTGGCGTACCTGAGCGGCAACCGCGTGTTCTCGGACTACCTGAACATCCTCTACCTGCAGGGAGCCGGCGAACTGAGCATCTATTGCATGGCGGTGGTCGGGGCGTCCCTGGGGTTTTTATGGTTCAACAGTCATCCGGCACAGATCTTCATGGGAGATACGGGCTCCCTCGCTCTCGGTGGAGCGCTCGGCGTTGTCGCAGTCCTGCTAAAGAGGGAGCTGCTGCTTCTCATTATCGGGGGCATCTTTGTGGCCGAGGCGGCCAGCGTCATACTGCAGGTCGCATCTTTCAAGATCAGGAAGAAACGGGTTTTTCGGATGGCTCCGCTGCACCACCATTTCGAGCTGAGCGGGTGGTCGGAGTCGAAGATCGTTGCGCGGTTCTGGATCATTGCGAGCTTGTTGACGCTCCTGAGCCTCAGCACGCTCAAACTTCAGTAGTCGGTGCATCAAATGGCAATGCCGGATAAGAAGGCGGTCTTCGTGCTGGGTCTCGGCAAGAGCGGATTGGCCGTAACCCGGCTGTTGAAAAGAAAGCGTTGTGACGTTGTCTTGTACGACGATGACGAAAGGCGGCGCGCGGATTTTCGGCAGGGTAGAGAGTTCGATGGCCTCGGACCCGGCATCGAAGTGGCAGGAGATGAAGACGCAGGCGAGAAGTTGGCGGGTTGCGGGACGCTGGTGGTAAGCCCCGGCGTGCCGCTGGATCATCGACTCGTGGCCGCCGCGCGCAGGTACGGCATAGAGGTCACCGGGGAGTTGGAAGTGGCGTACGCGCACTGTTCATCGGGAATCCTCGGGGTTACCGGCACCAATGGCAAATCGACGGTGGTCAGCATGCTTGGGGAAATCCTGAAATCAGCGGGCAGGCGTTCCATCGTCGCCGGCAACATCGGTGTTCCCTTTTCGGAGGTCGTGGACAGTGGCGAGGCGTTCGACCCGGTAGTGCTCGAGATCAGCAGTTTCCAGCTGGATACCATTCGCAGGTTCAAGGTCGACGTGGCGGTACTACTGAACGTCACCGAGGACCACCTCGACCGTTACCACGATTCCCTGGCGGAATACGCGGCCTCGAAAGCACGCATCCTCAATCGTTCGACTGACGAGACGTTTTTCATCTACAACCACGAGGATGCCGTGTGCCAGGAGATCGCGGGAGGCTTTCGAGGACGCAAAATAGCCTTCAGCTCAGGTTGCACGCTCGACGAGGGTGTCTATGAGCACGAGGGGTCCATCATGAGAAGCTGGGGCGGGAAGGCAGAGGAAATCATGCCGATCGGGGACTTTTCGCCGGCAGGTATTCACAACCTCGAAAACGCCATGGCCGCGGTGGCGGCTGCCATTCCCTACGACGTGCGTATCGCCGATATCCATGAATCGCTGAAAGGCTATCGACCGCTGCCCCACCGCATGGAGTTGACGCGAGTCGTCGGGGGGGTTGCATATATCGATGATTCCAAGGCAACGAATGTCGACGCCGCGATAAAGAGCGTACGGAGCATAGAGGGATCGATGGTCCTGATCATGGGCGGACTGGACAAGAACACGGATTTTGCGCCGATTGCCTCCCACCTCGGGCGGGTCAAGCAGGTGGTGTTGATAGGAGACGCCACGAAAAAGATAGAGTCCGCCATCAGCGATCATTGCCGGGTGTCCAGGGCCGCTACCATGGAAGACGCTGTCCGGAAGGCAAGCGATCACGCGACCGCGGGCGATACAGTGCTGCTGGCTCCGGCCTGTGCGAGTTTTGATATGTTCGAGAACTACATGGACCGGGGCAACGCGTTCCGCGAGGCCGTTAACCAGTTGTAGGTCACCAATGGTAACTATGCCACAGCTCAAGTGCGATCGACGAGTCCTGCTGATCGTGATCTTCCTGATGGTGATCGGTGCAAGTCTCGTTGCGTCCGCCAGTTCCCATTTTTCGGCATCGCGTTTCGACGACCCGTATTTCCTGCTCAAGCGCCACCAGGCCGAAGGTGTGAACGTCCACCTGGGCAGAATGCTGACCGAGATCCATGGCCGGGACCGGGTCCTGGCTGTGAGTATGGACAACGGCAAGCTGATCGACACCGACCTGAT
>JBHHVD010000012.1:0-44757 GCA_046754105.1 Candidatus Krumholzibacteriia bacterium
GCCCTGAGTAACCCACGATAAATGGAGGGGTCCAGCCGTTTCTATATGTTCTAGCACCGCACGGCGGCGACCTTGAGGGAGTGTTTCCACGACGACGGTCCCCTTCGCCCCGACACGATTGCGGTCGAACCATCCACGTGGGGCCGGGTCAAGGCCCTGTACCAGTAGCCTTGCCGAACACGGCCACGGCACGAGCGGGCTGCCGTACGCCCTGCGACCACAAGACCCGGAGGCACGTGCCCGCAGACTCAGGCACGATACACCTGACTCTAACCGTATGATCTATTATATCAATAGATTAGCCGCCTCTATCGCTGTATTTAACATTCTGCCATTGCAAAGCGTTACCATGTGTGGTAACATTACTCATGGGGAAGATCCGGCGGGGCGGGTACGTGTTTCTCACGTACAAGGGTGATCACGGTCCGAAGCACGTCCATGTATACAGGGACTCCAGGCTCGTTGTGAAGTGGGACCTCGAGAACGAGAGGGAAATGAAGGGAAAAGCGACGAAGAGAGTGTTAGCTCTGGTTCGGGAACTTCAGGCGGAAGGTCTGCTGTGAAAATCCGCAAGGTCAACCAAAACAACCGTAAGAAAACGTTCGAAGTCGCAACCGCGGGCAAGGTCTATTCGTTCCCGTACGCCAAACTCGACACGCCGCCGTCACGAAACGACATGATCAGAGAACTTTTCGTCGATAAAGAACTGGGGAACGAAGCGTTCACCTACGTTCTCGAGTCCGGCCGGGAGGGAACGGTGCACATCGACCACGTTCTCGACTACAACCAGGATCCCACGTATCTCAGGAACATGCTCCTGTACAAGTTGACGCTGGAAGCACAAGGACAGGTAGAACGAAGCCCGTTGAGCAAGCGAGAGATCATTCGGAGGCTGGGCACCTCCGCCAGCCAGTTCTACAGACTCCTGGACCAGGCCAATTACAAGAAGTCCTTCGGCCAGCTCCTGGCGCTGCTCGATATCCTCGAATGTGAAGTTGAACTCACCGTGAAGGGTCCGGAATCCTAGTACCCGGCCCACCCGCCACGCAGACGCGGTTGCGGCCCTTGTTTTTCGCCACGTAGAGGGCCTCGTCGGCCCGCGCGACCAACTCCTCGATGGTATCGCCGTCGTCGGGAAACTGGGCAACGCCGATGCTGATCGTGACCGAAATGGTGGCATCGCCAAAGACGATCGGCGTCTTCTCGATCTCCTTCCTCAGGTTGTCGGCGGCGGCGCGGGCTTCCTTCCTGGACTGCTCGCTCAAGTACGAAACGAACTCCTCGCCGCCGTAGCGGGCGGAGACGTCGGTCTTGCGCAGGTTGGCGCCGATGACGGCCCCGATCCTGGTGAGCGTGTGGCTCCCGGCTGGGTGCCCGTAGGTGTCGTTGACCTTCTTGAAATGGTCCAGATCCATCATCAACACGGACAGCGGTACGCCGAACTGCCGGCAGCGCTTGAGCTCGTGGCGCAACGCGAGATAGAGGGATTCCTTTGTCAGCAGCCCGGTGAGGGCGTCGTACTTGATCTTTTTCTGGATTTCCTTGTGATACTTGATGTCCTCGGCGTCGAGCAGCTCGAAGCGGAGAACGGTGTTACCGATGCGGATCTTGTCCCCATCCTCGAGCAGGACGTTCTGCACCTCTCTGTTATTGACGAACGTCTTGTTGGTGCTTCCGGTGTCGACGAGCCGGTACTCGCTCGGCGTGCCGTCTCTGGCGTACCGCAACCGGATCACGGCGTGGCGGCGCGAAGTCGTTTCCTCGGGGATGGAAATATCGCAGGTGCTGTCGCGGCCAATGACGTATTCCGGCTTACGCAGCCGGTAGTCCCGCCCGATCTCGTGCCCCTGGATCACGATGAGCACGGCGTGGATGCGCCGCAGCCTCTCACCTGGCTTTGCGATCTTGATGCGAACGGTGTGGTCTGCCATGAGCATCGTCGGGCGGCCGCCCGGAGGGCCCGATCCGGCAGCCCCCCGGATCTCACCCCGGGGAGATATACTAGCAGAGATGAATAGGAGACGTAAGGAAAATGCAACCGGGCGCCAAAAGGCCGGCGGGAGCCGCAAACGTCGCAGCTCCCGCCGTTCTCACACCCCCCCCCTTGCAAAGAAAGCTCAGTGCACCACCACCAGTTTCCGGGTATGGGTTGCCGTCCCGCTCACCGCCCTGATGAAATAGACGCCCGAGGCCACCCGGCGTCCGGCCCCGTCGCGTCCGTTCCAGTGCACCGTGTGGGTGCGGTTCGCGTAGAGCCCGCGGACCAGCACCCGCACCCGGCGGCCCTGCACGTCGTAGATCGCCACTTCGGTCGGCTGAGCCAGGCCTCCAATGCCGGCGGCAAACTCCACGGTCAGCTCCCCGCCCCGGAACGGGATCGGCCATGCCCGGAGCGGCACGCCGGCCAACGGCGGCACCGACCCCTCTGCGGTTTCGCCGAGAAGGAACTCTTCGCCGAGCTTGTTTATGGCAAAGAGCCGGTAACGGTCGCCGTCCACGCCGGCGGGATCGTGGTACGAGGTCTCCCGGGTGCGGGAGACCAGGGTGGACCAGGTCGCGCCGCCGCGCTTCTCGAGGCGGTAGCCGTCAAGGTCGGCGGGGCCGGGGTCGGTCTGCCACGAGACCACCAGCCCGGGCGAGCTGGGGGCCGGTGCCACCAGCAGTGCCAGGAGTGCAATCGAGGTCTCGATGGTAAAGAACGAATCCGTCGCCGAGAGAGAATACGGCAGCTCCCGAACCACCCGCATGCGGCAAAATCGCGACGGGCTGTGGGGAACGGTCATGTCGTAGGCGCCGCCGCTCACGTCCGCGGCCAGGGTGCTGTAGCTCGCCCCGCCGTCGACCGAGAGCATGACATCGACCGGGCCCACGCCGTCCCAGCGCACGGTGCGCTGGGCGCCGACCGGCCAGGTGGCTCCTCCCGCCGGGACCCCCAGCTCGACGGCGGCCGAGGCGTACTTGAGGTCGAGGTTGCTGCCGTCGTAATAACTGACGCGAGCATTGCCCTGGGCATCGAGGGCGAGCGAGGCGTATGTGCCCGCGTTCACGGTGGCATCGACGGTCTCCAGTGCCCACACGCCACCGGTCTTCACGGCGTGTTTGAGGCCCCCGTTGGTCGTGTCCCGGTAAACGACATGAGGAGTTCCCTGGCCGTCGAGGGCGAGCGAGGCGTACGAGCCCACGTTCCCCGCGGCATCGACCGTCTCCAGCGCCCACCCCCCGCCGCTCTTCACCGCGTACTCGAGGTCGCCGTTGGTCGCGTCGTTGTAAGCGATGTGGGGCACTCCCGCCGCATCGAGGGCGAGCGAGGTGTACTGGCCCACCGTTCCCGCGGCATCCACCACCTCGAGTGCCCACACGCCGGCGCTCTTCACCGCATACTTGAGATCCTTGTTGGTAACGTCGTAGTAACTGATGTGGGGATTGCCCTGGTCATCGAGGGCGAGCGAAGTGTGCTGACCCACCATTCCCACCGCATCGACCGTCTCCAGCGCCCACACGCCGCCGGTCTTCACCGCATACTCGAGGTCACGGTTGACCAGGTCATAATAGCTGATGTGGGGGCGTCCCCCGGAATCGAGGGCAAGCGAGGTGTACAAACCCACGCTCCCCGCGGCGTCGACCGTTTCTACCGTCCACACCCCACCGGTTCTCGCCCCGTACTTGAGGTCGCCGTTGGTCTGGTCCCAGTAACTGATCCGGGGTTCTCCCTGGTCATCGAGGGCGAGCGAGGTATACTGGCCCACCGTGCCCGGCGTATCGACCGTCTCCAGCACCCAGAGCCCGCCGCTTTTGACCGCGTACTCGAGGTCATAGTTGGTCCCGTCCTGGTAACTGATGTGGGGGCGCCCGTGGGCGTCGAGGGCGAGCGAGGTGAACCAGCCCACGACCCCGGTTGCACCCACCACCGTGTTCCACCACGGCGACTCGAAACCCAGGATGGAGAACACGGCGGGGGACTCCGCGGTCGAGTACGGATCGGCGCGGACAATGCGGACTCGCGCAGACGCGGTCGTTACCGCCGGCACCGCGACACCCGCCGCGCCCCCGGTGACGTTCGATGCCATCGTCTGGTAGGTGAGACCGCCGTCGAGCGAGAGCAGGACATCGACCGTCCCCAGCCCGCCCCAACGGACCGTGGCCTGCCCGCCGGATTGCCACCGCTCCCCACCCGTCGGGGAGGTGAGATGGATCGCCGCGTCGGCGTACTTGAGGTCTGCGTTGGCCCAGTCGTAATAACTGATGTGGGGGCTTCCTTGGGCATCGAGGGCGAGCGAGGTGAACCAGCCCACACTCCCCATGGCATCCACCGTCTCGAGGGTCCACACCCCGCCGGTCTTCACCGCGTACTCGAGGTCGCCGTTGGTCTGGTCGGAGTACCCGAGGTGGGGATTTCCCTGGACGTCGAGGGCGAGCGAGGTGTAAAAGCCGATACTCCCGGTGGCATCGACCGTCTCGAGGGTCCACACCCCACCGCTCTTCACCGCGTACTTGAGATCTGCGTTGGTCACATCCTGGTAACTGATGTGGGGGTTTCCTTGGGCATCGAGGGCGAGCGAGGTGTACGCGCCCACTAGCCCGGCGGCATCGACCGTCTCCAGCACCCACACCCCACCGCTCTTCACCGCGTACTTGAGATCTGCGTTGGCCTGGCCGTAATAACTGACGTGGGGGCGCCCCTGGGCATCGAGGGCGAGCGAGATGTCCCAGCCCGGATCCGTGGCATCGACCGTTTCGAGCGTCCACACGCCTCCGGACTTCGCCGCGTATTTGAGATTCAGGTTGGTCTCGTCATCATAGCTGATGTGAGGACGACCCTGGTCGTCGAGTACGAGCGAGGAAAACCCGCCCACGTCCCCCGTGGCATCGACCGTTTCGAGCGTCCACACGCCCCCGGACTTCACCGCGTACCTGAGATCCTGGTTGGTGAGATCGTAATAACTGATGTGGGGATCTCCCTGGGCGTCGAGGGCCAGCGAGGTAAACCGGCCCACGTCCCCCGCAGCATCGACCGTCTCGACGGTCCATGTTCCCCCGATCCTGACCGTGTACCTGAGGTCGCCGTTGGTCGCGTCGTAGTAGCTGATGTGGGGGTTTCCCTGGCCATCGAGGGCCAGCGAGGCCTCGTTGCCCACGCTACCCACGGTATCGATCGCCAGGATGAAAAACGGCGTCGCCGAGGGTGACTCGAGGTCCAGGATGGAAAACACGGAAGGGGACTCCGAGCTCGAGTACGGATCGGCGCGGACAATACGGACCCGTGCAGACCCGGTCGTCACCGCCGGCACCGCGACAGCCGCCGCGCCCCCGGTGACGTTCGACGTCATCGTCTGGTAGGTGAAACCACCGTCGAGGGAGAGCAGGACATCGACCGTCCCCAGTCCGCCCCAACGGACCGTGGCCTGCCCCCCGGATTGCCACCGCTCCCCGCCGACCGGGGAGGTGAGATGGATCGATGCGTCCGCGTACTCGAGGTCGCCGTTGCTCGCGTCGTAGTGGCTGATGTGGGGATTCCCCTGCGTATCGAGGGCGAGCGAGGGGTACCAGCCCACATCCCCGGTGGCGGTGACCGTCTCCAGTGCCCACACCCCGCCGGTCTTCACCCCGTACTTGAGATCCCCGTTGGTATAGTCGTAATACCCGACGTGGGGATCTCCCTGGCCGTCGAGGGCGAGCGACGTATGCGAGCCGACACTCCCCGTGGAGTCGACCGTCTCCATCGCCCACGCGCCGGCGCTCTTCACCGCATACTTGAGGTCATCGTTGGTCTCATCGTGATAGCTAATGTGGGGGTGTCCCTGGGCATCGAGGGCGAGCGAGGGGTAGGCGCCGACATTCCCCGCGGCATCGACTGTCTCCAGCGCCCACACCCCACCGGTTTTCACCGCGTACTTGAGATCCCGGTTGGTGAAGTCCTGATAACTGATGTTGGGGCGTCCCTGCCCATCGAGGGCGAGCGAGGTGCGCCAGCCCACGTCTGCCGCGGCATCGACGGTCTCGAACGCCCACACTCCCGCAGTCTTCACCGCGTACTTGAGGTCCCCGTTGGTGTTATCGTAATAGCTGATGTGGGGGTCCCCCTGGCTGTCGAGAGCGAGCGAGGTGTACTGGCCCACGTCTCCCGTGGCATCCACCGTTTCGAGTACCCACACCCCCCCGGATTTCACCGCGTACTCGAGGTCCCCGTTGCCCCAGTCGTAATAGCTGATGTGGGGGTCTCCCTGGTCGTCGAGGGCCAGCGAGGTGAACCCGCCCACATTCCCGCTGGCATCGACCGTCTCGACGGTCCACGTCCCCCGGGTCCTGACCGCGTACTCGAGGTCCCCGTTAGTCGCGTCATAATAGCTGATGTGGGGGTCTCCCCGGACATCGAGGGCCAGCGAGGCGTACGAGCCCACCTCACCCACGGAGTCCACCGCCACATTGAAAAACGGCGTCGCCGAGGGCGACTCGAAGTTCAGGATCGAGAACACGGAAGGGGACTCCGAGCTCGAGTACGGAACGGCGCGGACAACACGGACCCGCGCGAACCCGGTCGTCACCGCCGGCACCGCGACCGTTGCCTCGCCCCCGGTGATGTTCAATGCCAAGGTCTGGTAGATGAGAGCACCGTCGAGGGCCAGCAGGATGTCGACCGTCCCGACACCCTGCCAGCGGACCGTGGCCTGCCCCCCGGATTGCCACCGCTCCCCACCCCCCGGGGAGGTGAGAAGGATGGCCTCGTCGGCGTACTTGAGGTCCTGGTTTGTGCGGTCGTAATAACTGATGTGGGGGATTCCCTGGGCATCGAGGGCCAGCGAGATGTCCCAGCCCACGTCTCCCGTGGCATCGACCGTCTCGAGCGTCCACGCCCCCCCGCTCCTGACCGCGTACTTGACGTCGCCGTTGGCCTCATCGTAATAGCTGATGTGGGGGTCTCCCTGGCCGTCGAGGGCGAGCGAGGTGTACCCCCCACCGCCAAGCCCGAGGGAGTCGACGGTCTCGGACACCCACACCCCGCTGGTCTTGTCTGCGTACAGGACCCGGTGTTGGGCCTGTTCGTAATAACTGATGTGGGGGATTCCCTGGACGTTGAGGACGAGAGAGGGGAACCAGCCCGTATCGCCCCATGCATCGGCCGTCTCGAACACCCACACCCCACCGGACTTTACCGCGTACTCGAGATCCCGGGAGACGTCGTTCTGATAAGCGATGTGGGGGTTTCCCTGGGCATCGAGGGCGAGCGAGCTGTAAAAACCGATACCCGGGGAATCGACCGTCTCGGACGTCCACACGCCCCCGGACTTCGCCGCGTACCTGACGGCCCCCCACCCGTAATAGCTGATGTGGGGGTTTCCCTGGGCATCGAGGGCGAGCGAGGGTAACAACCCCACGTATCCCGCGGTGTCGGCCGTCTCGAGGGTCCACACTCCCCCGGACTTCACGGCATACTTGAGGTCGCCGTTGGTGTTATCGAAATAGCTGATGTGGGGGCGTCCCTGGGTATCGAGGGCGAGCGAGGTGTACGTGCCCACGTCCCCCGGGGAATCGACCGACTCGACGGTCCACGCTCCCTCCGTCTTGACCGCATACTTGAGGTCCCCGTTGGTTTCATCATAATAGCTGATGTGGGGGTCTCCCTGGGCATCGAGGGCGAGCGAGGTGGACCGGCCCACGTGACCCACAGTGTCGACCGCCACGCTGAAAAACGGTGTCGCCGCCGCCGTTGCCGACGAGGCGCACATCGCGGCCACCACCACGGCTACCGCAACCGTCAAGCAAATTGCCCGATAACGAACACACATTGTATTCCTCCTTGTTCTGCGGCATGCCCGCGTCGCTGCAAACGCGGCGGGATCCACTCACGCGCGGGCGACGACTCGCCCGATGCGGAAACGCAGCTTTTCCGAAGCGCGGCGGCTCTACCGCACCACGGCGAGTTTCCGGTGCGCGGTCAGTCCGGTGCCGGTGGTCAGGCGCACGAAGTAGATGCCCGAAGAAAGCTCTCCGGCACGCCACGCAATGCGGTGCTTTCCCGGCACGGTGAAGAACTCGCGCGGCCGGTGCGCGACCAGTTTTCCCTCTATATTATAAAGTTCGAGCGCGACCCCATCCGGGCGCGGCAGATAAAAGGAGACGGTGGTTGGATGAGCGCTGCCACGTGCCGGGTTCGGCCACAGCGCCGTCAACTCGAAGGCGCTAAACGTTGGCGGCCTGTCCCCGGGAATACCCGTTGCCTTGGGGAGGTCGTTCCCCAGGGCCACGACCGATAGCTGATTGATCGATCCGACGAAGCTCCAGCTCACCCCGTCCGCAGAAGCGGCGACCAGGCCCTCGGACGTCGTCGCCACCAGGTGGCCGGGTGCCCGTGTCATGCCGCTCATGTGAACCTGCGAGATGGTCCCTACCGTGGTCCAGCTCACCCCCTGGTCGGCACTCCTGGCGACGTTGCCGGTGCCGGTGAGGACGTAGAGAATCAGGCCCACGGTGCGGATCTCGACCGCGTCGGGGGTGGTGACCACACCGACGGTGGCCCACGAGATGCCCCCGTCGGCGCTCTTCAAAACTTCACCGGTCCGGGTCAGCGCGTAGAGATTGCCGCCGCCGTCATCGGCAGTCAGACTCACATGGTTGGATGCGGTGAGCGTGGCCACCGAGGTGAACGTCGCCCCGTTGTCGTCGGAGCGCCGGAGGATCCCGGTTTCGGTGAGAAGCAGGATGCTGCCGTCGCTGCGGCTCAACATGGCGACGACGTCGGCAGCCGGCACGGCGCCGACGGCGGTCCAGCTGACACCGGTGTCGGTCGACCGGTACACGGTTCCCGAGCGCGTGGCGAGGAAAAGCTCGTCGCTGGTCTCACCGGCGCCGATCGCGATGGCGTCCGATGCGGGCAGTGCCGAGCGTGCCGCCCAGGTCACGCCCCCGTCGCCGGAGGCAAAAAGCTCTCCCGTATCGACCAGGCCGAAGAGTGTCGCCGCGTGCAGCGGCGCACACAACGCCACCACCGCGGCAAAGACAAACGGTATCTTCAGCGTGAATGCTCTCATCGTACGACCAGTACCTTTCGGGTTTGGGCGATGCCGCCGCTGGTGGCCTTGAGAAAATAGACCCCGCCGGGGACCGCGTCGCCGCGGGCGTTGCGACCATCCCAGGTCGCCGTGTGAACGCCCGCCGCATAGTCATCGTTTACGATTCTTCGAACCAGCGCCCCGCGGACATCATAGATCGCCACCTCCACGCGGCCGCGGCCGCCGCCCAATCCACTGGCCGCACCAAAGGAGATGTTGAGGCGTCCCTGCTGGTAGGGATTCGGCCAGGCGGCAAGATGCGGCGTGAGCCGCGGGCCGGAACCGCTCTCACCCAGGTAGAACTCTTCGCCGAGCTTGTTGGCGGCAAAGAGCCGGTAGCGGTCGCCGGCAGTGCCTGTGGGATCGTGGTACGAGGTCTGCCGGGTGCGGGAGACGAGGGTGGACCAGGTCGATCCGCCGCCGCGTTTGTCGAGGCGGTAGCCGTCGAGGTCGGCGGGGCCGGGGTCGGTCTGCCACGAGACCACCAGCCCGGGCGAGCCGGGGGCCGGTGCCACCAGCAGTGCCAGGAGTGCAATCGAGGTCTGGATGGTAAAGAGGGAATCGGTCTCGGTCGCCGAGTACGGGGTATTTCGCACCACCTGAATCTTGCAAAAGCGTGAGGGCGTGTGGGGAACGGTCATGCTGTGTGCTCCGCCGCTCACATCACCGGCGAGGGTGCGGTAGCTCGCCCCGCCGTCCACCGAGAGCATGACATCGACCGTGCCCACGCCGTCCCAGCGCACGGTGCGCTGGGCGCCCACCGGCCAGGTGTCCCCTCCCGCCGGCACTGCGAGCTCGACGGCGGCCGAGGCGTACTTGAGGTTGCGGTTGCCGCCGTCGTAATAACTGATGCGAGGATTGCCCTGGGCATCGAGGGCGAGCGAAGGCCACTTGCCGACATTGCCCGCGGCATCAATGGTCTCGATGGTCCACGAGCGACCGGTCTTCACCGCATACTCGAGGTCGAAGCCGGTGTTGTCGTAATAACTGATGTGGGGCACTCCCCAATCGTCAAGCGCGAGTGAGGTGTACCTGCCCACGTCCCCGGTGGCATCGACGGTCTCGATCGCCCACATGCCTTCGGTTTTCACAGCGTACTTGAGGTCCCCGTTGGTCCAGTCGTAGTAGCCGATGTGGGGATTCCCCCGGCCGTTGAGGACCAGCGAGGTGTATTGGACGATGATCCCGGTGGCATCGACGGTCTCGAGCGTCCACACCCCGCCGCTCTTCACCGCATACTTGAGATTGCCGGTGGTGTTGTCGGAATAACTGATATGGGGCACTCCCTCATCGTCGAGGACGAGTGAGGTGAACCAGCCCACACTGCCGGTGGCATCGACCGTCTCGAGCGCCCACGTCCCGCCGCTCTTCACCGCGTACCTGAGGTCGAGGTTGCCGCCGTCCTGGTAACTGATGTGGGGCACTCCCCCCGCATCGAGGGCCAGAGAGGTGTATGCGCCTACGTTCCCGGTAGCATCGACCGTCTCCAGCGCCCACACCCCACCCGTCTTCACCGCGTACTCGAGATCATTGTTGTTGAAGTCGTGATAACTTATGTGAGGGTCGCCCTGGTCGTCGAGGACAAGCGACGTGTGCCAACCCACAGCCCCCGTGGCATCCACCGTCTCGAGCGCCCACACTCCACCGGTCTTCACCGCGTAGTTGAGGTTGTTATTGGTCCCGGCGTCGTGGTAGCTGATGTGAGGGGTGCCACCGCCGTCGAGGGCGAGCGAGGTAAACAAGCCGGCATTCCCCGTCGCATCCGCCACCGCACTCCACCAGGGCGACTCGAAGTCCAGAATCGAGAACGCGGCGCCGGAGGTCGAGGTCGACAGCGGACTGGCGCGTTCGACCTTGATCCGTGCCGACTCGGTCGTGACCACCGGCACATCGACCAGGGCTTCACCGCCGCTCACCGATGTCGCCAGCATCTGGTAGGTGAGGCCGCCGTCGAGGGACAGCAGGATGTCGACCGACCCGACGCCCTCCCAGCGGACCGTGGCCTGCCCGCCGGACTGCCATCGCTCCCCACCAACCGGGGAGGTGAGATGGATCGCCGCGTCGGCGTACATGAGATCTGCGCTGGTCCAGTCGTGATACGCGATGTGCGGGTTTCCCTGGGTATCGAGGGCCAGCGAGGTCTCCCAGCCCACTCCTGTGGCATCGACGGTTTCGAGGGTCCATACTCCTCCTGCCCTGGATCCGTACTTGAGGTTGGCGCCGTCATGATAGCTGATGCGGGGGATTCCCTGGGCATCGATGGCCACAGAGGTGTTGTAACCCGTAAACCCCGCGGCGTCGACCGTCTCGAGCACCCACACCCCACCGGTTTTCGCCGCGTACTTGAGATCCTCGTTGGTGTTATCGTGATAGCTGATGTGGGGGATTCCCTGGCCGTCGAGGGCCAGCGAGTTATACGTGCCTGCGTCCCCCGCGGCGTCGACCGTCTCGAGCACCCACACCCCACCGGTTTTCACCGCATACTTGAGATCCAGATTGGTGTTATCGTAATAGCTGATGTGGGGGATTCCCTGGCCGTCGAGGGCCAGCGACGTGCGCCCGGCCCCCGTGGCATCGACCGTTTCGAACGTCCACACTCCCCCGGACTTCACCGCGTACTTGAGCTCTGCGTTGGTGAAATCCAGGTAACTGATGTGGGGGTTTCCCTGGGCATCGAGGGCCAGCGAGGTGAGCCCGCCCACGTCCCCCGTGGCATCGACCGTTTCGAACGTCCATACGCCGGCGGACTTCACCGCGTACTTGAGATCCTGGTTGGCGAGATCCCTATAGCTGATGTGGGGGTCTCCCTGGGGATCGAGGGCCAGCGAGGTGTACCAGCCCACGACCCCCGTGGCATCGACCGTCTCGACGGCCCACCCATCCCCTGTCTTCACTGCATACTTGAGGTCCGCGTTGATGATGTCGTAATAGCTGATGTGGGGGTCTCCCTGGGCATCGAGGGCCAGCGAGGCATCGGTGCCCGCGTTGCCCACAGTATCAACCGCCACATTGAAAAACGGCGTCGTCGCCGTTGCCGACGAGACGTACATCGCGACGACTACCGCGGCCGCCAGAACCGCCAGACAAACTGCGCGATACTGATCACACATTGTATTTCTCCTTGTTCTACGGCATGCCCGCGTCGCTGTAAACGCGGCGGGATCCCTTTTCCGAAGTGCGGCGGAACGCACCGAGGCGGGGCGCAGTAAGACCTTTGCGGGTGCCGCTCGGAGAGCTTCCAGAGGCAGGCGCAATCGCGGAGAGTGTTGTTGACGCAAAACCAGCGCAACCATCTGAAGACCTCCGAACAGGCAGGTTAGCGAGGACACGTTGAATTCCGCCCAGGCGACGTTTCCGGAGTCTGGGGTCCCTCAGGCGATTGATCTTTGAACGCAACTGCGAAAAGCGTAGTACTTGTGGTGGGCAAGGGCACCCGGTGGATGATGCGGGTGCACATACCCATGGCATTCCTCCAATGGTTGGAAGAAATTGCGTAGGTCAATGGGCCCGCGTGAGTAGCCCGGCACACAGGCCGGTAGCACCGGAGGGTTGAGGAGCCGCCCCCCTGTGTTCGCCGTCTATTATACCTTTATCGCGCGTTGAATTCTACTTGACTTATGTCAACAACGCGCCGGCGCATCCCCTTTTCCTAATGCACTACGGTAAGCTTCCGCGACAGACTCTTTGTCGGCGTCTGCATTTTTACGAAATACACGCCCGCGGCCACCGACCGTGAGTCGAAGTACACCGTACCGGGCCCCGCCGGTCGCGTCTCATTCTGCAATAGTGTCGCCACCTTGCGCCCGGTTACGTCGTAGACGGTGATCGTCACCGGCCCCGGTGTGTCGAGGCTGAATCCGAGTGTCGATCTTGCCGACGTGGGATTCGGGTGGAACGACATTGAAAAGCCCGGCGGGCGCACCGGTTCCGAACCCGTGATCCCGGTCGCAACTGCGTTGCAGGCGTTCATGCGCATATCGATGAGTATGGAATTCGCGGCATTTCCGCCCTGTTCGCTGTTGACGACCTCGATCACGCCGTACGGTTGATAGGGCATCCCGCTGCCGTCCGTCCAGTAACGCCACATGTTGACTTGGGTGAAATCGATCTCGAAATCGTAGTCACTACCCGCGTTGAGGCTTGCCGATACCGGTACGTCGTGCCACTGCGTGCCCGGACCGGATGAGAGGATCGTGCCCTCGGAAACAAGCACCCCCCGCGTGGTTCCTGCCGCCTCGTACACGCGGGCGCTGATCACCGCTCCTTCGGGAATATCCGCGCGCCATCCCAGCGAGTAGAGTTCCTCGCCGGCCAGGGCGGTGACGAACATTCCATAGCGAAGGTCCGCCGCAGTGAGAGAGAGGGGCGGCGGGTAGACGTCCGGTTTGGCCAGGTGAAAGGGCGCGCCGGCCGTACCCGGCGTCCAGTCGACGGCGAAGTGTGTGATAATAGCGCTGTTCGCGTTGCCGGCTTGCTCGCCGTCTAGAACGGTGATGGCATCGCCGACCGTGTAGGGCAGCGTGATATCCGACTCCACGATGCACGCCCACCACGATGCGGGAAATTCCACGACGAAATCGTAATCCATGCCCTTGCGAAGCTGGCAGCTGATCGGGATCGTGCGTGCGGACATGCCCGGCGGTCCGGAGTCGGTCGTTGAGCCGGTGGCGATGAGCGCGCCACGCGTGGTGCCGGTGGCTTCATAGATCTTTGCCGTCACGTCTGCCGGCGTGCCGCCGAAGGAGGCGTACCAGCTCAGCGCGCAGATGTTCATGGTCTGGTTGGCGGTAACGAAAACACCGCGCTCCGTCGTTGTATCCGTGCATGAGCTCCACGAGGCGCCCGGCGGCGTGAGGTCCGTTGTTTGATCGCATGAGGTCGGTGTGCCGAGCAGCGAGAAATTGAGAAGCGCGAAATTTGCCGCGTCACCTGCCAGCTCACCGTCGCGGACCCGGATCGCTCCAGCGACATCGTACGGCTCCGCGACAAGACCCTCGGCCCACCACCGTATGTTGTTCGCCACACCGAATTCAAATGTAATGTCGTACTCTTGACAGGCATTGAGCGTGTAGGTGATCGGCACGTAGTGCATGACGTCACCGGACTGCGTGGCAGTATGGGTGCCGCTGGCCAGGAGTGCGCCCCGGGCGGATCCTTTCGCCTCGTAGATCCGCACCGTCACGCCTTGCGGTACCTGCAGGTCGGCCGCCATACCCAAGGCGCACACGTCGATGTCTTTCATCGCCGTGATGTAGACGCCGCGCTCCTCGTTGGATACGGGGAGGGTGTTGGGCGCGCCTGTGGGGAGGAGGTCGAGCACCGCCCCGGGGCACGACCCGTCCGCGCCCACGGTGAGCACCGTGCTGCGGGAATGGGTTTGATTTGAGAAGCAGTCATCAAACGTGTAGCCATCGGCGTAGGTGCCCGGTGGCAGAGACTCGGCATGGATCGTGAGGCGAACCGTGTCCCGTTGCCCCGCGGTCACGAATCCAGCGGTCCTGTCGGGAGTGTTCCACGTAAAGTCGAACCCGGTAAGCGTCCAGGCGAGCCCGGCCGATCCCACGCCGTTGTGCTCGATCACGTACACGGCCTCCGGCGGGGTGAAGGGTCCCCCCTCCAGGCCAGTGGATACGACCGGTGCGCTCGGGGTCACGGAGAGTAGTCCCGGGAGTTCCTGGGTGGTGGCGACGATACGCGTATCCCACGATGGGGTTGGGGCGCTCGAGGCGTAGGCCCCCGCCATCCAGAGCGTGACATCGTCTGCGGGATCGCGGGCGACGGCAGTCGTCATGCCCCATGCCCACGGCGGACTGCCCGTGTGGGCGTAGTTTGCTTCACCGTACACCGCGGGGTAGTAACCCCAAGAAAAGCCGCCGGCCGCCGTGAATCCGCTGTAACCCATGGACAAATAAACGGTCGGGCCGCCCAACAGAACGCAAACGATGCCCCTGCCGCTGGTATCGAAGTCGACCGAGGGATACCCGGCGTACAGGTAGTTGCCCGCCGTATCGAGGAACGCGGTATAATAACTGACGTTGAGCGACTGCGTCGCCGTGTTGATCGCGTGTAAGTTCACACCCCCAATGCCGCTGGGGGGCCCGACGTCAACATGCTTGGAGTGAACGGTCCACAGCTCCCCCGACTCGTACACGGCATTGCCCAGCCGTGTGGTGCCCATTTCCACGAGCTGGCCGTTGGGCTGGATGCAGTCCGGCACGGTAGCGTAACTGAGGACCGGGATGTTGTAACCCGTCATCACAGGCGCGGCCGGCGCGCCCGTGATGCCCCATAAAGTCACGAAGTCGCCGCCGGTGGCTTTCGAATTGACGAGCCAGTAGGTCCCTTCCCAAGAATGCATGACCGCCGCCCGGAGTGATTGCGCCTTGGAACCGTCACCCGGATTCAGGAGGCCTGTGAACGTGCCGGCTGTCACGAGGCTCTTGTCAATGACATGGACTCGCGCGTCGAGAAAGGCGAGAAACGGAAAGAAAGAACTGACATCGTACGATAAATAGATGGCATTGGGCCCCACGCACCTGTGCAATTTCGCCCGCAAGCGCCACCCGCACGACCGTCCAGGTACCGCCGGGATCCGAGTTGTCCGATGCCATGATCATGACGTATGAACTCTGGTTCGGACCGTCGACCGCCGCGACGACCATGAACCACCGGTCATCGAATGTGTCGTAGACGACGCGCGGATCGCTGAAAACGCTCGTCGAGTCGCCGAAAATTATACCGGCAATGAGTGAGAAGGGTGCCGTTCCCCACCGGCGACCGCACTTGTCGAAAAAGCTATAGACGTCGTTGACGACCTCCACGACGTGCTCAGGGCCCGCGGCCATATCCGGTGAAGCCGGGTAGCGCCCCGTGTCGTCGACTCCTGGAAAATCAATGATGGGAAACGGCGTGTCGATCGGGACGACAGATTCGCTGCCGGCGGGCGGCGGCGTACCAAGCGACCGAACAGGAATCTGCCGGTCGGCGCGTACGGTGCACGTGGCAAGGCGCGCGTCCGGCGCGCGCCGTGCCCGTGTCACCACGTCGGCCATTCGGATCATCCGTGGTTCGAGCGCGATGACGGATTCGAGAAGGGGCGATGTGGATTGCGTCACGCCCGCCGGATCTACCGGCGCGTGCGAGTCGATGGGAGAAGGAGTAACTGCGAAAAGGGTGATACTTGCGGTGAGCAAGCACATCCGGCGGGCGATGCGGATGCACGTGACCATGACATACCTCCAACGGTTCGAAGGAATTACGTAGGTCAATGGGCCCGCGTGAGTAGCCCGGCACACAGGCCGGTAGCACCGGAGGGTTGAGGAGCCGCCCCCCTGTGTTCGCCGTCTATTATACCTTTATCGCGCGTTGAATTCTACTTGACTTATGTCAACAACGCGCCGGCGCATCCCCTTTTCCTAATGCACCACGGTAACCTTCCGTGACAGGCTCTTCGTCGGCGTCTGCATTTTCACGAAATACACACCCGCGGCCACGGTCCGAGAGTCGAACTGCACCGTGCCCGGCCCGGCCGGCCGCGTCTCGTTCTGCAGGAGCGTTGCCACCCGGCGCCCGGCGACGTCGTAGACGGTGATCGTGACCGGCTCCGGCGCGTCGAGGCTGAAAGCCAAAGTGGCCCGCGCCGATGTGGGGTTCGGGTGGAGCGACAACGAAAAGGTCGGCGGACGTACCGGCTTCGGGTCGGTGATCCCGGTCGCGACTGCGTCACACGCGTTCATCCGCATATCGATCAGTGTGAAGTTCGCGGCATTACCGCCCTGCTCGCCGTCGACTACCGTGATGACCCCGTACGGTTGATACGGCATTCCGCTGCTGTCCGTCCAGAAGCGCCACTCGTTGACCTGGGTGATATCGATCTCGAAGTCGTAGTCGCTGCCCGCGCTGAGCTCGGCCGATACGGGAATGTCGTGCCATCGCGTGCCGGGGCCGGAGGAGAGCATGGTCCCGGAGGTGATGAGCGCGCCGCGCGTGGTTCCGGCCGCCTGGTACACGCGCGCCCCGATCACGGCGCCGGCGGGAACGTCCGCCCGCCACCCCAGCGAATAGAGGTGCTCGTCCGTAAGAGCGGTGACGTACATGCCGTAGTCGAAGTTGGGCTGCACTTCCACGCTCGGCGGCGGGTACACACCCGGTTTGGCCAGGTGAAAGGACGCACCGGCCGTCACGGGCGACCAGGCGAGCAGAAGCGGCATCAGAAACGTGTTGGACGCGTTGCCGGCGAGTTCGCCGTCGCGGACGATGAAGGCGTCATCGACGGTAAAGGGCAGCGTAATCCCCGTTTCATCCACACAGGTCCAGGTGACACCCGGTGGATACTCGACAACGATGTCGTAGTCCTGACCCTCGATGAGTTGGCAGGCGATCGGGATCGTTTTCCAGAAGAGAAGTTGCGGCCAGACCTGAAACGCGGTCCCTGTGGCGATCAACGGCCCCCGCGTCGTGCCGGTCGCTTCGTAGACGCGCGCGGTCAACTCCTGGGGGAGTGGGGACGATCCGAGGTCCGCGTGCCAGGCGATCCAGCTCAGCGTCGTGGTCCGGGCGGCGGTAATGTAGACTCCGCGCTCGGTGGTGGCGTCGCTGCACGCCGGCGGGTTCAACCCCGGCGGGATGAGGAAGGACGCCTGCGTGGACGTTGGCGCCTCGCTGATCAGCGACAGGTACGGGAGCCGGTCGGTGGCGGGGTTTCCGGCCTCCTCGGCATCCCGCACCCGTATGGCGCCGTCGACGTCGACCGGTAACCCGAGTGAACTCTCGGACCACCACCGCCACGTATTGACCGCTCCGAACTCGAACGAAATGTTGTAGTCCTGGCAGGCCTTGAGTGTTGCGCCGATCGGGACGTAATGAACGAGGTCGCCCGGTTGCACCGCCGTCAACGTGCCCTCGGCGAGAAGCCCGATACGTGTCGTGCCGTCGGCCTCGTAAATCCGCGCGGTAACGACCTGCGGCAGGACCAGGTCGGCCGCCATGCCGAGCGCGCACACGTTCATGTCTTTCATCGCCGTGATGTACGTGCCGACTTCGATCCCACCGTCGACACCGATCTTGGGGACGAAGGGCGGGAACATATCGAGAATGGCACCCGGACAGCTGCCGTCGATACCGACGGTCAACTCCGTCGAGAATGGCAATACCGCTCCGCCGATCGAGCAGTCTTCGAAGGTGTAGTTATCCAGGTACGTGCCCGCGGGGATGAAGCCCAGCGCATCGATGGTTATTCGCACGGTGTCCACCTGGCCCGGGAACAGAGTACCCCCCGTCTTGTCCGGAACGTCCCACCAGTCGGTTCCGGTGAGCTGCCAGCCCAGAGTGGACGCGCCGGCGTTGGAGAGTATGTACTCGGCTTCCTGTGGCGTGAACGGTCCGGTCTCCAGACCGGTGGACACGAACGGCACCGGTCCAGTGGGCGTGACGGTCAAAATTCCCGGAGCCTGGTAGCTCGTCGCGGCGATCTGAGTATCCCACGACGGCGTGGGATTACTGGACGCAACCGCACCCACCATCCACAGGGAGGCGTTATCGATCGGGTCGCGGGCAACGGCGGAGGACGCCCCCCAGCGCCACGGCTGACTCCCACCATGGGAGTAGTCGGCATCACCCGCGCCAAAGAAGTCGAAATTGAGTGAGAATCCGTCGCGCTTGATGCCGATATACGCCGCCGACATGTAATGCGCCGGGCCGCCAGTCAGGAACGAGACGATCCCGTTGCCATCGACATCGAACTCGATGGACGGATACCCGGGATACAGGGTTGGCACCCCCCCCGTAATGATGCCGTACTGGGTGACGAGCGATTGGGTCGAGGTTGCGACCTGAAACGCCCTGACTAGTCTGAAACCGCCGGTAGGCCCGCCAGTCGCATGAACGGTCCACAACGTGTCCGAGGCATAGACGGCGTTGCCCAGACGTGCATCGCCCATGTCGACGAGTTGGGTGTTCGGCTGAACGCAATCCGGCGGCGGTGTGTAAGCAATGCCAGTCGGGATGTTGTAGGATGTCAGCACGGGTGCCGCCGGCGCTCCGGTCACACCCCACAGTGTCAAGAAATCGCCACCGGCGGGTTTCGAGTTCGCGAGCCAGTACGTCCCTTCCCAGGTGTGCATGACGGCCGCGCGGATGGCCTGCGCCGGCGAACCGTCCCCGGGATTCGTGAGAGGCGAGAAGGTCGTGTTCAGGACAGAACCGCCCGCCATCAGCGCGGCCTTGTCCACGACCGAGACCTGTCCGTGGAGGAAGGTCGGTGGCGCAAAGTTCCACACGTTGGCCGGCACGTAGATGGCATTGGCGTCGACACCGACGTCCGGTGACTCCGGCCAGTTTCCGGCAAACCCCGATGCCACAAACCGCCAAACCCACGGCGACGAGTCCGTCGATATCCCGATCCAGAGCTTTGCCGTCTGGCTCCCATTGTCGCGGGCGGCGACGGTCATGACGAAACGGTCGTCGAAGGTGTCGTAGGCGACCCGCGGATCAAAGAATGTACTTACGGAGTCCGAAAACCAATCGTTGAAGGTCTGGGTAGACAACAACGTGCCACACCTGTCATAGAAGAAAAAGCTGGAGTTCGCGACCCCGACGATGTGAAGCTGCCCCACCGCAATATCGGGCGATGCCGGGATAACGCCCGTATCATCGCTCCCGGGGAACGAGTTGATAAGCGGTGTTAAAGGCGGTAGGGCGGCGGGTTCGCCTCCCACTCCCGGGGCCGCCGGCAGCGACTTCGCCACAAACGGTCCGCCAAGGCGTGCTGCGCCTATGTCATGGCGCGGATCGGCCGGGGCCGGACGACCCGGTGCGGGCTCGACCCTCGGCACTTCCACCCGCACGACCGAGGTGAGTACCTGCCGGGTGCTCGCCGGGACGGGAACGCCGCCGGCGTGCGGGCCCGAAGTGGCGGAAACCGGCGCGGCATCGAACGCGGGTTTCGAATCCGCCGATCGGCGCGAGCTCGTGTGATTGGGAATGAGTACGAGAAACGTGACACCAATGAGAAACCAGAACATCCGGTGAGCTTTACGGGCGCAACAGACCATAACATGCCTCCAACGGTTGGTGGGACGGCGTGTGGTTGTGACCTGCGTGGTAGCCCGTCACGGAGGCCGGCTATTTGCCGGGGGGCGTGGTTGCCACCCATATTGTTATGAATGACTATACCATACGCCTACGCGGGTGCGCAATCGGGGTTTGCCGCGATCGGATCGGCCGGATCGTAGCAACCGGCGTGCACAGGCACGCCCGCACAACCACCCTGGCACAACCCTGCTGCGACTGCGCAACGGTAATGCGGGGCGCTGCAACCGGCCCTACCGTAACCGCACGCCTCGATACCGCGCGACCGCGGGCGCAACGGTACGAACACAAACCCTACCGTAACCATGCGTTCCGGTAGCGCTCGAGCACCGGGCGCACACGCGATAGCAGGCGCCGCCATTCCGCCGAGACCCCGGTGTTGCGTGCCGCCGCCGTCCACGACGCGGCCCCGCGTCCCGGCACCGGTGCAATGTCGCTGTCGTCGAGCACGATCAGGACGCCCGTGGCATCCCCGCCGCTCGTCATGTCGAACGGCACCGGCGACCCGCCGACTTCGTAAAACGCGGCCAGGTCAACTCCGGGGTCCAGCGACGTGTTGTCGTTGACGTCCAGGTAGGTGCCGATGTAGTAAACCGACGGGACGACTCCGTCGGCCAACTCGCCGAGCGTAAAATCCGCGTCCACCAGGATCCCCAGCACGCCGGTCACGAAGTCGGGGTCGGGAATACCGGTCGATATGTCGAACCCCGTGGTGTCAAAGATGCCGACGTAATAGCCCAGGTCCTGGTTGGCGAAACTCTGGCCTGTATAGACCACGCGCCCGGAAGCGGCGACCGGATCGTAGAGTTGAAAATCGACGTTGGTCACGGTATTGCCGCCGGCAATCACGACGCTATCGGGCGAAGCTAGCGGCCTCTGCGTGAAGTCGACACCGTATGCCCCGATGGCGTCCCCCATTTCCGGGTCGAGAATCCCATCTCCATTCGAATCCAGAAACCCGACGGGCCAGTGGTCTCCGTCTCCGAGCCGGCCGACCGCATAGACGCCTCCGGTGCCGGCAACACCGGTTCCGTTAATCAGCATGCTGTCGCCGAGGTCGGGCGTGTTCGCGGCGATCACGATGCAGCCCGCCGGGTCCGATGCGGTGGTCGAGGCGGGATCACCGGCGATGGTGCCGGAGAAAGAGCCGGCGGCGAAGGCCGGCGCCGTCGTAAACTGGATTGTCACCACATCAGACATGATATTGCCGGCCATGTCTCTTACTACATCCGGCGGAATAACGAACAGGTACTGGGTGTCCGGCAGCAGCAGCGAGTCGGGATCGAACGTCACCGTGCCGCCCTGCCACACCGGGACGCCGTTGCTGATATCGGGGGCGATCGCGGGTTCGAAAAGCAGTTGATCGATCGGCTCGGAAAATGTCAGCCGCAACGTAACGTCCCGCGCCACACCCACCGCGCCGTCCCCCGGATTGGAAGAGACAAAAATCGGCCGCGTCACATCGAGCATCGGCATCGTCGTAAAGCTCCAGGTTGTGGTGGGCAGCGGGTTGCCGGCCACGTCCGTGGCGCCGGTCAAGGTGATCGTGTATCGGGTGTTCAACGCCATCGCGAGCGCCGGCGTAAACACGAACGTGTTGGTCGAGGCGTCGGTGGACAGGGTGAAAGGCACGCGGCCGCCCGCGTGCGTCCAGGAAAACGCGCCCACCAGGGTCTTGCCGGACATGCGCTCTGAGAACTGGACGATGACGCTCTGATTGACGCCGACACCCGTGGCGCCGCTCCACGGCGACCTGAGCACGATGCCCGGGGGCGTGACGTCCGCCGTCGTGTTGCCGGTGACGCGCCGGGTGACCTCGGCGCTCATGCGGTTGCCGCTCACATCATCGACGGCCCGGACGGAAACGTCGTACGGCACCGCCTGCATCGGTGTCACGGTGGTAATGGTGACGGTCCGGCCGTCGGTGGATAGCGCGGCCGAGTCCAGCAGGAGTGTATCCCCCGGGGCCGGCGGGCCCGACACGTCGACCACCCGGTAGTTTTCCGTGCGCTCGGCCGATGACCGGCCGACTACCTCGTCGAACGCAATCTGGATATGATTGACATCGACCGGCGTCACGCTGCTGACGCCCGGCGGTGTCGTGTCCGCGACCGGTGTGACTGGTCCGGCGCCGTCGTCGCTGCTGCAGCCGGGTGCAAGCACGGCGAACGCCAGGCAACCGATACAAAAGAGCACGTTCAAGAACGATGGGTTTCTCGAAGAAATCTTCATGACATTTCCCCCGATTGCGACTGGTGATCTGACCACAAGCGCCCTTAATAGCATACGCCAGCCGCGCGACGGGAGACAAGACATAGCTCACCGGCGGTCCGAAATTGACAATAATCAAAAAAATGTAGATACCGGCGCGACGGCCCGTTGGATAAACTCTATGTGTATGATCACGCTGGCCAAGGACACGCACCGCAGGCTTCAGGGACTGACACGGCTGGTAGGTAACACGCCGCTGCTGGCGATCGAGTTTTTGTTTCGCGGCAAGAAGCGGATCCTTTACGCGAAGGCCGAGCATTCGAACATGACCGGCAGCATAAAGGACCGCATGGCGCTTCACATCGTCCGGCAGGGTTACCAGAGGGGCATCCTGAAGCCGGGCAATCCGATCGTGGAGGCGACGAGCGGCAACACGGGCATCTCGTTCGCCGCCATCGGCCGAGCGCTCGGCCATCCGGTGACGATTTTCATGCCGGACTGGATGAGCGCCGAGCGCATCAACCTGATCCGCAGTCTCGGCGCGTCGATCCATCTCGTCTCGCAAAAAGACGGCGGTTTTGTGGGAAGCATCTGGCGCTCCGAGCGGTTCGCAGAAGAGACCGAGGGCGCGTTTCTGCCCCGCCAGTTTTCAAACGAAGACAATATTCGAGCCCACTCGCTCGCAACCGGGCCGGAGATATGGTGGCAACTGAAAGCCCACCAGCTCCGGCCCGACGCTGTGGTGGCGGGCGTGGGCACCGGCGGCACGATCATGGGCGCCGGCAGTTTTCTGCGAGAGCAAAACCCGGACATAAAGATCCATCCCCTGGAGCCCTCGAACTCGCCGACGCTATCGACCGGACACCGGGTCGGCAAGCACCGCATCCAGGGGATTTCAGACGAGTTCATACCCGCCATCGTCGACCTGGACGTGTTGGATAAGGTAGTCTCCGTGGACGATGGCGACGCGATCCTCATGGCGCAGAAACTCGCGCGAGATATGGGAGTCGGTGTCGGTATCTCATCGGGCGCGAACTTCCTCGGAGCCCTTGCGGTTCAGAACGAAATGGGAAGTGACGCGGTCGTCGTAACCGTGTTTCCCGACGACAACAAAAAGTACCTTTCCACGGACCTGCTCGGCAGGGAACCGGCGCAGGACGGTTTCCTCTCACCCGACGTCGAACTGCTCGGATTCCGTGTTTTCAACCGCGTGTGCGACATTTGTTCCGACCAGCTAGAGTCCACCCAGACCGCACCGTTGGACCTGTAGAAATAACCGGAGTGCCGCACCCTGCCGGTGTTACGATCGACCTGAGCCCTTAGCGGTGCCGTTCCGGAAGTTGGTTTGTCGTTCCCGTGTGTGTCTTCGCGGATTACCCCCGCCGTGCTCGGTGACGCTGGGCGCGGCCAGTTCGGTAGGCGGATCCTGTCGGCGGGATCAGGTGCTTGACCGCCTGCTCCTGGACTTCAATGGCGCTCGCATGCCCGCCGCGACGAAGGCGATGAGTCTGCGCTGTACGCCCTTCGGATCCTCTTCGAACGACTTGATCCGTCCCCCGGGGAGATCGACCGACCGCGTGTCGATCAACGTGTTTGACGCCGTTCCCAGCAGGAAGTAAAACCGGTAGGCCAGCTCGCGGGCAGGGAGCTCCGGGAGCAATTTCCGCAACGTATTGAAGAAGCGCCGCAGCATCGCCTCGTGGCGCTCGCGCTCGACGTCCCAGTGCAACCCCGGTTCCAGCCGGGAACGGGCCACAAACTTCGGCCAGGCCGCCCCGCCTTCGTCCTTCAGCATCAGGGCGCCGCCCGGTCCGATGAACGCCTCGATCACGCTCTCCAGTGTCAAGTTGCCATCACTCTCCAGTTGCTCGAGCAGCTCCAGTCGTTTCGTATCCAGCGGCCGCACGCGCCGGGAGAGAACCGCCCGAAACAACTCCTGCTTGGATTTGAAGTAATAGTGGATCGAACCCAGGTTCACGCGCGCCTTGCCACAGACCTGGCGCAGGGATGTTGCCGCGTAGCCCTGCTCCGCGAAAAGGCGTTCCGCCGTGTCCAGGATCCGTGTTCGTGTGTTCGCTCGAGCCACGAGTCCCCCCTTCGGTACGCCATAATACACGAAATCGGTCGGTCGTCCAAGCAAGAATTGGGCGTCGGGACGGCCCAATAGACTCCAGAGGGTCAGAATAGGGGGCTAGGAGCAATAGGCGACCTCGGGGTTTCCACGGGTCGTGAATGCGATTCGAGGCTTGACATTTCGGGAGGGTTAGGGTATTATTTAGTCATTCGTACGACTTAGTCTGGTCAGTCGTCCATGTACATCCATATAGCAATTCCCTTGTTCGAATGCCCAGGTAACCAGACACAGGAAGAAACCGAGTGCAAATGCCGACCGCTCAGCGCTCGTAGAGTGCTCGAGTCCGTGCTCAGGAGCTACTCAACGTGAGCTACACATACACCCCTGGGGCGCAAAGGAGGTGAGGCGTTTGCCGCTTCGGGCACTGTAATCACTTCTTCGCGTGCTTCCGGCCTATTACGCGGAGGCAACGGTAAATCATTCACGGAATTCGCGTGTTCTTCAAGACTTTCCCCCATCGTTGCTGAGAAGGAAAGTGAATGCGCGAATTCCACTCCTTCTCAGCAACAAGGGGACAACAACATGAAGAAAACGTTAGCAATTTCCCTCTGCGTCCTCTTTGCGATGACATTGTTTAGCGCAATGGCATTCGCCAAGAACGTGCCGGGAACAAGGTACAACTTCAAGGAGATGCCGAAGGCCGCCCCTGGCCCCGCGGATGCGCTCCGCGGGCCGACGCTGTCCGCAGCGGCAGCCGACACGTTCAACCTCGGCTGGTTCAGCTTTGACGTGGCCGGATCGGGCAACGCACAAGGATGGACGTCGGTCGACTTGAGCGACCAGCCTCTGTTCTGGCACGTGGCCTCCGGCGCCGGCGAGCTGACCGGTGGTACCTTCGGCAGGCTATTACCCCTCGACGGCAACAAGTCGGTGTGGTGCGGTGTCGCCCCGACCACTGCCTCTCCGTTCTGCGGCTGGGCCGCTCTTCCGGGTTACGGTAATAACTGGGATCAGATCCTGGTCAGCAACACACTGCCCGGCGACAGCGTTCGCGCCAGCTACAAGGTCTTCTGGGATTCCGAGCCGGGTTACGACGGCACAACGTTCGAGTACTCGGGCGATGGCGGCGCGACCTGGACCTCGTTCCCGGTGGCCGTAGGTCTGACCGCCCGTCCGAACATCTACGACCTCGGTCCGACGACCCTGGTCGAGACGTTCACGCAGGGCGGCATGTCCACGGTGAGCCTCCGCTACCGGTTCTCAACGGACGGCGCGTGGTCGGACGAAGACGGCTTGTGGCCGACTGACGGCGCTATCCTGATCGATAGTGTCTCGGTCGACACGTGGGCGGCCGGCATTCCGGCGTCCAGCAACTTCGAGGGCTTCGAGAGTACGGCCGATGGATCGAATACGGCCGGTATCTGGAGCGCCACCATCCCGGCGCCTTTTGGCAACTTCGGCGCGCTCTACCCGGGTGTTACGATCCTGCAGGAAGACCCGTGCTTCACGGATTTCACCTACTTCTGGGGGTGGTTCGACGATCCGACGAGCACGAACTACACCTGTCACGTACCGGATCCGCGTCCGGACGTCGGCACATTTCCGTTCGGCACTCCCCAGGGTGTCTACCTGAAAAACGAGATCTGGTCGCCGGTGCTGCCCAACATCGGCGCCGGAACACAGTACCAATTGCAGTTCCGGACCTATCGCGACCTGCCGCTCGACAACCTCCAGTTCTACGTCTGGAGTGTGCGTGACGTCGATGCCACCGGTTGCCCCGGCACCTGGAACAACGACAACTTCGTGTTCTTCGGCGGCCAGAAAGACTGGATCCGGGGTACGTTCGAGGTCGGTGTTCACGTTTCTCCGACGACTCCCTCGCTTCAGGTGTCCGTCGGCGCGGTTGACCAGTGCGGCGTCTGGTGCAACATCTTCGGCAGCGGCGCCTGTCACAGCCATGCACCGCTGATCGACGAGGTCCACTTGAAGCGCATCAACGTGGTCGGACCCCAGTTCGTCGTCCGTCACATCGATCTCTTCCAGGACAACTTTGCAACTGATGGCACGCTGACCGGCACGGCGGTCGCGAACTCCGCGAACGACGTCGCCCCGAACGCCAGCCCGACCATCCTTCCGGGTGACTCGGTGACGATGGATATTACCAACATCGGCGTCGACGCTTTCACCGGCGAGGGCCCGGCGGGTTACGCCTATGTCGCCGTGTGGCCGCAGGGCCAGACCGGCAAGGCGGGCGTCGATATCGAGGCGCCGGAGACCCGCGCAGACATTACCGCTGCCGGCGGCAAACGCTATCCGCTCGTTGCCAGCCCAATGTTGGGTGGCGTTCAGTGGTACCAGTTCCGTTTGGATAGTGCGTTCACCCCTGCCGGCGCGACGCTGGCCGACCGCTGGGCGATCGATTTCAACGACAACCTCTTCACGCCCGGCGACACCATCTGCTACTTCTTTGGAGCGGATGACGGTCTCGGCAACGCGACGTTCTTCCACCGGACCCTGAACGGTCAGGGCCAGAACAACGTCACGCAGGACATCAACGAGGCTGCGAATTCCCCGATGGAATTCACGATCCTTCCCGCCGGCGGCAACACCCGGGGCGGAGACATCCTCTACGTGGATGACACGGATGACCGTGGCGGACCCGCCGAGTTGTTCTTCGACACGGCGTTCGACTACCTGCAACTGCGGGATAAGATCGACCGTTACGACGTCCTCGGTCCTTCCTCGGGTGTGTCGAACAGTCTCGGTGCCCGCGTGAAGAACGTGGCAACCCAGATCATGGGTCCATACCGGAAGATCTTGTGGAACTCGGGTAACCTCTCGGCCGACCTCATTGCCGACGGTGGCACGGTTTCCGGAGGCGGCAGTGCGGATAAGTCGCCTGACTTCGCATTGATCTTCCAGTTCCTGGATTCACATCCGAACAATCCGGGTTTCTACTACAGTGCCGACGACGCCGCTTTCGACTGGGCGACCGTTCTAGTCGGTGCGTCTGCCGTCAATACGCGGTCGATCTACATGAACTTCGGTCTGGATCCGGCGGCTCCGAACGGCGATCACAAGAACGCCGGCGAGCCGATCTCCCCGATCCTCGACGCGGTTGGACTGATTGGCAGCGCGACCTCGGATCAGCTGGTGGCGTACGGTGGCTGTGCGTTGATCAACGACTTCGATCTCCTCACCGCGACCGGTCTTTCCGTTGCCGAGTTCAACAACCTGGCGACGGGCAAGACCTACGTCCTGAGCCAGATCACGCCGAACTCGGCGGGCAGTACTGCACGGTTTGTGCTGTCCGGATATAGTTATCACTATGTCCGCGACGTCGGCGCCGCGGGAGCGATCCCGGCGCGTGTGACGCACCTGCAGCACATTCTCGAGTTCCTGCAAAACGTCGTTCCGACACCGACGGGATTCGAGCCGCAGCAGTATGCGAACGTCTTGAAAGCGAACTATCCGAACCCGTTCAACCCGACCACGACGATCGGGTACGAGATCAAGGATCAGGGTCATGTGTCCCTGAAGATCTACAACGCGGCCGGACAGTTGGTCAGGACGTTGGTAAATCAGGTCCAGGCACCAGAGGTAGGAGGCTTCTCGGTGACATGGGACGGCAAGAACAATGCCGGTCAGACCGTGTCCTCGGGCGTGTACTTCTACAAGCTGGTCGCCAGTAGCTTCACGCAGACGAAGAAGATGGTTCTTCTGAAGTAAGAAGCCGCTGGTCGCAGGACCCGGGAATTGGGGCCGGTTCTCACGAACCGGCCCCATACGGATAACGGAGCAGAGACCCAATCCATCCCCGGCCACAGACTTTAGCCTCCGTGGTCGTCGACTCTATCGTACGGGGTCTCTGCTCCAGTCTTCAGGCACCAATGGGCGCGACAGATGCCTCCGCACGGGCACGCTCCATGCGGTGCTGCCGCGGCCGCGGCCTTTCTACCTCACCGTAAAGTACGTGCTACCTCTCCGGTATCGCCGCAATCCCCCGCCGGAGGTTCTTGACGTTCGGTGCGTCATTCTGCAACTTTTCTCCTATACGGTCGTATGACTATGTATGCCACAAACGACGGCCCGTCAAGGGGCGAGCAGCCGAATGCGCGGGCGATCAGGCGGACGATGTTTTCCACAATGCTGTTGAGGGGGTATTCCGCTACATCGAGCGATCTTACCAGAGGAGTCGGAAAATGAGGACGTTGCGGACATTACTTATCGTTGTGGGGCTTGCCATTTTCGCTATCGGTGTCGTCCGCGCCGATGTTCCGGAATGGACCGCCGCCCAAAAAGAAATTGCACGACTCGTACCATCGCCGTCGTCAAGCGATGCCGGCGATTACCAACGCGATTTTCGCGGCGGCGGGCACGCGTATTCGCCGCCTGCCCATTCGCCCGGGAGATCTGGGCCAGGGCGCGGCCCATTCCCGTCCGAATCAGCCACAGCGAAGCTGCCATCACCGCGCGAAGTGGACGTAAACGTACTCCGCAAGCCTTTCGGCGATCGGCGATTGTCCGCCAGCCCGAATTCATAGTAACCTTCCCCCTCGTAACAACGTATGTGAGAGAAGAACGGCTCTCGAGATGCCAAACCGACCCCATCCGATTTCCACGGCATTCTGGACCTATCTGATCCCCATGACCGCGACCCGCGCCATGCGGATCGGTCTCGTTTTCTTCGTGATCTTCATCGCCGCCGTCGCGCTCCTGTTCATGGGCGGGCTCATTTCCTCCTGGTTCGGCGACCACGCGCTGCGCGGCATGCGCCACTTTCTGGTCATGCTGATGGTGCCCGTCGGCGCGGTGCTGCTCTCCGAGATGCCGATCCGAGACGGCATTACGCACCGCACCCTGCTCTACCCGCTGCTCGGACCCGTGCCCCGCGCCACGCTGGCCGTCGTGCGCATCGTCGTATCGAGCGCCATACTCGCCCTGGCCGCCGGCGCGCTGCTGCTGCTCATCCGGGTGCTGCTCCGGGACGGCTTCGGGTTTCTGCCGCGCGAGCTGCTGGCGGTGACCCTGGGCGCGTCCGCCTACGTGCCGCTGTTCGCCTTTGTTCACCTCTACAACCGGCGCGGTCTCGTCGCGGGGCTGGCCATCCTCTTTGTCTTCGACATGCCGCTCGGCACCGTCCCGTTCTCGCTGCGGAACCTTTCCCCCTCCTATCACGTGGGCGTTATCGCCAGCCAGCAAGGCACGATGAAGCTGCCGATCTCGTTCGGGCATCCCGACTCGTCGGTCGCCCTGTCGGCTTTGATCCTGTTTGGGATCGCCCTGGTATTCATGGCGGCCGTCGCGGTGGGATTCTCGCGCAAGGACCTGGGCGAGCTATGCTAAAGGACAAACGATGAGCGAACCGTGGATCCAACTCGAAGACGTACGCCTCTCCCGCGGGGGACGTCTCGTTCTAAAAGGGATCACCTCCAAACTCGCCGGCCGCGCCGTCGGTCTCGTGGGCGCCAACGGCGCCGGTAAGTCGACCTTGATCGGCGCGCTGCTCGGGGTGCTCAAGGCCGACGCGGGGTCGATCCGCGTGCTCGGGCTCGACCTGCCGCGTATGGCGATGGAGGTGCGGGCGCGGGCGGGGGTGATGGCCGAGCAGGCGGGCGTCTTCCCGGGCGGCTCGGGGGTCGACGCGGTCGTCTTTGCGGGTATGCTCAGCGGGCTCCCCCGGCGCGAGGCGCTGCGCAAGGCGCACCGCGCTCTGGACGCGCTCGACGTGGGCGAGGAACGCTACCGTCCCACCCCCGGGTACTCCACCGGCATGCGCCAGCGATGCAAACTCGCAATGAGCCTCGTACACGACCCGGAGATCCTGATCCTCGACGAGCCGACGGTGGGCCTCGACCCGCCGGGCCGCACGCAGCTCCTGTCCCTGATTCGGGACCTGCGCGACGAGGGCCGGCGCATCCTGATGAGCACCCACATCATGCAGGATGCGGACTTCGTGTGCGACGAGCTGCTCCTGTTGGAAAAGGGCACGCCGGCGTACTCGGGACGGCTCGAGGATCTCGTCGGCACCGGCGCGGGCGTGGTCGTGGCCACCGGCGAGGGTCTCGACGCCGCGTTCGCCCGCGGGCTGGAGGAAAAAGGGTACGCGATTCACACGCACGATACCGAACGGGTCGCCTTCGAGCCGGCCGGCGACAACGAGCTGAGAGAGTTCTGGCGGCTCGCCGCCGAGCGGGGCGCGGAAGTGCGCTCGCTCGGCCGTGACCTGCCGACGCTGGAGAGCGCGGTCGTGAGCAAGATGGAGGATTCACGATGAACGGCCAGCTTCGGGCCCCGACGTCGCTCCAGGTCATCGCCGCCATCGCCCGGCGCGAGATCTCGGTGGCACTGCGGCGCCGGCTGGTCAAGCTCCTCTTTCTGGGCAACCTGATTCCGCCGCTGGTGATGGCGGTAATCCTGGTCGTCAACATGATGATCCGGCAGGCGGGGATGGGAGACCTGGGGTGGGACCCGCTGCTGCGCCTGTTCCTCATTCAGGCGGGACCGGTGCTGCTGCTGGCGCTCGGCATCGGCACGCCGCTGGTGGCCCGCGACCGCAACGAGGACGTGTTGTTTCTCTACGCGACGCGTCCGGTCACACCGTGGTCCTACACACTGGGCAAGATGATCGCGGTCGCACTCCCCGCGGTGGCGCTGCTCGTCGTGCCCGGGATCCTGATGGCCATCCTGCGCCAGGGCCTGCTGGACGAGTTTCATCTGGTCGATTCGGTCGTGCTGATCGCCAAGGTCACGTTGACGGCGGTGCTGATGGCGTGGGGCTATTCGGGTATCACGGTCGGATCGAGCGCGGCGGCGAAAAAAGCACGCTGGGCACTCCTGCTTGCGATCGCCTGTTTTGTCATACCCAGCGCGATCTCCGACATCATCTGGCCGCGCGGGGGGTACGCACTGGACGCGGGGGAGGCGGTAAAGGACCTGATCACCGCCCTGTTCGAGGGGAGCTGGATCGAGTACGGAGTGGTGGGCGCGCTGTCCCTCGTCGTCTGGGGAACGTTGGGCGCGCTGGTCACCGCGGCCCGCGTGCGACGGGAGATGACGCCGTGAACCGCATGGACACAAAAGCCTCGAGCGGTCCCCGCGCCGATACCGGTACCGCCACCCTCGATGGGGTGAGCGTGTTCTACGGTGAGGTCGTGGGCCTGAGCCGGGTCGACCTCGGGCTGCGGCCCGGGGTCACCGGAATCGTGGGCCCCAACGGCAGTGGCAAGACGACGATGATGCGCGCGCTGGTCGGGCTCATCCGGCCCAAGGAGGGACGGGTCCGCGTCCTCGGGCGGTCGCCGTTTGCGGATGCCGAGGTTCGCTCCCGGATCACGCTCGTCCCCGCGGTAGAGAGTTTTTACCCGGGCCTTTCGGGGAGTAGAAATCTCGAGGTGGCCTTCATGGCCCAGGGGAGGACGCGGAGCGCCGCGCGAGAACTCGCGCAGCGCGGACTGGAACTGGTCGGTCTGGTGGCGGACGGCGGGCGGCGCTACGGCGCCTGGTCGCGCGGTATGCGCCAGCGGCTGAAACTGGGGCTGGCACTGGCCAGCGACTCGGAGATCGTGCTGCTCGACGAGCCATTCCTCGGTGTGGATCCGCCCAACCGGATTGCCCTTCGCGATCATGTCCTGGCGCTGGGCCAGGAGGGGCGCACGGTGCTCGTATCCTCGCACGTGCTGCACGAGATCGAGGCCCTGACCGATCTCGTTGGTGTCCTCGCGCACGGGCGGTTGCTCGGGTTCGGCAAGGTCCGCACGCTGCTGCGCAGGATCCGTGACGACCACCCGCACCGCGTGGTCTTGCACGTCGACGACCCTCGAAAGTTGGGACAACAACTGATGGCCCTCGCCCACGTCCAGGAACTCAAGATCGTGGGCCAGGACGCACTCGAGTTCGTGACGGTGCGGCCCGAGGCCGCCTACCGCGAACTGCCGCGCCTGGTGGTGGCATCGGGGGTCGTCGTACGCCGCGTGCACTCGCTCGATCACTCGCTGGAAGCCGTGTTCGCCCACGTCACCGAGGCGGGCAGCCGCCGGCTCTGATAGCGCGGGCGCCCGCGGCGCGTGGGGGGCCATTCCCAGGTGTGCCGACCGCCCGCCACCGGCTGCTTGTCCCCTGTCGCCCCCCGCGTGAGCGGCGCCCGCATTTTTCAAGACACCCGGCAACCCTTTTGACCCTTGATGTCACTATATGGTATGGGCACTGCGCTGGAATCCAGGCGACCGGAACGCCGGCTCGTCGAGCGTTTTCTCCGCAACCGTGATGAGCGCACCTTCCGCCGGATATACCGCGACCACACTCGTCGATCTGGAACGCGCGTGCGAGGTTGCCGCCCGGCCGCCGTGAAGTGCTGATCCTCTACGACGTCGGAGGTTTCACGCACGCGGAAGTTGCGGCGATGCTCGGCATCGACGCCGGCACATCAAAAAGTCAACTCTCGAGAGCCAGACAAGCCATGCGGGCCTATCTAAGCGCCGCCGGAGGTGATCGAGATGCACGATGAATATTCGAACGGGCTGATCCGCGCCGAACGCGACGCGCTCACGTCGCTACCGCACGAGCAGACTCCGCCGCGCGAGCTTGAAGACCGCACGGTTTCAGTCCTCAAGGAGCACGGGCTGATCCGCGAACGACGTATGCCCTGGTGGGCGTTGTTGCGGCTGACCGGGGCTGTCGCGGCGCTCCTCGTTGCGTTCGGTATCGGTTTGACGATCGGTGGCCGTACGCCGCCGCCCGGGGCCGAAGCGAAACCGACGCAAATGCTTTTTCTCTACTATCCGCCTGGGATGCGAGGAAACATGACCGCCCGGGCATCCGTGGGGTCCGGCGGCGGTTACTCCGGCCACGTGTAGCCGAAGTACCGGTTCTCGCGGCCGGCGACGCGGGCGATGATCTCGAGGTCGGCCGGCGTAAAGCGTTTCTTCCACGACTCGTCTTTCCGTATCGTGGGGTTCCGCTCGAGACGCATCTCGTTGCCGATGATGTGGTGCTCCACCGCGTAGAAGTTTTGCGGCACCGCGGCGCGCTCGACGCCGGCAAAGTCGGAAATCCGGTCCATGGTCCCCTGGACGTCGGCGCAAAGATCGTCGTAGCGGAGCCGCAGCCACCGGTCCGGCGGCACATAGCGGCGGGACCGTTCCGAGTTCATGTTCGCGTTGCGCCACGCGCGCGCCGCCCACGTGACGGCGCTCGTGCCGCTGTGTTTGAGGAAGCTCGAGGCGGCGCCCCGCACGTCGCGGACCAGGTGGATCGCCCGCAGGTCGAAGTCCCCCGCCGCCTGCAGAAACTTGAGGCGAATCGAATCTTTCTGCGCGTCCACGAAGACCCTCTTGCCGGCGATCTCCAGTACCGCCCGCGCCAGGTGCGTGTTGCGCCGTTCGATGTCGCGTATCGCCCGCCGGTAATTCGGGAACAGCGGCACGACCCGGTCGCGGATCCTCTCCAGAGCGACGCTGCGCAGTGGGCGCACGAGCGCGATGTCCACGAGGCGGTGGCGGCTGAGGCGAAAGGCCGTCCTCCAGTTCGCCAGCTCGAAGCTGCTGCCCAGCTCGCGGATGCGGTGTTCGACCTCGCTGTAGAACGGGCACTCCGGCAGCAGGGCGCCGCACGAACAGGTGTAGCTGTTGACGTCCGCGGCGGCGATCAACCCCTCGGCTTCCGAGATGCTCGCCATCGCGGGGTGGGAATTGAGGAGAAACGCAAGCAGTGTGGATCCGCAGTAACTCGCGCCGCTAATATAGAGGTAGGGAACCATCGCGTCTTCGGCGCAAGAAACTAGCACGCCCGCCCGACAGCGGTCAAACACGTTCTGAAGGGCGACGCCGGGCCGTCTCCGCGGCGGCGGTCAAGCGGATTGCTGGACCGATGGCGTTGCGTCGTGGCTACTCGACCGGCCCCTCCGCCGAGCCGACGACGATGGCGACCGACCCGCGGTCGGGCGCGCCGTTTTGCACCGACGTGATGGACTGCACGCGCGCGGGGTCGCCGATGAGGAGCGGGCGCAGCTGCCGGGTGATACCGGCGGCGATCTCCTTGGCGTCGTTGAACGAGCGGGCGGTTACCTCGACGCGGACCACGTGCTGCGGGTCTCGCTGGTTGATCCAGCTGGCCGCTTCGAGCAGGATCGCGGGGGCGGGTGCGGCGCCGCCGGGCGCGGCCGATTCGGGGCGCGGTACGGCGAGCTTGTCGCCCGGGAAGAGCATGGTGAAACCACTCGGCGTGGCCAACCGGTACGAGGGCAGCTCGAAGCCCTTGCCGACAAAATTGCGCTTGTTTCCGGCCCGATCGAATGCTTCCAGCACGTACGAGTAGGTCAGTCCCGGCGGGACCGGTTTGCCGTCCAGCCCGCGGCCGTCCCAGGTAAGCTCTTCGGGCGGTTTTCCCTCGCCGTCGAAACGGGCGACCGTCTCACCCGTGGAGTTTGCGACCACCAGAGCCCAGCGGTCCACACCCTCTACCGCGGGCCGGAAGCGCGCAACGCCGCGTGTGGAGAAATGATCGAACCACGGCCGCGCGTAGAACGGCGGCCGCTGCCGGGCGCTGCGTTCGAGGTACGGGGACACCAGGTCGAGATCGCTGCGGCCCAGTACCGAGTACACGCTTTGCCACTCGAGACCCGGTGCGCTCTTGGGGTCGAGATCGAGGTCCAGGTCGGGGCGCTCGAACTCGATGCGCACCCGGTCTTCGCCCTCGATGCGGAGGCTCTTGAAGATCGTGCCCTCCTCGCCGCCCTCGAGCTTCATGGTGCTGTCCGCTGCAGCGCCGGCGTTGGATTGGGTATTCTTCCCGGCAGCGGCCGCGCCGGCCACCCTGACACTGTGCACGCCGATTCCGGCGCCGACCGAGAGAACCGCCGCAAGTATCCACTGGTTTTTTTTCATCGCACGCACTCCGTAGGTTGTGTGTCACCTGACAAGCTAGTCGGCTCCACTCAGGCGGTAATGAAACATAATCGTGCCCCACTGCTCACCGGTAGTGCCGGGCCGCAGCGGCTGGAACTGCCAGGCGAGAATGGCGTTGACCGCGTTGTCGTCGAAATCCGTAAAACCCGACGTCTTTTGCACCATGACGTTTTCTTTAACATGCCCGTCCGGGAGCACCACGAAGTAAATCATGACCGAGGCCTCGACACCCTCCCGCTTGGCCCACTCGGGGTAGGGGGGTGCGTTGTAGGAGACGATGGGCCGGTCGGCAACGGGGCCCGTCATGTGCGCACCGGCCAGCTCGCGCCGCGCGGCACTCTCCGTGGCTTCGCTGCGCGCGCGCGCCGCCGGACGTTCGGGCGGTGGCGTTGGTACAATCGCCTTTGCGATCGTCGTCCTGGAGCGGGCGAGCGCGATCGGTTTCGGCCTCGCGGTCGCGGTGCGCGTCAAAGCGCCCGGCCGGGACGTGCGCGCAACGTCGATGGCGCCCGCCAGCCTCGGTCTCGCAACCGAAGACGGGAGCGCGAGCGATGCGATCTTGTTCGGCTTTGCCGCGGCCTCGTGCTGCAGCGACGCGAGACGCTCGCTGAGCTTGTCCTCGATGGCCTCGACCGATTGGGCCCGTGGCGCAAGGTCGGCGATCGCCCGTTCGCGTTCGAAGGTTTTGTCATTCTTGCGCGGCGAGGAACGGGGCAACGTCGTGCGGTCGCCCGGCGCCGCTTCGTTCGTCGCGGCGACGGAGGTCAGCGCGGTCGCCGCCGCGGCCTCGACGTCGTCGATCCACGTGATCTCGGTAATGGCCGGCGGCTCGGGAACGATCCGGTGATAGAGCGAAAGAAACGCAAAGAACAGCACGTGTGCGGCAACGCTCCGGAAGAGCCACTTGCGTGTCCGCCGGCGACTGGCCCACAGATCACGGGTAATGGTCAGGGCGCTCATGAGTGTCTCTTCTCCCTCTGGCGGGTTGCGATTGCGATGCGCGCGGCTCCCGCCCTGCGGACCAGCCTGAGAACGTGGTGGACGGATTCGTAGGGCATGCCGGCGTCGGCGCGCACGACGACCAGAATGTTCTTGTTCGTGCTTTCCTCGAGTCGCGCGTTGAGTGTGCGCACGAACTCCTTCGGCGGTACCATGTCCTCGTTGATGGCCAGCTCGCCGTGGATACCCATCGTGACGCTCATACGCACCTCCGATTCGGCGGCGCGTGTTTGAACTCGCGGCAGGTCGACGTCCATGTTCGAGTTGGCGATCATGGGCGCGGTGACCAGAAGAATAATGACCAGTACGAGCGCCACGTCGATAATGGGCGTTACGTTGATGCGTGCAACGGTCGGTGCGGGATCGAACAAGGGACGCTTCATGTCATCTCCCCACCACGGCGATCTCGGAGGCGCCGGATAACTTGGCCTGGTCGAGCACGTCGACGAATGCGCCGTGCGAGACGTCTTTCCGGCAGCGGACCACTACCAGCCCGTCTACACTGGATGCCACCAGAGGCTCGAGAGTGGTCGTCAGCTCCCGGCGGGCCACGACGTCGCGGTTTACACGGACGCTGTCCTCGGAGACGACCCGTACCTCGACGCGTTCGAGGCGGCTCTCACGCTCAGCTGCACGGCCGGCGGTCGCGGAGCGCTTGACGGTGATACTCGACTCGAACGCCAGCGGCGTGGCCAGCATCAACATGACCACCAGTACCAGCGAGACGTCGATCAACGGCGTCATGTTGACCTCGTGAGTTCCGTTGCCGTCCCTGTTCATCCTTTTTTGAAAGAACACCGGGCTACCTCGTCGCTACGGGTTCGGGCTCCTGGCCAAAGCCGTGCCGCCGCGACCCACCACGGGTTTGCGCCGACGCGGTTCCACTGCCGGGCACACCGGGGCTGCCGCTATCGAGCAGCGCCGTGCGCAGGGACCGGCAGTAGTTTTCGGAAACGGTCAGCATGACGTTCATGCGCCGGGAAAAATAGTTGTAGACCATCAGCGCCGGTACCGCGACCACGAGACCGGCAGCGGTCGTGACCAGCGCCTCGGCGACGCCCGAGGCGACCACCGACGGCGCGGCCGACCCGGTTTGCGACATGTCGTGAAACGCACGCATGATGCCCCACACCGTCCCCAGCAGGCCGATGAGTGGCGCGATGGCCGCCATGGTGCCGAGCACGTTCAGGTTGCGCTCGAGCAAGAGCTTCTGGCCGCTGAGCGCGATCTGCATGCGTTCTTCCAGCGATTCGAAACGGCTGCTCACGTTCTTGAAGATTTCGCCGGCGACGGCACCGAGCGGGTGCGAGGTGTTTTCGCACACCACGGCCGCCTCCCGCGGCGAACCGGCGTTTATCTTCTTCAATGCCTTGGCCAGCGTGTCATCCGGGTTGCCCCGGCGCTCGAAGAAATACACGAAACGCTCGGCGGCGACGGCCAGCGTCACGATGCTGCACACCACCAGGGCGAGAAAGATCGGGCTGCTCGTCGTTGCGTTTACCCAGTCAAAATCTGCAAACATTGCGGCCTCCTTCTTGTGTTCCGCTACCGGGTGCCGGCCCGGGTCACCCGTGCCGTTTCACCATTTCGCCGTATCCGGCGGCGGCCGTTCACCTGGAAGCGGCTTTGAGCTGTGAGACTCGCTCCTTGGCGGCCAGCACCAGCTCCGGGTCCTCCGCGTGACGGATCAGATCCTTGTACGCGGCCAGCGCCTGCTTGAACTTGCCGTCCTTTTCGTAGAGGGCCGCGGCTCGCGCCAGCGAAGAGAGGCGAAATGCATCCGACCGCTTGCGGGAGGAGATGGCCTCGCGGTAGGCGTGGATCGCGCGCTCGTCGTTGCCGAGGTGCTCGCGGCACATACCCAGCCGGTAGTTGAGCTCGACAGAAAGCTCGGTTCCGGGCTTCGAACGGAGGGCGCGCTTGTATTCCTCGGCGGCCTCGAAATACTCTCCGGACTTGTCCAGGATATCGCCCAGCTGGTAGGCTACCTGCGCGGCGCGTTCGTCCTCGGGGTAGCTCTTGCGGTAGCGTTGGAACAGGCCCGTGGCTTCCGTGGTCTCGCCCATCATGCGCCGTGACATGGCGAGATTGAAGAGCGCCGCTGCGGCGACGTCGGTCGCCGTCGAGTCTTCCAGCACGGTCATGAAGTCGACCGCAGCCTGCATGTAGTTGCCCTCGTCGAAGCGGGTCGATCCCAGGCGAAAGCGCACCGTGGTGCGCAGCTCGCTGTCGGGGAAGAACATGAGAAACTGCTCGTAGGCCAGCCGCGCATCGGTCGCCTGCCCGGCCCGGCCGTATGCGTCGGCCATGAGAAAATGGGCACGATCGCCCGCGGAGTAGCTGGGGAACTGGCTGATCACGCGGCGGAACGCTTCGGCGGCCTCGAGAAACTGCCCCCCCTCGAAGCGACGCATGGCGATTTCGAACTGCGCGTCGGCGGCAAAGGCGCTGGTGGGATACCGCTCCACGAGTTCGGCGAGTACCTCGCCGCTGTCCGCGCCCTGGCCCAGCCGGTAGAGCGCGCGCTCGATGCCGCGCCCGGCCTCTTTGGCGATGCCGGTGCCGGGGTAGAGATCCGCCACCGCGGAAAACCCGTCCAGGGCCTCGCGGTCACGGCCCGCGTTGTAGTCGCACTGGGCCATGCGCAACATGCCGAGGGCCGCGCCGCGGCTGTTGGCAAAGTTATCGAGCAGGCCCTGATAACAGCGCTTCGCTTCTTCATAGTGTTCGGTTTGAAAGTACAGATCGCCGGCACGCACCCAGGCGCGTTCGGCAATTTCCGCCGCCGGATCGATACCCACTAGCTTCTCCCAGCGATCGACGGCATCCCCGGCGTGATCGAGACGGGAATGACAAAGCCCCGCCTGGTAGAGCGCCAGGAGCCGCTGCGGGTGCTCGGGAAAACGGGAGAGAAAATCGTCGTAGGTCACCGCCGCTTCGCGGTAACGCTTGCGGTTGAAAAGAATGTGCCCCTTGTTGAGATAGGCGGAACTCAGGTGCCGCCGGTTGCCCGATTGCGCGTAGCGTGCCAGCATGCGCTCTTCGGTGGCGATGGCCAGGTCGTCCTTGCCCTGGCGCGCGTAGGTCCAGGCGAGGAGGCGGTTGGCGCCGATACCCACCTCGTGTGTGGGAAACTCCTGGATCAGCGTGGCCAGAACACCCTGGGCGTCTTCGTAGCGCGCCTGGGCGGCCAGCGCATCGGCGTCGATAAGAAGCGCCCACGCCCGCCACGGCGACTCGCTCGGTGGCAGCTTCTGCAGCATCTGGTGCGGCACGCCGGTCAGCTGTCCCATGTTGCCCGCGCGGTGGTACGAGAGTTCCAGGAGACAAAGCGACGCTTCGACCAGTTCCTGGTGGTCGGGCGATTCGAAAACGATCGAGCCTTCGGTATCGCGTGCGTAACGGTCGAGGACCAGCTGAAAGTACGGTACCGCATACTGCGGGCGGTTTCTTTCGAGCAGACCCACGCCGGCCAGGTACGCCGCGGCGGGTGCCTGCGGTGCCTGCGGGTAGCCGGAGACGACCAGCTTGTATGCGGTGGTTGCCTCGTTGTAGCGTTCGAGTGCGTCGAGGCAGCGCCCCACCCGGTACTGGGCGCTGGCGGCGAGCTCGTGTTGGAAATATCGAGTGAGTACGCGATTGAATTCCAGAATGGCTTCTTCGTAGAGCGACTGGCCGAAAAGCACCTCGCCGAGCAAGAGCTGGGCACGCGCGGCGATTTCGGAACCGGCGTGCCGGGAAGCGACCTGCCGCAAGGATTCTGTGCCCGCCTTCGCGTTTCCGTCCAGAAACACGCACGCCGCGCGCCGCAACTCGGCTTCCGCGCGGACCTCAGGACGTGCCGCCCGCTCCGCGACACGAGCGAATTCCTCCGCCGCGCTGCGGTAGGCACTGCTGGTGAGAAAAATGTTTGCCTTGGCCAGCATGGCATGGTCGCGCAGCCGCGAGCCGGGGTAGCGGTCCACGACTTCCTGGTACTGTGCCGCGGCCTTTAGCATGTCGTCCCTCGCCTCGTAGGCCAGAGCGCGTAAGTAAATGGCGGCGACCCCGGTTGCCTCTTTTCCGAGCAACGCGAGCGTCTCATCGGCATGGCCGCGCAGGTAAGCGATCGTGGCCCCGGTCAGCACCGTGCGTGGCTGTCTCATCATGTACGGGAAGCCGCTCTCGAGGCGTTCGAACGAACGCGACGCCTGACGAAGCGAGTCGCGGCGAAGCGCATTCCAGGTGACGGCGAGCAGCATTTCCGGGAGGAGCGGGCTCTCAGCGTACTGTTTCCGCCATTTCTTCCATGCCTTGAAGGCGTCGCGGTCACGGCCCTGCGCTTCGAGTGCCAGGATCTCGGCAAAGGCGGCGTCATCGGCGAACGGCCCTTTCTTGCCTTGACCGGCGGCCTTTCGAAACTGCCTGGCCGCTTCGCGGTAGTCGCCGGAAGCGTAGCGGATCTCGCCGGAAAGAAACAGGGCGGCGCTCTTCTTGTGCTTGGGCACGTCGCGAACGGCCTGGTCGAAAGACAAGACCACGTTTCCCAACGCGGACGGCCGGTCCACCGCCGGCCTCAGGCGGGCCCACTCGAACTCCATGCCGACGGCGTTTAGCGCCTCCGTCTGCGCGGGCGAGGATTTGTCTCCTCCCCGGGCGGGGCGTGACACGGACAGCACACAGAGTGCCGCGCTGAGCGCGGCGGCGATGCGTACGCACCGCAACGTTTTTGCCCGACCCATTTGCAACTCCTAATCCGTAAAGACGGGAACGGAACCTTGCGGTCCACCGGTGGTGATTTCGACCGTACCCTGGTGGCCGGTGAACTCGCGGCCCTCCACGTCGACAACCACCAGCTGGTACCGGTACGTTCCGTCGGCCAGCGGAAGTCCGGTTTCATCTTTTCCGTCCCACATGACATGCGGCGGCGGAACGCCCTTGCCGCCGAAACGGCGTACCACCTGGCTGGATTTATCGGTGATCTCGAGGCTCCACGAGCTGGCCTGCGACCGCGTCCGGGCCCGCAATTGAAACCGCGTGACCGACTGCTGGCCGATGGGCGAGAAGACGGACGGCACGGCCCGCGAGCTGGCGAAGAAACCGCCGAAGCGGTAGGTAATGCCGAAGCGGTGCGTCACGCCGAGCCCCTGGTCGGCGGCGGCGTAGTCGAGAAAGAGATCCGGCGACACTCGATACGTAAAGCCGCCCGTCGGCGACGTGTCGGCGTACCCGACGCGCAGCGTCATGGTGCGGTGGATGAGAAACTCGCTGCCGCCGTGAAATGTCGCGCCGGGCCCCGAACGGTGATCGAACTCGATCGACGCCAGGCCCCTGCCGTTCATGAACTGCAGCGCGAGACCACCCCGCACTTCCATCGGAAACGTTTCTTCGGTGGCACGAAGCGTCACGCTCGGCCCACCGAGATTGAGCAGGGACACGCCCAGCCGCAGCGTCGGCGTCAAGCTGTAGAGCGCGCCGAGGTCGAAGCCGGCACCGGTGCCGTTGAACGTCTCCACCGTCTGGCGCACCACCTTCACGTTGGCGCCGAGGGAGAGTCTCGGTGAGAGACTCCTGGAGGCGGAAAACAGGAACGCCATGTCACCCTCGGCAAACTCACCGAGCGGCTGGTTGAACTCGTTCGTGCGCTCGAAGCCGCCGGAGCGCAGGTTGAGGATCGTCAGGCCGAAGCTGGCGAGCCGCTGGGAGGGGATTGCGAGACTCAGACCGTGCAGCGACGTGGATTCGAACAGGGTCGCCGTTTCAAAATGAACCGTGTTCTGCGCGACGAGTGAGAGACCGGCCGGGTTCCACACGGCCGCCGTCGGATCGTCGGCTGCGGCCACGAAGGCGCCGCCCAGACCTGCGGTGCGTGCGCCCATGTAACGCGAGAGCCAGTCTCCGGGCACGCCGCCGGTCGCGTCTTGCGCGCGGGCGGCACCAGGGCCGCAGACGACCCATCCGGCCACGAGGGTCAAACCCAGGGCGAATCCGCGAAGTCTGTGACGAATGATGTTGGACATGGATCCTCCCGGTTAGCGAACCACCGCGATCTTGCGGCGCATGGAGTGAATCGTCTCGCCGTTGCCCCTGGCCTCCAGGACGGCGATGTACCCGCCGCTGGCCACGAAGTCACCGCTGCCGTTGCGACCGTCCCACGCTACCTCGTTCAACCCGGCGAGGCCGCCCAACGCGCCGGCGTCGAAGCGCTCCTGAAAGACCAGGCCCCCGCTCAACGTGTAAATGCTCAGCGTGACCACCGCGTCGATGGACAACTTGTACGCGATCGTCGTCGGGGCGTCACCCGGATGAAACGGGTTTGGATAGTTGGTTACCGAGCCCGGGGGCTGGTTCGGGTTGACGAAGGCCGTTTCGATGTCGAGTTCGGCCGTGATCGCTCCGGACGTTGCCCGAACCCGGTCGGTTTCCGGTACCAGCGGGCTCAAGAAGGTTGCCCGCGCCACGCCGTCCACCGAGGTTTCGGTATCGCGCGCCGTCAGCTTGCCGGTGCCGCTCACCAACTGAAACTGGATCGGTTGCGTGGGGATCCCGTTATCGAAACCGTCTACGACACGGGCGGTAACCGTCGCCTGCGAGTTGCCCGTGATCCAGGCGGGATCCGCGGAGAGCGCGATACGGTCCGGCGCTCCGGGGCCGACCGTAACCACAGACGTGATCGCCGGCGCGTTTCCCGCGTCGTCGCTCACGACCAGCACGATCGGCTCGGCGAAGGTATACGTTTCCGCGATCGTGCGCCGGCCCTGCAAGAGCTGGAACTGCGCGTTGAGCAGCGTGCCCTGTCCGGGAGCCTGCGTGGAAGCGTTTTGAACCGAGACGCGAATAAAAGAGTTGATTTCCTGGATAACCGCCCCGGCGTCGTTCGTCACCTGCACGGAGAGACTAAAGGGCTCGCCGGCCACGACCGAGGCCGGAGAGACCGTCGCCTCCAGGTGGAACCCGCTGGAGATGGCCTTGACCTGTGCAGTGCTAACGGGCATCGACGGCTGGGTGACGTTCGTGGCGGTCAAGAGCTGGAAACCGCCGGTGGCCAGGCGCACGCTCAGGTCGGCTCGTCCATCGATCATCGGTGTGTCCGGAGGCATCTGGGCCAGCGGGTCGGTGGACGTCAGCCGGACGGCGTCGGTGACACCGGTCATCGGGTTGAACCACCGGTCGACGGCGTAGACGGTTACGGTGAACGCGAAGTTGACCGACTGGTCGGTGGCCGTTCCCACGCGGCCGTCGGGCAGACCGGGGGCCACCGCCTGGCCCGGGGCCAACAGTAGAATCTGCGAATACGTACCCGGCAGGATGAACACCGGGCTCGATGTGTAGGGGGAGATGCCGATCGAATCGGCGTCGGTCGCCGTGATGGTCTGGCTGCCGCCCTTGTGCAGCGTCGCGGAGACGACCACTTCACCGCTCGTGAGAACGGTATCGGACGGCATGAGGGCGAATTCGTCGCTCGAGCTCAACGCGACCCTGTGGCCGGTGCCCGAGACCCGGTTCCAGAACCGGTCCACCGCGCGGACGGTGACGTTGAACGGCGTTCCCGCGTTCTGGTCCACCGGCAGTCCGATAAAGCCCGGCGCGGTTCCGCCCCTCGCCGTTTGCCCGGGGAGAAGTACTTGCAGCGCCGCATAGGGGCCGGCGAGGACCTGGAAGCTGTTGCTCACTCCGATGTGAGGCGGCGCCGAGAAGTCGGCGCACGTGACCCGGACCGAGGCGCCCGCCCCGCGAAAGATCACGTAGCCGGTCCACACGCCCGCCGTAAACAGGATTCCCTGCGGCGAGATACTACCCGGACCGGTGTTCGCGGTCAGGATCCCGTTGCCGTTGAAGCCGGTGACGGTGTTGCCGGCGGCGTCGGCCGCGCGAACCGTTACGAGAATCGAATCCCCGGCCACGATCGGGCCCGAGATCGGGCCGAATTCGAAATGCTGGGCACCGCTGGACACCACGGGGATCGGATCGCTCGTCATCGGGAAGATCCTGGGGTCACTCACGTCGACTACGGTCACGGTCTGCATGCCGACCGTCCCCAGCGACAGCGTGAACTGCCAGAACCCGGCGGCCAGGCGCGCGGATGCGGGCGTGCTGGCCAGCGGATCGCTCGACGTGATCCGGACCTGGTCTTTCACGTCACCATCGTCATGTTCGTCGTGGTGCCTGCGGACGACGGGGTTCCACCAATCATCGGTGGCATAGACGTCGACAATGAAGTTTTGCCCGGCAACCTGCGAGGCGGGTGCGCCGTCGAGGCCGCGTATGCTGCCCGGCAGCCGGGTCTGCCCTGGCACTACGATCTGAAGCCGCGTGAACGAGTTGGGTTTTACGACAAAGGAGTTGCTGATGCCCGTGGTACCCGGGTTGGACAGCAGGGTGGCGTCGATGGTGACGTTGCCGCGCTTGGCGTTGGTCTCATCGGCGCGAAAGAGAGTCACGTCACCCGACCACG
>JBHHVD010000013.1:0-44518 GCA_046754105.1 Candidatus Krumholzibacteriia bacterium
GCGGGCTCGGGGGCTTGTCTCCGTCCCGTCGCCCGCTTCGCTCAGCTACCGGCCTCGCGGCCGGCGATCTTCGCTCGCTCCTGCGAACGTTCCGTCGACAACCCCCGAGCCGCCCGCATCGGGCCAACGGGTAGCCGGGCGGAGCGGTCGGCGGCCCGGAGTAACAACCCGAGGCGACGTGTGGAAGGATTTTCCCGGCATATTGGCCCAATACTTGTTATTATATAGTGGAGAGAGTTCAAATCGGCGGGTCGCCAAGGAATAGCCCGGAAGGAGGACGTCATAGCAAGCCACCACCAGGAGGGAACCGCTAAGTGAAGCAGGGGTTCCAAGTTGTGCCACAGGAGAAACTCGTGGAGAGAGCCTACCTCGTGGGTGTGAGCCTCCCCGACAACCCTCTCCTCAGCGAGCAGGAGCACGTCGACGAACTACAGCAGCTGGCGACCACCGCCGGCGCCGTGGTCGTGGGCAGGACGATACAAGGACGGACCCGGATCGATGGCGCCACCTTTATCGGGCCGGGCAAAGCGCAAGAAATCAAGCGCAAGTGCAACGAGCTGTGCGCCAATTTGGTGATCTTCGATCGTGACCTCTCGCCGGCGCAGGCCCGAAACCTCGAAAAAATCCTCGACATCAACGTTATCGATCGCACCGAGTTGATTCTTGACATATTCGCGCGGCACGCCAAGACCCAGCAGGCAAAGACCCAGGTCGAGTTGGCCCAACTCATTTACACGCTGCCTCGGTTGCGAAAACTGTGGGATCACCTGTCGCGCCAGCAAGGCGGCATCGGCACGCGCGGGCCCGGTGAAACCCAGCTTGAGGTGGACCGGCGCCGGGTACGGGAAAGAATTGGGCGACTCAAACGCCAGCTAAAGACCTTCGGCAAGCGAAACGAGGTGCTCCGCAAGTCCCGCAACGGCCACCCGATGGTGGCACTGGTCGGCTACACGAACACGGGAAAATCAACGCTAATGAACGCGCTCACCGGAGCGAACACGCTCGCCGAGAACCAGCTTTTCGCCACCTTGGACACGCTCACTCGCCGCGTGGCGACCAGCGACCACGTGACGATCCTGCTCGTGGATACGGTCGGTTTCATCCGCAGGCTTCCCCACCACCTGGTCGAGAGCTTCAAGGCCACGCTCAGCGACATCGCCAACGCGGACTTATGCCTGCACGTTATCGATGTCGCCCATCATGCATACGCCGATCAAAAGGAAGTCGCGGACGCCACGCTCCGGACCATCAACGGATCGGCGGATCGCGTACTCTACGTTTTCAACAAGATAGACGCCGTAGACGATGAAACAATAGACGGCCTTAGACTGCGCTACCCGGAAGCGGTGTTCATCTCTGCGGCTGACGGGCAGGGCCTGGACGAGTTGAAAAGGCGAGTGGAACAACAGCTCTTCGGCAAGGACCTCAAGGTGGAGGTCGTGATCCCGGCCGTCGACGGCAAGGGCATCTCCGCCGTCAAGAGTCTTCTCGACAACCCGACGAACTCGATCGAAGGTAAGTTGTATATCATCAGAGGCGTTATCAAGACGGGATTGATGGACCAGCTCGAAGCAGTCCGCGGCGCCCGGATCCGTTACCTCCTCTGACCCCGTTCCTCCGCCCCGAATTCCCCGGGGTACTTCTGTAGAAACGACGCCCTGAGATTCTCGATCTCCGGCGACTTCGCTGTCAGCTCGTACTTCTTATCCAGGTGATAGATGATGAACTGGGACAAGAATACGAAAAGCAGTGGCAGCCCATAAGGAAGAAAACGCCGCCAGGCCCTTTCGTACAACAGGCGTGAGGCGAGCACGGTAACCGAGGAAAGAATCATGATAAAACCGACCGACACCAGGTAAAGATGCCGGATATTCAGCCAGTCGTTGGGAAACTTGAAGAAGCAGAACGGCAAGAGCGTAATGTACGTCCAGGCGATGAAGAAGCGAATGGTACGGTTGCCGAAGATGAATCCGAACACGGTGTACGATACGACGATAAGAAACGTAACCAACCGAATCTCGGTTGCGACCTTGTAGATGACCTGGACTAGCGGACCGGCATGGGTGACGAGGCTCGAGCCGTGGATCGGAAACACCATGCGTACGAGGTAACTTCCGAAGTTGCGAAAAAAAGTGAAACCAGCAAGCGTGAAATCCCTCTGGGCGGCCGCGCCGGGCAGAAGGCTTAGTTTCACGACAAAAGCGACGAACGCAACTACGGCCACAACCGTGAGGTTGCGATTGAAGACTCCCTTGTCCAGTTCTTTTCGAAAAAAGACATGAAAAGCGAACATACAGCCAAGGATGCTGAACGACGTGGCCTTGGTCATGAGGCTCAGCGTGAAGCACAGCAAAGAAGCGACGAACCATAAGGAAGCTAACCGCCCGCCCTTCTGCAACTCGTTCTTGAAGTAGAGAAGGAGCGTCAAGAGGGTCAGCAAAGTGATCAACAAATCGCCGATGCCTGCCACGACCATCACGGCCTTGCCGTAATTGCCAACCGCGAAGACAAAGAGCAGCGAGGAGAGAAAAGCGATAGCCCGGTCTCTCAAGAGCGTGAAGACCAGGAAAAAAACGAAGTACGCGTTGAGTGCGTGAATGAAAATATTGAAGAGGTAGTACTTCCACGCGGCGAGACCGAAAAACGAATACTCGCCGAAGAAGATGAGCCTTACCAGGGGTTGAAAGGGCTGAAACGGCGCCGATGTAAAAACGTGCCGCAGTGAACGGCCCGTCTCGATGGCTTGCTCCAGGTAGAGATAATCCCCGGAACTCCAGAAGGTGTTGTTCCGCACGAGCCCGAAAAAAACGAGACTCAAGAACAGCAGAAGCCCAAAAAGCGCAAGCTTCCCCGACCGCGCCAGTGGTCCCCGGCGGTCCTCGGCAGTGGCCACATTCCCCCCTTTTGAGCAGTTGCAACGCGCAGTGCGGTCACGTTCGCGACCAGGAAAGGTCCTATCCGGTAAGGGCTTTGGTCATCGACTCGCCGCTTCGGCACAGTTGTTGCACCCACCGGGATAATTCTTGCACAAAATCCCGGCCGGTGCTATAAGCAAAGCGCTTTTTGGCGAGGGACACACTGGAAAAGGAAGCCCACCCGTGAACAAACTTCGAATCGGAGCCCCCGGCCATTTAGCCGCCCGGCCCCTGGTGTTCGGGCTTATGCGCAATTCCCGTGCGCAAGTCGACCTCGTCTATGACGAGCCGGGCCGGCTGGCAACGGCGCTCGACCGGCGGGAGCTGGATGCGGCGCTGATCCCGAGCATCGAGTTCCTGCGGGGTACCGGCGGGCATTATGTGCAAGGCCCGGCGCAAATTGCAGGGGTCAACACACGCTCGCTGGTTCTGGTGACCGACCGTGACCTGCCTTCGACCAGCCGCATCGCCGTCAACGAAAACAGCCGGACCCCCCTGGCCGTGTTGCGCATCGTCCTCGATAAGCTCCACCACACAACGCCGGATTTTTGTGTTTTCAAAGGGGACCCGGACAAATGGTGTGAAGCATATGACGGCGTGCTGCTGACCGGTGACCGCGGACTGGACCACTGGCTCGAGAACCGCAACGAGAATGCCGCGACCTACGATCTGGGTGAAATGTGGGCGGCGCTGTTTCCACACCCCCTGGTTCTGTCGCTGTGGGCATACAACGATGAAAAACTCGGGGAGCGCCTTCAGGAACTCCTCGTATCTGCCCGGGATTTCGGAATTCAGAACCTGTCCATACTCTCGGACGGTGTCGCGCAATCCTCGTCCTACGATGGCGAAGTGCTCTATAACTTTTTTGCGACGTCCTGGAAATACGACCTCGGTCGTGCAGAAGAACAAGGCCTCAAGGTGCTCGAGCAGCACGCGCTCGAGTATCAACTCATCCAGCATTCCCGCCTCGGCAAGGTCCTCGCGGTCTGATTCCCGTTCCACCAGACCTCGCGCGCCGCGCAACCGACTTCAACTCGCAGTAGCCCGCGCTTCCCTGCGTCGTTTCTCCTGCCCCGCCAGCCTGTCGGCCCAGCGGGTCGGCTCGGGCAGCCTGAACCCGCCCCCGCACGCCAACGTGATCTTGCAGCTGGCGGCGTGGTCGACGAGGTGTCCGGGCGAAACAAAGAGCGGCTTGACGCCGTCGCGCGTTCTCAGCACCGTACCCACCCGCCTGCGTTCGTGGATCAGCGGCGTGTGGTCGCCGCGCGCCGGGCCCACGCCATCGTGGTCGCCCACCAACCGGCTCTTGGCACAGCCCACGGAGGGTTTGCCGAGCAGCAGGCCCAGGTGGCTCGCGAGCCCCAGGCCCCGGGGATGGGCAACTCCGTGACCATCGCAGAGAACGACGTCGATCGGCGACGTCACCTTCTGCAGGCAGCGGATGAGCGCGGGAATCTCGCGGAACGACAGCAGCCCGGGAATGTAGGGAAAGTCGATCCTCGTTGTTGCCAGGCGGGTCTCGATCCGTTCGAGCTTGGGAAAACGGAACACCACCACCGCCGAGACAAGTCGGTTCAGCCGTTTGGAAACAGCGACGTCCATCCCCGCGACGAAACGAATCTTCCGCAATGGCAAAGGCCGGAGGAGCACACGTGCCCGCAGCCTCTCTTGCAGCGCGACGGCCTCGGAATAATCTGGATTCCATCGATGATGCGTACGAACTTTCATGGCGGCCCCGGCGCGCTTCGGGATTTCCGGGTTGCGCTGAACATGTTCCTATTGTAGCGTTTACACCTCGTGGAGGCACGTAATGGCCCGGACCGGCTCCGTTTCACCGAAACAACTCTCCCTGGCGCTTCTGGCGGCTCTCGCGCTGTACGTTATGTCGTCTCTCTTCATGATGCCATACGTGCCGGACGATTCCTACATCTCGTTTCGTTACGCCGAAAACCTCGTGAACGGTGAAGGACTTGCGTTCAACGAGGCCGAACAGCCCGTCGAGGCCTACAGTAATTTGCTGTGGATTTTCGTTTGCGCGGCCCTGTACAAGGCCGGGATGGACCTGCCCACGGTCATGCCCTTTGTCGGCGTGCTGGTGGGCGCTTTGAATATCCTCCTGCTGTGGATCTTGTTCGTGCGCAGACGGATGCCGGGGCTGCAGATGCTTTTCCCGCTCCTGTTCCTTGCTAGCTCCGGGCCATTCATTACCTATGCGGTTTCAGCGTTGGAAGCGCCGCTGTATGCCCTGTTGCTGCTGGCGATGATCAACTTCGTCGATTTGGCCTTTGCGAGCGGGCGGCTGCGCTATTATCTCCTGCTCGCCTTCAGCGGGGTTCTGATCTCGCTTTGCAGGCCGGAAGGAATCATCGTATTACCGGCGATCCTCGCCCTCGTGTTCTTTCTCGCCCGCCGACGGCGGGGGGACACGCCGTTCCATAAGACGTACTTCAAGAATCTCGTCGTGGCCCTTGCCTCCTTTGTCATTATTATCGGAGTGTACCATGTCTGGCGAATCTCATATTTCGGTGAGGTGCTGCCGACGCCTTTCCTGTCGAAGGGCGGCGCGGGCAAGTCCGTGTTCGCGGCGTGGTCGCAGAACATGACGATCTACTTTGACCAGCAGGGGGACTACTATCCGCCGATCGGCTACTACTTCGTGGCGCTGACGGTCATCGGCATTCTCGGGCTCATGGTCTCGCGGTCCGGCCGGTTCCATAAGCAAACCGAAACCGTGGCCCTGGCCCTCGCGCTGCTGCACACGGCGGTCTATTTCAACTTCAAAGACTGGATGCCGGCGATGCGCTACCACTCGTCCACCGTCGGCTTGTTTTTGATCACGGCGGCACACGTCCAGGGACCGGTGTTCAAGAAAAAGGAACCGATGGACAAGCAGGCGGTGCTGCGGTTCTGGATGGCAGGTATCTCCGTGCTTTTCATCAGCTTTTCGGTCCTGGGCAACTTGAGGGTCATCACGAAGCGCACGGAGACGAGCAAGGAGAAGAGCCTCGTTGCGCTGGGCAAGTGGTTGCACGATAACATGCCAGCCAGCTCCGTGCTCGCCATGAGCGACGTAGGGGTAATCCCGTACTACTCGGGCTTCAAGACCATTGATATTCACGTCGAATCGTTGACGGATTTGTATATCGCCAAGCACGGATTCAGTAAGGACTACTTTTACCGCAGGCATCCAGATATCGTTATCTTCCCGTCGCGAAGCCAGATCGCCTTGCGATTCTACCCCGAGCACTTTGCGCTGGCGGAGGAGGAACGGTTTCAGAGAACCTACCGCCACCTCGGATCCGTGCGGTATGACTGGATAGAGGACCGGAGCTACTGGGTATACATCCCGCGGGGCTGGCCCAGGTTTTCGGACGAAGCGATGGATCGTTTCCCGCACGGCGTAGGTGCCGTCAAACACAAAAAAAACTAGGATGGCTCAAGAAAGGGGGTTCGATGACTGTGGGCAACGGTATAGGCGACTTCAATTCGTTTCGACAGGATATGAACGAAAAAATACTAAAAGAGGACAACCTGGTCATCAAGCGCTTCTTCAACCTCGACAGCAACGTTTATAAAGACGGAGCGCTCAGTGGCAAGGTCAAGGAGATGATGGGGCTCGTAGCCTCGATGGTGCTGCGCTGCGACGACTGCATACGATACCACGTCCAATCGTGCAAGGAAGTGGAAGTCTCGAGAGAGGAGTTGTTCGAGCTGTTCGGTGTGGCGCTGGTGGTCGGCGGCTCGATCGTGATCCCGCACCTGCGGCGCGCGGTGGCGTTTCTCGATGACCTCGAAGGGCGGGGATGACGACCGGCAAGCGGCCCGATGCCCGATGCGGGTGGCAGCGAACGGGCGCCCGCCCGCGCGGACAGGCTGTCCGCTGACAGGACCCGCATCGGACCAGCGAGTAGTGCGGCCAGCCCCTGATTTCTACGGGAAGATCCCAAGTTCGAGATACGAGGTGGCAACCTTGTTTATTGCGTCGATGAACGCGGCGGTTCGCAGACCAAAGGCGTCATCGTGCCGTTTGCGGATGTCCCGAATTTCGTGAAATGCCGCCACCATGGTCTCCTCGAGACCTGAGTCGACGAGGTCCGCCTCGTCCGCCCCGTGCGCGATCTTGCCAAACACTTCCTCCGCGACCTTCTTGCCCGACGTCGACTCGATCGCCCGCAGGATCATCGTGTTGGTGTTTTCCTCGAACCGTTTACCCATCCTGCCGAAGCGCATATGTGACAAGTTCTTGAGCCATTCGAAATAGGATACAGTGACGCCGCCGGCGTTGAGATACGTGTCGGGAATCACCATCTTGCCCTTCTTCACCAGCACCTCGTGCGCGTCGGACGTCACCGGCCCGTTGGCCGCCTCGCCGATGATGCGCGCGCGTATCCGCTCAACGTTCTCCATCGTGATCTGGTTCTCAAGGGCGGCGGGTACGAGGATGTCGCATTCGAGCTCGAGCAGCCGGCTGCCGGAACTCAGGTTCCTCGCTTTGGGATAGTCGAGGATGGAGCCCGTCTCCTTGCGGTGTCGCACGACGTCGTCGACGTCCAGGCCCTTGTCATTCGTGATGGCGCCTTCCCGTTCGGACAGGCCGACGAGCAGCGCGCCGCCTTCCCGCAGATACTTGGCTGCGTGGTATCCCACGTTGCCCAGGCCTTGCACGGCGACGGTCTTGCCGTCGAGACCCGCATGGAGCCCCAGCGGGGCCATGTCCTCTTCAACGCCGCACGCCTCGCGAATTCCAAAAAAAACGCCGCGCCCCGTCGCCTCGGTCCTGCCACGGACGCCGCCCTGCGAGACGGGCTTGCCCGTCACGCATGCAATTGAGTCGAGCTTCGACGGTGCAATCGAGTTGTAGGTGTCGAGAATCCAGGCCATCTCCTGCGACCCGGTACCGTAGTCCGGGGCGGGTACGTCGATGCCGGGATCGATGAAGTTCTTCCGAATGAGCTCGTACGTATAGCGGCGTGTGACCCGTTCGAGTTCCGATTGCGAGTAGTCCAGGCGCGAGATCTTCACACCGCCCTTGGCCCCTCCGAACGGAACGTCGACAATCGCGCACTTATACGTCATCAACGCGGCCAATGCCATGACTTCGTCCTCCGCCACGGCGGACGAGTAGCGAATACCCCCTTTGACCGGAGTCTTGTGCTGGCTGTGCTCCGCTCTCCACGCCTGGATCGCCTCGATCGTGCCGTCGTCCCTCACTAGCGGAAACGTCATGTGGTAAACGCTGTTGCAAATTTTGATTTGCTTGAGAAGGCCCGGGGGATGCTTGGTATACGCGGCGGCCTTGTCAAAATTACGATTGACCTGCTCCGAGAATTTCACATCGGCGGGCATGTCGGTGTCCTCCTGGACTGGTTGCAGGGCAGCGAGCGAGAACTACTACAGGGTCCCTTACGTAAACGCGATATCGATAATCGTGATGTCATCCCAATTGTGCCCTTCGTGGCTGAAACCACGGCTGGCGTCCACAACGCTCGCAAAGAGTTTTTCAGAAGGCTCGTCCACGTTTGCGAGCAGCGATCGCTTCATCATGGCTGTGTCGAACTGCTCACCCTTGCCGTTCTGCGGCTCGCCGAGCCCGTCGGTGTAGAGGATCAGCCGATCGCCGCTTTTCAGTTCAAAGTCCTGCGGCGCATCGTACCGGTACACATCGTTGTCGAACACGCCGAGCACGAAGCCGTTGGCGATAACACGCTCGACGCTCGCGCGCCGGCGGCGCATGAGAAATGGGTGAGGAACACCGGCATTGGCCAGCTGGCAGCGCCCGAGGGGGTCTGCCGTGAGCACGGTCGCCGCCACGAATGTATCCGCGGGGAGCCCCAGGGAGAGTGTGCGATTCATGCCTTCGAGTATTTCTCCCGGGCCGACGTCGCGGTTCGCAAAACGCGAGAACGCGAACTTGACGATCGCGGTGCTGAGAGCAGCCTGTATACCATGACCCGTGGCGTCGGCGAGCAGGAGCGCGGTGCGGTCGCCGGCTAGCGGTATGGCGTCGTAGAAATCGCCCCCGATTTCGAGTGCGGGCAGGTACCTGGCGCAATAGGAGAAACGATCGCCGCCGGGAAACTCCCGTGGAAGCATACTCTGCTGCAGACGGCTCGCGATGGACAATTCCTCGCGGAGCAGCTCGTCGCGGGCGGCCAGCTTGTCACGCTCGCGGAGCGTCCGGTCGAGCTCCCGGATGCGGATCGTCAGGCTTTCGTTCAGACTCTTGTTGGCCAGCGCGTTTTCGATCGTCAGCCGGAAATGATCGTTGTCCCAGGGTTTCTCGATATACTGAAACAGGCCAACCTCGTTGATGGCCCGAATGGAGTTCTCCTTGTCCGCATAACCAGTGAGCATAATGCGGGGTACATCGGGGTAGAGCTTTTTGACCTCGGCGAGAAACTCCAACCCGTTCACTTCGGGCATGAGAAAATCGGAGATCACGACGTCGATCGGTGTCTCCCTTACAAACTCGAGCGCTGCCAGGGGGGACTGGAACTGAAAAACGTTGTAATCTGTTTCCAATTCCAGAAAAGCGGCAACGCTTTCCGTCACCACCGTTTCATCATCCACCACGAGGATGGCCGGAGTTTTCGAACTCTTATGGTCGAATGGGCTGCTCATCACACAGGAATACATCGGAGTACCCTGAAACTCCCCTTTTTGGCGGGCCCCATCGCCCGTATTCTAGCATAAACAGGCGAAATGTGGCGTGCGAGAAATAGCGTCTCCACGCGCTATGCGGTCCGCGAGAAACCCTTGCTCGCTATGGGGCCTGCATATCCGCGATGCGCCCTCCCCCAAGGGGCCGTCTTCCACCGGCCGCCTGCATTCCTGGGATGGTGGGCACCGCGGTCGGCCCCCCCGGTAGCGCCGACCTTGTTTTCGTGGCTACCAGTGGGTATCATTGAAAAACGAACATCGCCCGCCGAAGATCTCACTGCTGAGGAGATTCTCGATGAGCAAGCTTATATGGCACGCGCTTGCGTTCCTGTTGTTGCCGGTTGCGGGTGTGCAGGCCGGCAGCGGCAAGAACGTACTGCTTATCTGCAACAAGTCGGACGATACGGTCTCGTTCGTCGATACCAGAACCTTCGCCGTGCTGGGCACGGCCGCGACCGGCGGCGGGCCGCACGAGATCGCGGTCGCGCCGGGCGGCGAGTGGGCGTTCGTGGCCAACTACGAAGCGGAAGAGAGCAGCATTTCGCTAATTGACGTCCGTGCGATGAAAGAAGTGCGAAGGATCCCGATCCGTCCCTATCGAAACCCTCATGGTATCGCTGTCAGCGCGGATGGAAAGCGGTTATACGCTACCTGTGAGGGGAGCGAGGCGGTCATCGAGATGGACATCGCGTCCGAAAAGGTGACGCGAAGCATCGAGACCGGGCAGCGCGTGTCCCATATGCTCGTCTTGACGCCCGACGAGAGAAAAATGTACGTAGCGAACATCGGCAGCGGCACCGTGACCGTCATCGAACTCGACAAATCAAAGGTCACCGCGCAAATAGGTACGGGGGACGGTTGTGAAGGCATCGACGTTACCCCGGACGGGCGCCAGGTGTGGGCGAGTAATCGTGGGGCGGGCAGTGTATCGGTCATCGATACAAGAACCGATAAAGTCATCGCCAACCTGCCCTGTAAGGGCTTTCCCATTCGCGTGAAGATTGCCGGTGACGGCGGGCTCGCCTTCGTGTCCTGTGCGTCGGCGAACGAGATCGCGGTGTTCGATATAAGGACTCGCAAGGAGGTCCGCAGGATCAAGGCGGGCCGGGCGCCCATCGGTATCCTCCTCGAGGACGGAGGCGGACGTGCGTTCGTCGCCAACACAAGGGCGAATACCGTCTCCGTGATCGATCTCGAGACGTTCGAGGTGGTGCGCAAGATCGAGGCGGGCAACACGCCGGACGGCCTCGGGATCGCGTCTAAACAACACTGACGGCTCGGCCCAGACCGGATCACGTGCCCAGACCGGCCCCGCCCGTCACACGAATGTTTTCAGGATTTGATTGTACAGGGTTTGCAGGTCACCCTCTGCGTCGGCGACTTCCGAGATCTTCTCTTCGAGTTTGTGCATGAGCCGCTTGCGCTCGATGCCGTTCCTCAGTACGAGAAGAAGGTCGTTGTTGTCCCAGGGCTTTTCGATGTACTGGAATAACCCGATCTCGTTTATCGCCTTGATGGCGTTCTCTTTGTCGGCGTAGCCGGTGAGAATGATGCGCGGCACGTCGGGTTTGATCTTTCGCACCTCGCCGAGAAACGTGATGCCGTCCATTTCCGGCATCAGGTAGTCGGAGAGCACCAGGTCTATCTCGTTGTCACGGATAAACCCCAGAGCGACCTTGGGGTTGGTGAACGTCTCGACCGCATACTCGGTCTCGAGGGTCAGAAAAGAACGCAGGCTGGTCAGGACCATTTCTTCATCATCCACCAGCACAACGGTTATTCTAGCATTTCCCGCCATGTCACCCTCCTTGGTCATGCGACCGGCAGAACAATTCTGACAGTGGTCCCCTCACCGACGTTGCTCTCTACGGATATTTGTCCGTGGTGATCCTCGATGATCTGGTAGACAATGGAAAGCCCCAGACCGGTCCCGACGCCTGCGCCCTTGGTAGTGAAGCCGGGGTCGAAAATCCGCTCGAGGTTTTCCTTGGGGATCCCTCTGCCGTTGTCGCGTATTTCGACGACGACCTTGTCGCCGGTGTGTGACGTTTTTATATGAATGTCGCCGTCGCCCTCGATCGCCTGGCTCGAATTCACGAGGACGTTCATGAACACCTGATTCAACTGGTTCGGGTAGCAGTATACCAACGGCAGTTTTCCGTAGTCCTTGTGCACCCTGATCCGGTGCTTGATCTCATGATGCACGAGGGTGAGCGTGCTGTCCAGGCCCCCGTGGATATCCACCTGGTCTTGTTCGGCGGCGTCGAGCCGCGCGAAGCTTCTGAGACTGCCCACGATGGTCACGATACGGTGCATGGCGGTCTGGTTGACCCGGTTGAGGTCTTCGATGGCCGTCATCAGTTTGACCAGCCCGGGATGCTCGCGCGCTTCCTCGGGCAGATCTTTTGCGAGAAGCGCGCGTATCCTCGCCAGCGAACGCACAAGCAGGTCGTGGTTGCTCTTCAAAGCGCCCAACGGCGTGTTTATTTCGTGGGCGATACCCGCTACGAGATTGCCGAGCGATGCCATCTTCTCCGCCTGCACGAGCTGCGCCTGCTTTTGCCGCAGCTCCAACGTGCGCTCCTGCACCTTTTGCTCCAGGTCCTCCATGGCGAGCTGCAACTGGTCTTCCAGCTCGCGGCGACGGGTGACGTCCTGTACCAACTGCAGCTCCGACCACGAGTTTTCGCGGTTGCGATAGTAGTTCAGCGTAAACTGGTACACCTTGCCGTCGGGATAGGTACGCTCCTCCGCGTACACCCCGGTGTCGTCGATGATTGTTTTTCTCGGCAGATCGCCCGCCGGCAGATCGTACCAGCTGCGCGGGTCGCTCTCCTCGTTTTCCGTTGGAAACATTTCCTTTAGCCGCCGGTTTTCGAATTCGATCGACGGTGCGCGGTTGACGTCTTTCTTAACGCCCAGCCCCACCGGCAGCATATCCAGTATGAACTCGTAGTAATCGCGCTGGGCGGCTATTTGCTTTTCGAGGCGCCGGCGCCGGGTCACATCGCGACAGATTCTCTGGATGATCTTCTTGTCGCCGAACGTGATAACGGAAGCGCTGATGTCCACGGCGACCTGCTTCCCCGACTTGGTCAGGAAGCACATGCTGTTCGAAAAACCGCTTCCCGTCTTGTTCACCGCTCCAAAAAGGGTTTCCACAGCTTCGGCTTCCTCGGGTGGGTGCAGGTCCGTCAGGTGCATTCCTACGAGCTCCCGCGCCGAATACCCGGTCATCGCTTCGGCCCGTGGGTTGGCCTCGAGGATGCGGGCGGTCTCCGTATCGATCGCGAGGATCGCGTCCCCCGCCCGCTCGATCATTTTCCGGTACTTCTCCTCGGATTCGCGGAGCCGCCGTACTTCTTGTTTGTCGGTTTCACCCATGGAAACTTTCTCTAGTTACCGCGCTTGTGACCGATATTCGCCTCCACCTTTTCGAGCAGGCGGCGCAGCCGACCCACGATCATCTTGAGGACACCCTCCGTAATCTGGCTGTGGTCGGACAAGAGATCGAGGAAATCCTCTCGATAAATGCGTAAGAAACGGCCGTCGTCGGTCGCGGTCGCGGTCGCGACCCGCGGCTTGTCGTCGAACAGCGCCCAGGCCCCGAAGGGGTCGCTGGGACGGGCGACGGTGATCTCTTCATCGTCCCGGTGCAGACGCACTTCGCCTTCGAGCACGATGTAGAGGGCGTCCGACACCTCACCGAACCGGTACATCTCCTGGCCCCTGGAAAATGAGGCCTCTTCCGCGATCGCGGCCAGATAGGAGAGCTGCTCGGTGGGAATCCCCTCGAAAACCTCGACGTTCTGGAGGAATATGACTTTTTCGACGACCGTCAGCATCGCGCTCCTTCTTCGGTCCGGTGTCCGAGACTCTCCCCGCGCGAGGCGCTTCCGGCACACGGCGCTAGCCGGCCAGCACGAGGCGCGCGGTCTCACGCACCACCGGGTTGACGTCGCCCCGGCATTTCGTCACCATCTCTCTCGTGTTGCGCGAGAGATGGCCCTGCAAGCTGAAGATCGCGCAGGCCCTGAGCCAGGGGTCGCTGCCTTCAAGAATATACTTGATAGACGCCTCGTGATCACCAAGATTCACGCCGAAGAGCTCCTGCCCTTTTCTGATTTTGACATCAATGGCGACCGTGTCAAAAATGGGAAACAGGTACCGCTTGACCTCCTTCTTGAGGACGTTGTCCAGAAACTCAATGGCGCTCGCGCGCAGCTGTTTCTGGCCACCGATGATACCGAGGTAGGCGCCGTAGATGTCTTTCTGCGAGTAGCGAAGCCCGAGGATTCTAAACATCCGTTCGAGGTTCTGGTCGATTTTCTCGCGCAGGGCCGTGTCGAGGAGCTTGCATCCGGGCCGGCTGGAGTCGCCGAGCACGTGGAGAATCTGGAGAATCGCGTAGTATGATTCGCTTTCCTCGAGAAGTGCGTCGTTCAGAGCGGAATGCGCGAACTTGAAATCCGGATACCTCGCTCGCAGCGAGTTCAAGGCCCTGATGATAAAATATTTTAGCGCCGGCTCCGCCTTGTCCAGGATGGCAGCGAGCGAATCGACCGAATGCTGGGACGGGATGCGGCTCAGCACGCGACACAGATTGCCGCGCACCGTAACGTCGATGGCGGGGTCGACGATATAATCGCTCAACGTTCCGACGATGCGGTCGCCATAAATGGCCAGCGCCTCGCGCGCGGCCTTGCGGTATCTCTTGTCCGCGAGACGGTCGAGGAGATCGTGCATGAAGTCACGGTCGCCGATTCGCCCCACGCTGCGCATCGTCTCGCTGACGACCGCCGGGGATGAGTCGTTGAGAAGCCTGGCCAGGAACGGCCGGTACTCCGGTTTGTTCAACGCTCCCAGCGCAGCTGCCAGCTGCGTGCGTGCAAATTCTCCGTCAGGTCCCTGCGCGGCCAGCACTTCCTTGATCAGGGCCTCATCTATCAGGTCTCGCTCGGACGGGTCACCGTGCTCCGCGATACAACCGATTGCCGCCGATCGGATGTGAAGGTCGCCGTCCCGGAGGTAATCCTGCAACGTGCACCCGTGGTCACTGGGGGCGTGCTCGCACAGATAGTGCATCGCTTCTCGTCTTACGAAGGGGCTCGTGTCCTTGAGAAGTGAGCCGATTTCCGGCGACAGGTCACCACCGTGCGCGTGCTCCTGAAGTGCTCTCAACACGGCGAGGCGCACGTCCGCGGAATCGTGGCGCAACAACCGGACCAGCGCCTCCGCGGTCTCGTCGTCCTGGACACCGGTCAACATCTCTGCTGCGTAGACGACCTGGCGCTCGTTGGTGCTCTGTAATGCGGACCGCAGGCTGTCCAGCGTCGACGGGTCCGCGATATTCATGTTGAGGTCGCTAAGGTCGATTTCCCGTCGCTCCAGGGCCTTGCGAAAGGCGTTAACGTACTCTTTGCGCATGAGGAACACGAGGAGCAGCCACACCATCAGAAACAAGACAACGACGATACTCAACTGGCGAACCGAGAAATGGAGTACGGTAACGAAGAGCAGGAGCAACAGGCCGGCGATGCCCCGAAACCCCCGGTCGACGAACAAGTCGATAAAAACCTTGGTGCGCTTTTTGACTTCCAGCGGCACGGGAAGAAACAGCAGCTCTCTCCCCGTCTTGTCGATAGAGTACTTGAAAACGCCGTCCGTACCTCTGAGCAGGGCACCGGCCAGAAGCCCGGGTGCGAGCAGCATAATAACCGTCCCGCCCAGAAGTCCGGCGGGCAGGAGGACAATCGCGCCGGCCACTCCGAACCGGCGCAAAAAGCGGTAGCTGACCATGAACTGAAAGAGAAACGAAATCAGGCTCAAACGGCCGTAGAACTTTCCCATGAAGGACGTAAGGCTCTGCTTGGTTTCGAACGCAGCGGAAGCGAGCGTCTTGAACTGAAAATCCACGAACGAAGCCGTCGCCATACCTGCGGCGATGATGCCCACGATCAGCAGCAAGTGCCGGGAGCGTTTGACGTCACGAAAGATCTCCACGTAGCTTGCCGGCTCGCGTTTCTTCTCTCGGGTGCCGAGGGCGATGGGAGCCTCACCCCGCTGTTTGATCGCCCACACGGTGTTCACGAGAACGATACAAACGATGAGAAATCCGGCGCAGAAGAAAAGGAGATCCTCGGTCGATACGTTTAACGTGCGCACTATGGCACCCGTTAATTCACCGCCGGTGAAGGCTCCGACGATCCCGCCCAGGCCGAAGATTACGAAGAGGCGTCTCGCCTGCGTGGCGTCGAACACGCCGTTACTGAGAAGCCAGAACTGCGCGGTGGCCATCACTCCGTAGATACTGACCCAGATATAGAAAACGTAAAAGACCCAGGATTGTTCGATCTCGAGCAGCCAGCGAAGTATGATCAGGCTCAGGATGAAAATGCCGCTGGTCACGGTGATCAGCCGATTCAGCTTGAGTGAGCGGCTGGCTTTCGAATACAGCGTGGTGACCGGGACGACCACCACGGCGATCAGAAAATAAACGACCGGGAGCTGCTCGGGCCCGAGCTTAACCAGGAAGAGACCGTCGCGGGCGGGCTTGAGAAAATAATACGTGACCAGCAGCAAGTAGTAATAGACGAGCATCAAGAGAGTGAGAGCGATTTCACCCTTCCTGATATCCAGAACCGACCCGAAAATACGCTTTACCATTGTGTGCCGTTGCTCACCTGGAGATCGTTATCGTGTCGACGACTCTCCCGGTCTCCGCCGGGGATTCCGTCACCTCGAAAACCTGGATCTCGATTCGGTCGGACGTAACGTTGACGAGGCAGTAGTTGTAAATGGATTCCTGTTTTATGCAGACGGCATCGAGACCTTGCTTTTCATAGGCCGCCGCGCATGCTTCGAGGTGCCGGTCGTCGTATGGGTTGTGAAGCGGCGAGCCTCCACCGCCCGTTATAATCTCGTGCATCTTGCTCGTGCCGCCCTCAGCGTCCTGATAGCTCATCACGCTGTGTTCGTACATGTGCTGGTGTCCACAAAACACGACGGGTACCTGGTAGCGCTGCAGCACCCCCAGAAGTTGTCGCCGTTTTTGCTGCAGGTTTCGCCCAAACTTTGGGTTGAGCCAATCGTCGAATTTCTTGGCGAAGACGAGTGGTGGATGATGCATCACAACAATCTTGAAGGTCTTGTCACTGGCAGCGAGCTGCCTTTCGAGCCAGGCGGGTTCCGCCGCGCCTTCACCTGCGTAAATCCATCGGGCGAAGAGCTGGTCCTGGGTATCATCGTCGATCAGCTCGTCCTGATCGAGCAGGATATCTGAATCGAGCATGAAAAAATCCACGTCCGGGCATCTGAAGACATAGAACTGCGGATACGAAAACACATCACGGTAATTAGGCAGGCCGTAAACGGTATCGTTCGCCATTTCGTGGTTGCCGACGACGGGCAGGATCGGAAACTCCAGCGCCAGCGGCACTTCCTCCTTGTACTGCCTGAGAAAGGTCCGCCAGTGCCCGGGCCGGCGGCCGTCGGTGGCGATGTCGCCGGCGTTGATAACGAAGTCCACGTCCGAGCGCCGGGCCTGGGCGTACATGTCGTCGCGGACCCTGCGCGCCTGCCGTTCGCCGTAATCCGGCGCGTGCCGCACGTAGTTGAATCCCGCCGTGAAGCTGCTGCCGATGAGGTAGACCTGGTAGAACGGGACCAGCAGCTGCCACCAACTCACCCACGTGCTCTTTTTTTGCAGGACCTGCTTGCCTCGCCACCCCGGCCGGTTGTCACCGTAAATGATGAACCGGGGGTTTCTGTCCAGCGTGTCGCCCGGGAGCCTCCGCGGAATCTCGTAGATATCCGGTGAGTATGCTTCGCGCACGAGCCCCTGACGCGCACAGCCGAGATCTGTAGTAAGAAAGGGAATGACCACGAGCAACAGGAAGCAGCCCGCGCCTCGCGGGTATTTCGTCATGATGACAACGCCTTAGTCTGGACGCGCAACGGCCATGATTGTGTAATCGCCCGGTTCGACTCCCGTCACGCAAGCGTCGCCGAGGGCGGATCGATCCCCCGCACGCCGGCGGGCCCGAGGGGACGATGAGACAAATTGAAAGGTATTTCAAGGGCCAAATCTCGTAGTGCCTTGCCAAGGAAGCAGTTATCGCTGCCAGGATCTGCCGTACCATTTTCTGACAACCTTTTCAGCCGGTTTGTTGTTCGGTGTGAAGCCGGCGCTGCCGCGCCCTCCGTGTTCAAGAAAGCTCGGCCATTTCCACCAGTAAATCCCCTCGCACCACGCCTTACCCTGGAGCGCGGCGAACACAGCTTCGTAACACAACGCCTGGTGCTCGGGAAACGCCGTCTGGCGCCACGCCGGCTGATGGGGTTTCTTCCACGGGGCCCGTGTGCTGGTGAAACCGATTTCCGTAATCAACACGGGTTTGCGAAAGCGGTCGTACACGTGCCCGACCCTCTCGAGCATTCGTTCGGCGCCGTCGCGCAGGTCTTTCGGGGAAGCGTCGTCACGGCTGGCCAGCGGGTAGTAGCAGTCGATGCCGATGTAGTCGAGATCGTCCCAAAACGCGACGTTTTCGAATTCCTCTCCCCAATTCGCCGCATAAACCATCGGCCCGCTGAAGATACCCCGCAGCCTCTTTATGAGCTGTCGCCATTCCTCCTCGCGCGCGGTCGTCGTCTGCGCGAGCTCGACGCCGATACAGAGAAGATCGATGTCGTACATCTCGGCCAGCAGGGCGTAGTGGCGCATCCACCGGTAATAGTATTCGAAGAACGAACGCCACTCGTCCGCATTCTGCATCTCGACGTCCCCCGGCCAGCTGCCGCCACCCAGCCATACATGGGGTTTGAGCATCACCGTCATACCGAGCTGCCTCGCCGTGTGTGCGGAATGGATGACGGACTCGTCGTTCTCCGACCCGGCACCATTTGAAAACCGCAGCGGCACCGGCCGCTTCGGGTTTCGCATATAGGTGAACGGCGTGATCGACACCGCGTTCGTGCCCATTTCGGCGAGCTTCTCGAGGGCCTCGTCCGATTTCTTCGACAGGTACCCGTTGAAGATCTGGTATCCCTCGTGGGCGTGACAAAAGCCTTTCTGAAACGAATCGGGGCGCCGTCGATTCTCGCGCTCGTGCCTGACTTGTTTCTCGATATCGCGGGATTGCGTCTGGAGGTGGGATTTCCACCCGGCCTCCAGGCGCGCGACTTCCTCCGGCCCCGGCCGCCAGTCGCGGTAATGCTCGATCAGGACCGCGCCGCCGAATCTCTCGATCACGTAGTCGACAAAGGAGGCGGCAGCCGCCTCGGCCACCAGGTACGATTCGCGGCCGAGAGCGTCGTTATCAACCAGGTCGACGAGCGCCGGCAGGTTGTCCGACAGGGAGAGGCGCCCCGCCCAGTAGCGGTAGCCCCTGCCCCGCCACGTCTCCGAGAAATAAACCGCCAGCCCCGTCTCCAGGAGGTGAGTGGCGGGCTCGCCGAGGTGGCGTTTCAACAGCAGCACCGCGTCCATCTTGGGGTCGTCACCACGGATCCAGTCGTTGATCACCAGATGGATCGCGTTGCTCTCGATATCGGCGTGGGCGAGTTGCGTGTTACCCGTATGAAGACCCTTGGACTCGAAGCTGGGGTAGATATGATAGTCGATCTTCGGTGATGGACCCGGCCGGGCGAGAAACTCGACGATCCGCCGGTGAACCCTTTCGCGGTCCCGGGACACCTTCCCCAGCAGGTCCCGGGCCGGCGCGCGGTCTTCCGCATAGATACGGTAGTTGGGTGTTTCCCGGGTGGCGCTGGCCGGCCGCGCGACGTGGGGGCACAGACACGCCAGCACGCACAGACCCGCGGCGCGGATACCGGTATGGATGGGGGATCCGGTCATAACTCTTTGTATATATGTATCGTAGGCGCGTCCGGCGCAACCGGGGATTGATATTTCCCGGGGGAATCGCTATAAATAAATGGACTTAGTACGCGAGTGAGCGGCGGCGGGCGATTGCAGAGCGCGGCCCCGCGGCTCAATGGCCCCGACTGGGCCGGAGGTCGTCCCAGCCGGAGCCGCGGCTCGATCGCGCCGGCCCGCAGGCGGCTCGAACGCCCCGGACGCGCGCGCAGTACGGGACGCCGAAAAGGCCGGCGGGGCAGGGCTCTATAACTCACCATAACTACACACGTTAACCCCTCCATCCCGGGCTGAAGTTTGCTCACAACCTTTTTACCCGGCCCAGGGTCTAAAGCTATGACCTTGGAAATTGATTCTGTGAAACAAAGCGACCAGGAATTAATCTCCAAAGTGCAGCGGGGGGAAACCTCAGCCTTCGACGAATTGGTGTATCGCTATGATCGACAGGTACTTTCGATCGCCTCGTCATTTACGAACGACCCCGAGGATGCGCGGGACATCTACCAAGAGGTCTTCTTAAGAGTTTTTCGGTCGCTCTCGGGATTTCAGTTCAGAAGCGAGTTTTCCACATGGCTCTATCGGATTGTCACAAACGTCTGTCTCACGCACCAGCGGCGGAACAAGAGCCGCACCTTCGTGTCGCTGGAGGAAGAGCTGGAGACGCAGGCACACGCGGTGGAGGCCTCACCGGCCCGGGGCCCGCAGCCGGTTTCGCCGGACCGCCACGCGCAGAATGCGGAGATTTCGAAATACATTCATGCCGCGCTGGCCACGTTGTCGCCCCAACAGAAGCTGGTCTTTACGCTCAAGCATTATCAGGGGTACAAACTAAGAGAGATCGCTTCCATGATGGAGTGCACTGAAGGAACCGTTAAGAAATATCTTTTCACCGCGACGGACAAGATGCGAAAGAGGCTGAAGAGAGTCTTCTGACCAAGAGGTGCAACGGATGGATCACGAACAATACAGAGAATTGCTGCAGCTTGCCATTTCGGACGAGATCAGTAGAGATGAAATGATGTCTCTGCGGGATCATCTCACCGAATGTGACACGTGCCGGGCGGAGTTCAACGAACTGAGACAGTTAATGACCGTCCTCGGGGATGGTGGAACCACGGAACCTTCGGAGCAAATGTTGTGGGAAACTCGTCGGAGACTCTTTGAAACCATCCGTCAGGAATCTCCGGTGGAGTCAGCATTGGCACGTACGACGCAGGACGTGGCACCGATGGTTCCGGGCCCATTGGCCGGACGAGGGACCTCCCTCTCCCCGGGCGGTCTTCTTAGCGGGTGGACGGGCTGGATGCGCGGGTACCGGCTGGCTTTTTCCGGGGCGACCGCCATCGCGATCGGGGTTTTTATCGGTTATTTGTCGTTCGGCCGCGGCAATGCCCGGCCGATGGCCGGGAACGTTCCGGCGGCGGCGAACCATGAAGCGATCGGCAATCCCGACATTGCGAACGTCCGCTTCGTGGACACCGGCTCCGCCGGGGGCGAGCTCGAGGTGCAATACGATCTCGTGCGCCCGGTCCGGCTTCGTGCGGGGCTCGACGACGTGCGCATGCAGCGCATGCTGGCCTACGCGCTCCTCAATGAGGAGAACGCCGGTGTGCGGCTCAAGGCGGTCAACGCATTCGCCGAGGGCGCTACCCGATCCAGGGATGAGGAAGTCAAAGTAGCGCTCATCGAGGCGCTTACGACGGATCCAAACCCCGGCGTTCGCAGGGAGTCACTCCGTGTACTACAACAGATGCCTTTTGATGATGATGTCAAGAATGCGTGTCTCTACGTATTGACCAACGATCGCAACCCTGGCATGCGGGTTGCCTCGATCAGTCTGCTTGCCCGAGCCACCCAAGAGGGTGACATCGTCGGTGGCGAAATCTATAGTGAACTGAAATCACAACTCGGAGACGACGATCTTCTCCGCGCCAATACAGCTGCGTTTATCCAGGAGGATGATGATGCTGAGTAAGTACAAATGGCGAATCGTTACGATGCTGGTGGTGTTCCTCACGTTGTCGGCGGCGTTGGCGCTGGCCGGCCGCAGAACCAGCAAGACCGAATCGTTCAAGGTGAAAAAGGGTGGAGAGCTCGTCGTTCGCGCGGAAAACGTCGGTGCGGATATCGAAATCCGGGTGTGGACCAGAAGCGAAGTCAAAGTGGAAGTCGACGGCATTCCCGAAGAGGATATCGAAGACCTGGAGATCTCGGCCAGCGGCAACACGGTGCACGTGGATTACTACGGCCGTCGTGGTTGGCACCGGTCGGGGCACATCCTGATCTCCGTGGACGTGCCGCCGGAGTTCAGTCTCGATCTTCAAACTTCCGGCGGTGATATAGAAGTGAACGACCGCCTAAGCGGCACGGTCAAAGCCGCGACGGCCGGCGGTGACATCGAGATCGACCAGGTGGACGGCGAGGTTTCGCTGCGAACCTCCGGTGGCGACATCACCGCGCGGGACGTTCTCGGCAACGCCGAATTCCAGACTTCGGGCGGCGACATAGATGTCGGCGACGTCAAAGGCAAACTCTCGGCGCACACTTCAGGCGGCGACATAACGGTCGGAGCCGTAGAGAACGATCTCGACGCGAAGACCGCGGGTGGCGACATTGAAGTCGGAGACGTGGGAGGCTATGCCGATGTCTCGACGGCCGGCGGGGACGTGCGCCTGGGCGAGGTTTCGGGCACGGCCGACCTTAGAACCGCGGGCGGCGACATCGAGCTACTGAGTGCCTCCGGGCGGGTCACCGCCCGCACGGCCGGCGGTGACATTGTGCTGGAGAACATCAGCGGTTCGATCGAGGCCGAAACGGCGGGCGGAGACATCGTCGTTCAGCTCGTGCCGGCCGGCAACCGGGACAGCCGTTTCGAGACGGCCGGTGGCGATATCGAGCTCTACCTGCCGGAGAAGGCCAAGGCGAACATCCTGGCGAAGATACGCATACATGGCGGTTGGGGATGGGATGATGACGAAGAGGGCGATTTTGACGTCTACTCGGACTTCAAAGCCGCGAAGCACGAGCGCAACCGCCGGGGCGTACTTGCCGAGTACGTGCTCAACGGCGGCGGCGCAAACATTTCACTCAAGACGACCAACGGTGATATCGAAATCCGTAGGCTCAGCGGGAGATACTAAGAGATCATAACCAGAACTACAAACCGGGGAATCGATTGAAAGTAGTCGATCTTTTGAGCGAGATTCATCCCTAGCCAGTCCCCATTCACACCGTAATCAGAGGTCAGGAGGTTGCCATGCTCAGGTGCCAATGGATTCCTACGCCCAAAAATCGAGCGATCACATGGGTCGTGACGGGGATGACAGCCGTGTTCTCGATTCCTGTAGCGGCGGGCGCGGGGGAGAAGAGCGATGCCGAGCGGACAAAGGCCGTCCGGCAGATCCGCGCGCTGCGGATAAACCCGCACGCCCCCAGGATCGATGGAAGGCTCGACGATGAGATCTGGCGCAAGGCGGAGTTTTTCTCGAAGTTCACCCAGAAAGAGCCCAACGAGGGCGAGTCGGCGTTGAACGAGACGGCGATCGCCGTTGTCTACGACGACGAGGCGCTCTACATCGGCGCACGCATGCATTGCAAGGATCCCGACAACATCCTGGCCACGGTGAGCCGCCGAGACAACGTGACCAACTCCGAGCGAGTGCTGGTTTCCCTGGATTCCTATAACGATAACCGGACCGCATATACCTTCGGAATCACGGCCTCGGGCGTGCGGGTGGACTACTATCATGGCGCCGACTATGAGTTCAATCGCGACTACGACTTCGATCCCGTGTGGCAGTCGGCCGCGGAACGCGGTGGCGACGGATGGAACGCCGAAATGCGGATTCCATTCTCCCAGCTCCGCTTCAACAAGAAGGACGTGCAGGTATGGGGAATCAACGTCAATCGCTGGGTTCCGACGGACAATGAGGATTCGTATTTCGTCATGGTTCCCAAGAACGAGACGGGATGGTCGTCGCGGATGGCCGATCTGGTCGGTATCGAGGGGATAAAGCCGTCGCGACGCATCGAGGTTCTACCCTACGTGGCAAACGACGCGACCTTCCGCAGCGGTGTGGACGCGGGGGATCCGTTTCGCGACGGGGAGGAGTTCAAGGCACGGATCGGCGCCGATTTCAAGATGGGCGTCGGACCCAACCTGACACTGGAAGGCACCGTCAACCCGGACTTCGGGCAGGTGGAGGCCGACCCCGCGGAGGTCAACCTCTCGGCGTTCGAGACCTTCTTCTCGGAGCGGCGGCCGTTCTTTACCGAAGGCAGCAACCTGCTGAACGGCGGCGGCGCAGGCTATTTCTACTCGCGCCGAATCGGCGCACGGCCGCACGGGAGTCCCGACGGGGAGTTCGTCGACAGCCCGGACAACACGTCGATTCTAGGCGCGGCCAAGCTGACCGGCCGGCTCAACTCGGGCCTTTCGGTCGGTGTGCTCGGCGCGGTCACCCAGAGAGAACACGCCAGGATCTTCGACTCGGGCGTCACCACGGAAGAGGAAGTGGAACCGCTCACCGGTTACGGCGTCGTTCGCCTGCAGCAGGAATTCGGCAAGGAGGCCTCCACGGTCGGAATGATCCTTACCGGCATAGAGCGCGATGTAACCGACGGTTCCGACCTCGCGACTTTCCTTCGGACACGCGCCATTGCCGGGGGAACCGACTGGAACCTTCGGTTCGACGGCGGCAAATACGAGCTCGGGGGCAACGTCGGTTTCAGCCGCATCGAAGGCACCCGGGCCGCCATCGCCGAGGCCCAGCAGTCGAGTGCTCGCTATTTCCAGCGCCCCGACGCGGGCCACACCGAATTCGATCCAACGCGCACCTCCCTCAACGGCTGGACGTCCGATTTGTGGTTCGAGAAAAACGGCGGCGAGCACTGGTTGTGGGGCGGTTTCGCCGGTGCGGAGTCGCCGGGGTTCGAGATCAACGACACGGGCCGTCTCGGCACGGCGGACGACATCGACAGCCGTGCGTGGGTGAGATATCGCGAGAACGATCCAGGCAGGCATTTTCAAAGCTGGTGGGCCAACGCGTCGCTGGGCAGCGGCTGGAACTTCGACCGCGACCGGCAGTACGCATTCCTCGACCTGGAGAGCGTGTTTACGTTCAAGAACTTCATGGGCAGCTTCCTCGGCTATGAGTACTTCCCCGCCGCGCAAAGCGACAACCTGACCCGCGGCGGGCCCTCGATGGGCACCGGCAAGAACTGGAACGGTTGGGCTGAGCTGTGGAGCAACAACCAGAAGAAGACGACGTGGAATGTATGGGGCGGTTACTCGGAAGGCGAAACGGGAGGTTGGAGTTACAACCTCGGCGGTGGGATTACGCTGCGGCCGGGCGACCGCTGGCAGGTGTCGTTCAACCCGCGGTGGAACCAGAGGGTCAGCAGCCGCCAGTACATCGACACCTTTGGCGGCGGCAGCCAGGCCACGTTTGGAAGCCGCTACCTGTTCTCATCGATCGAGCGCAGCCAGCTGGTGACGCAGCTGCGCCTCAACTATTCGTTCACGCCTGACTTGTCGCTGGAGCTCTACGCGGAGCCGTTTGCCGCCAGCGGGCGCTACTTCCGGTTTGGTGAGCTGTCGGCGGCGCGCAGCAAGGATCTCCGGCACTACGGAACCGACGGAACCAGCATCTTGAACAACGGTGACGGGACGTACACGGTAACCGACGGGGCGCAGACATTCGACTTCGAGCAGCCTGATTTCAACTTTCTGTCCTTCCGATCGAATCTCGTCATGCGCTGGGAGTGGAGCCCGGGAAGTACGTTGTTTCTCGTTTGGCAGCAGAACCGGTCGGACGACAACGAGTCCGGCTCGCTGGTCGGACCGACGCGTCTGTTCGACGCGCTCTCCGCCGAGGGTGACAATTTTGTCGCGCTCAAGGTAACCTACTGGCTGCCCTTTCTATAGGTCCGTCTCCGTGCTGGGCCGGGCCCGGTGGCCCCTTCTGGATCGCCGGCCCGGCTCAGCGTTTTCTTCGCTTCCGGGCCGAGTTGATCTGCATCACCCGGTCGATCAAGTCTTCCACCCGCAGAGAAGCGATGGTGTCGCCGATCAGCGGCAGCGGAAGATCGTCGACGTTGCGAAACCGCACACACGACTTGCCGGCATCAAAGCGTTTCCCCGTGGCCCTGTAGGCCGCCTCGAATTCCTTTCGTGAGGTCTCCGAAGAATAGATGCCCGCCAGATAGACCGCCATGTGATTCTTCTGCGAGGCGAGCGCCGCGTACATGAGCGGCTGGCCGTTAGCAGCCTCTGATCGCATGTGTGGCCTCCTGGTGGATGGTTATCGAAATGTCGTTACGGGCTCCCCCGGAGATGGGCGCGCCGGTATGCGGGGGAACGGACCGGAGTATACCGCGCCGGGCGTGAGCCGTTCCATCGCCGTGCTCCGCAGTACCGCCTGCGCGTTCGCCCTTGAATTTGCACCTGCTGTATGCTATTAGTTCTTATTCACTTATCGCCGCGATCCGTCTCGGGACATAGTTGATGCACATACAGATCCAGGTCGACGCAGAAGAGTTCTGGCCGAGCTTGCAGTCGGATATCCGGGCGGCGCGGGATTACGTGTACATTCAGACGCTGTCCCTCGAAGGCGACGCGGTCGGCAAGGCCGTGTCCCGGTGCCTCGCAGAGTGCGCCGCTCCGGACCGGCGCATCATAGCGGACGAGTTCTATACCAAACATCGCATCAACGACAAGTACCTTCACAGCCCAAGGAACTGGTTCGACAAGGAGATTCGCGCGGAGCGCGACGAGACCCTGCGGATGATGGCGCGGCTCGCGGCCAGGGGGGTCGCCATAAAGCTGGCCAACCCATCCGGCCCCCTCACACTCCTGGCCTTCGCCCGCGCCCACAAGAAGATCATCGCGGTGGATGACCGCGTGGCCTACATCGGAGGCATTAATTTCACGGAACACAACTTTGCATGGCACGACATGATGCTTCGTGTCGAAGACACAGAAATGACGACGTTCCTCAAAGAGGATTTCCTCGGTACCTGGCAGGGTATCCATTTGAATACATCCCACCGGTTCGGCGAGATCGAGCTCCATCGATTCGACGCCCGCTCGAACCGCCGCACTTTTCGGCCGATACTGGATCTTATCGGGAACGCGCGCGAATCGGTCTACGTCATAAGCCCGTACGTGACAAGTCCATTCATCGAGCGACTTCGCGAGGCGCGCGCAAACGGGGCCAACGTAACGCTACTCACGCCGGAGAGGAACAACTGGAGTGCGTTCAAGGAGTACATCCTGTGGGAATCACGGCGGAGCGGCTTCGACGTGCGCCTCTACCGGGATCGCATGGTTCACATGAAAGCGATCCTTATAGATGACCGGTACCTGATCGCCGGCTCATCGAACTTCGATTTTTTGAGCAGCCGTTTCCTGCAGGAACTCGTCGCCGTCATCACGGATCGCCGGACGATCGCCCAGTTCAAGGAACGGGTCCTCGAGAAGGACCTCGGAGCGGCTACCGCCGCCGATGCGGCCGTGCCGGGCTGGCGAGGGCACTCTCACCGGTTGCGGATGAAGTTACTTACGTATTTTTTTCTCGTCCTTCAAAAGGCTTTTTCAAAGTGGAGGTAGGTCGATGATTCGAAGAACCGTGGGCTCCCTTGTTCTTTGCATCGTGGCGTGCGCTGTTGCGGTGGCGCTGCCCGCCACACCGCTCTGCGCGGCGAAGATGCGCACACACACCGCACCCGGCCTGGGCGCGTACGATGCTCCTTTCCTCGAAGGGGGCACCTACCGCGGCGACGTCCAGTCACCCACGGAATTTCTGGGTTTCGAACTGGGTTCCGTGCCGATGCGCCACGAGCACGCCCTGCGGTACTTCCGGTACCTGTCGGGCAATTTTTCGAATGCCTATCTGGCCGAGTACGGTTCCACCTACGAGGGCCGCAAGCTTTTCTACCTCACGGTGACATCGGAATCCCACGCACAAGACCTCGAAGGCGTTCGGGAGCGGATCGGCAAACTCGCCGATCCCCGCAAGAGTTCCGGTGACGGCGAGGCCACCGATATTATCAAGACCACACCCGCGGTAGCGTGGATGGCGTATGGGATCCACGGCGACGAGTTGTCCTCGTGCGACGCGGCCGTGCAGCTCGCCTACCAGTTGCTGGCGGGCACGGATGATGTTACCCGCAACATCCGCGACAACGTGGTGGTGTGCATCGACCCGATGCAAAACCCCGACGGCCGCATGCGCTGGCTCAAACAGATGGAGCAGTGGAACAGTGTAGTGCCGAACACGGACGTCGAGAGTCTCCACCACCGCGGCGTCTGGCCGTGGGGCCGGGGCAACCACTACCTGTTCGATCTCAACCGCGACTGGTTTACGCAGGTGCACCCGGAGAGTCGCGGGCGCATCGACGCCATCCTCAAATGGAACCCGCAGTTCCTCCTCGACTGCCATGAAATGGGCCCGCTGAACACGTACCTGTTTTCGCCCCCGCGCGAGCCGTTCAACCCGTTCTTGATTTCCCAGATCCACAAGTGGTGGGACGTTTACTCCAAAGACCAGGCTGATGCGTTCGACGCACACGGCTGGAGCTATTACACGCGCGAGTGGAACGAAGAACTCTTTCCCGGCTACGGCAGCTCATGGGGCAGTCATATCGGCGCCATAGGGATGCTCTACGAGCAAGCGGGCGTGGATGGATCGGCGGTCAAGCGCCGCGACGGGTCGGTGATGTCGTACCGGGAAACCGTCCATCACCAGTTCACGAGTTCGATGGCCAACCTGCAGACAACCGCCGACCACCGCGCCGAGCTATTGAGCGATTTCTACGAGGAGAAAAAACGTGACGTCGGCGGCCGCCGGAAAGGCGCGGCATACGTCGTGGCGCCGTCCGCCAACCGGAGCCGCGTCGAACGCCTGGCCGAAACACTGCAACGACAGAACATCGAGGTAGAAGTGGCCGAAGGGGATTTCAAGCTGGGCCGTGCCACGAGTGCGTCGGGAAAGGTGGTCAAGGGGCTTGTGCTGCCGAGGGGCTCACTCATCATCCGCGTGAACCAGCCGATGCGCTCGCTGCTCGAAACCATCCTCGCGTTCGACATTCGCCTCCCTACCGATTTTCTCGAAACGCAGCGCAAGGAACTGCTCAAGCACAACCGCACGCGGCTCTACGAGAATACGGGGTGGTCGCTGCTTTTGGGCTATAACCTCGAGTGCTACCGCGCCGAGGCGGTCCCCGGTGTCAAGACGACGCCGTGGGCACCGGCGGGCGTCGAGGGCCGTGTCATCGGCGGCCCATCGAGGTACGGCTACGCGGTGGATAACGCCGACGACAGGAGTTTCGTCCTCCTCGCGAGGCTCTTCGAGCGCGGTTACAGGATATGGGCAGCACGCAAGAAGTTCATAGTCGACGGGCGCTCCTTCGGCCCAGGCAGTTTCGTGCTCCGTAACTCGGCCAACCCATCCCTCGAGGAAGCGGACCTCGAGGCGCTGGCCCGGGAGACCGGCGTCCATATTTACAGTGTCAACACGGCGCTGGGGAGGCCGGAGGCGGACCTCGGAGGAGCCGAGTTCACCCTTCTGCAAAAACCCCGTATCGGTCTGGTCGGCGGCACCAGTATCTCGACCTACGGTTTCGGAGCCATATGGCACATGCTCGACAGCCGGGTGAACTACATGACCTCCACGCTCGAGGCCACCAGCCTCGGCCGCATGGATCTCAGGAAATACAATGTGATCATCCTGCCGCACAGCGCCGGGCCCAGTGCTATGAAGCAGTTGATGGGCAAAGGCGGTATCAAGAAACTCAAGACGTGGGTGAAGGACGGCGGCACGCTCATCGCCAACCGAAGCTCTGCCGCTTTCCTGGCCGATTCGTCGGTTGCCGTCAGCTCCGTACGACAGAAAAGGCAGGTGTTGAAGAAACTGGCCGAGTACGATTCGTGGCGGGAGTGGTCGGTGGCCGCCGAATCCCCCGAGATCGACAGCCTGGATCTGTGGGACGCGAAGAAAGAAGGCACGGCGAAGAAAGAAGAAGAATCCAAGAGGGATTTCGAGGCGCTCAAACAAGAGGACGAACTGGCGCGCCGGTTGCGCCCGCGCGGGGTGATATTGAGCGCCGTGCTCGACGACACCCACTGGCTCGCCTTCGGGGAGCGATCGCCGCTGCCGGTCATGGTATCGACGGGTTACACGTATCTCGATAAGAGGGGCGTCGAGGTCGCGGCGCGATACGCCCGGGAGGGTGAGGTGAGGATGTCGGGGCTGCTGTGGCCGGAAGCGCGACGCCGCTGGAGCGAGACCGCGTACGCGACCCGCGAACCTCTCGGCGGGGGACAGATCATCCTCTTTGCCGGACATCCCAATTTCCGGGCGTATTTCCACGGGGGCGAACGCTTGCTGCAAAACGCGATTTTCCTCGGCCCCGGACTCGGTACCAGCACCGAGGTGGAGTGGTAGTGATAGCGGCGGTCCGGGAACAAGGAGGGTCCCGATGAAACGCAATCTGAGGACACGAGTTTTGGGACGACAGCGAACCGCTTCGGCAAGTTTGGGGGTCGCGGTGGCCGTCGCCGCGTTTTTCTCCGCGGGCGCGCCGGGGCTTGCCGGACGCAACGCGCTCGCCGGCTCGCGTTCCCGCAAAGCGGACAAGATCATACGAAAACACGTCAAAGCAATGGGCGGAATGGAAAACATACTGGCGGTCGACAATATGAAAGTGACCGGCTATATGGAGATAGAAGGCATCGAAATCGATTTCACCGTGTGGATGCAGCGTCCCAATCGCAGCCGGATGGAAATGAGCCTGCCCGGCCTCGATATCATCCAGGGCTTCGACGGCGAGACGGCGTGGTGGGTAAACCCGCTCGCCGGTACCGGCGAGCCCGAGGAAATGCCCGCGGCCCTCGCCCGCGAGCTGCTGCGGTGGACGGAGTTCGACGGGCCGCTCGTTAATTACAAGAAGAAGCAACACCGGGTCGAGTACGCCGGCCGGCAAGCGCTGGGCGGGGGTCGTACGGCGCACAAGATCGAGTTGACCCGCAAGAATCGGGAAGTCTGGCGCGTCTTTATCGATACCGAGAGCTACCTCGAAGTCATGCGAACCTACGAGACCACGATCCGCGGCAAGGCGGTGGAGGTGACCACCCGTTTTTCAGATTTCACGCAGGTCGAGGGGCTGACGGCGCCGCGTCTCATCGAAGGTCTGGCGGTCAACGGTTCGCCGTACAGGATGGTATTCGAGACCTTCACGGCGGGCGAGAAGGTCGACAAGGAGTTCTTCTCGATGACCGGCGCGCTGGACCGTTAACGCCCGCGCGCAGGCTTCGAGCACGCGTAGGCTGTTCGCTGACAGGACCCGCATCGGGCCGCGCCGGATCCTCGCTCGCTCCTGCGAACGTCCCGTCGACAACCCCCGGGCCCGCCCCAAGCAACCGAGCGCAACCGGCCGCGGACATCGGCCCAGGGGACCATGATCTACCTCGTTCTCGCAGCCATCGTGTGGGGAAGCTCCTTCCCGGTCATCACGTATGCGCTGGGCGACATTTCGCCCGTGTTGTTCCTCGTCCTGCGCTTCTTCACCGCCTTTTCGATACTGCTCGCGCGCCATCATACCCGCAAGGATCTCGCGCGGCTCTTTCGGCGCGACCTCATCCTGGTCTCGATTCCCAACGCCCTGGCTTTCATTCTGCAATTCAAGGCGCAGGAGTATACGACCGCCTCCAAGACGGCGCTCTTCGTCAACTCGAGCCCGGTGTTCGTCGTCATGCTGTCGGCGGTCCTGTGGCGGGAACGTTTTGGCAAGCGGCAACTCGCCGCGATGCTCGTTGCACTCAGCGGCGTCGTGATTACGAGCACGCGGCTCGATTTCTCGGGCTTCTCCACGATAAACCTGGGTGACGTTCTTTGTATCGCCGTCGGGCTCACCTGGGCGGTGTTCATCCTGGCGTCCAAGCATCTCACGAAACGCTACGGGCCCTACGAAATGTCACAGGCGCTGTATTTCTGGTCGGCGGTCATGGCCCTGCCGCTTCTCGGGCTGGAGACGGCACGCTTCGCATGGCGAAGCACGCTGCCGATCCTCTACCTGGCCGTATTCCCGACCATCCTGGGATACGTGTTTTACCTCAAGGGCGTGCGGTCGGTGTCGTCGCTGGCGACGTCCATCATCATTCTAATAGAAGTCGTTGTGGCATTTCTCATTTCACACTTCTTACTCGGCGAATCCTTCTCACTCGTTGAGTCGGTCGGCGTCGCCATGGTGATGACCGGTGTCGTGATGGTGTTCGGTAGGTCGAGGCCGCTGCGCGTCCCGGACGAGTGCCGGCCGGCGTGATTCGGCTTGTCTCTGCCGAAACGGCTTGGTATAATCATGACTAGCCCACCCAGTGCCTGGAAATTCAGAGTCCATACGTTACGGTTCGAACCGCCAGGAGTGCCTCATGAAACCGAACATCCGCCGCCGTCTGACCGAGATTCGTCGAGCCACGATCGTCGGCGTGCTCGTCGTGGTATCCCCGCTCGCTCACCTGTCCGTGGACGGTGCCGGTGTGCGGCCCGTGGCCGCCGCCGATTCCATCACGCTTCTGGGGCAGCTCGACCTGGCACCGGGGTCGACCCTCAATTCGGATATCTGGGGCTGGCTGGATCCAGTTACCTTGAAGGAATACGCGATCGTAGGAGAGTGGAACGGACCACGCGTCTACATCGTCGACGTCTCGGACCCGGTGAACCCGGTCGTTGCCTCGACCATCACGAGCACGTTTGGTTTTGGCTTCGACGTCAAGACCTGGGATCACTACCTCTACACCGTGGACGGCAACGGCAACGGCAACGACGGGCAGATCTACGATATCGCGAATCCGGCCGCGCCGGTCTTCGTCGGCAATTTTCTCTCTGCGCACAACATCTTCATCGACGACAACGGCATCATGTACAACGAGATTACGGGGCTTACGATCTTCGATCTCAAACCTGACCCGACCAGTCCGGCATTCTTGTGGAGCGGGGGTGTGGAGGGCCACGATGCCACCGCGGTGGGGAACATGCTCTACGATTTTCACGGCACGGCGGGGACGTTCATCTACGACATCACCAACCCGTCGGGCCCGGTGCTGCTGGGCTCGATCACCGATCCCGGCATCTTCTATCACCACAGTGGCTGGGCATCGGCGGACGGCAACTATCTCTACATAAATGATGAACTGGCCAGCGGCCCGGTTCCCGACATCACGGTCTGGGATATCGGCAACCCCAACGCTCCTGTCAAGGTCGACCAATTTGCTGACTCGAACGCCACCATTCACAACACGTTTCGGGTCGGCAGCTTTCTTTTTGCCTCGTACTACAACGCGGGCTTCCGGGTGTTCGATATCAGCAACCCGCTCGCCATTCAGCTCGCGGACGAGTTCGACACGTCAGCCTTTGCCGGGGAAGGATTCAATGGCGCCTGGGGATGTTATCCCTTCGCCCCGTCGGGCAATATCTACGTCAGCGACATGCAAAACGGGCTCTACCTCTTTTCCTTCAGCGGCACGACGCCGACCGGCATTCCGAAACGGCCGGCGGGCCGTTTTGCGCTGAATCAGAATTTCCCCAACCCGTTCAACCCCACGACGATGATTACCTATACCCTGCAAACGCCGGGCAACGTCGTGCTGACCATCTTCGACGCGACGGGCGGCAAGGTCCGCACGCTTCTCAACGAGCGCCAGGGCGCGGGTCCGCACGCGGTGACATGGAACGGCCGCGACGGCCATAGCCGGACGGTGGCGTCGGGGGTCTATTTCTACCGGCTCGAAGCCGGGGGAACTACCGATACCCGCCGCATGGTTCTCCTCAAGTAGCGGCGCCCGGGTGGACGTATGCGGATTTATCGCGCGATACTTCTTGTCGTATCCGTTGCAGCGGCCGTGCCGCCTGGCGGCGCGCGTGCGGGCGGGGGTACCGTTGCCCTGTTGGGGCAGCTTGCGCTGCCCAACCCGCGTTTCATCACCGACGTCTGGGGGTACGTCGACGGCGTGACGGGAAGAGAATACGCGCTGGTCGGTACCCGTATCGGCCAGGAGGGGTTCTATATCATCGACGTCACCAACCCAGGCGTGCCGACCTTCACGAGCCAGGCCAACTTTTCCATTGGGTTCGACATCAAGGTGTGGGATCACTACGCGTACACGGTCACCGGCGCCGGCGGAGGCGGCGGCCGGGTCGTGGATATCGCCAACGTGCTGCTTCCGAGTGTGGCCGGCAGTTTCGATTCGTCGCACAACATCTTTATCGACGACCAGGGGTTTCTTTACGAGTCGGCGGCGGGTCTCCCGCAGGAGTTGCGGATCTACGACCTGAACCCCTCGCCGGCCAGTCCCACCGGTCCGGTATGGAACGACGGCCTGTGGAGCGCCCATGACGTTTCGGTCGTCGACAGCATTCTCTACGACTTTCACGGCGTAAACGGGACTCGTATCTACGACGTGAGGAACCCCGCGGCGCCGGTGTTTCTGGGCGGGATCACCGATCCCAACATTGCATTTCACCACAGCGGCTATCCGACCGGGGATCACCGGCATCTCCTTATCTGCGACGAGCTGGCGACGGATCCCGCACCGGACGTAACGGTCTGGAACATCGAGGATCTCACCAACCCATTCAAGGTCGCCGAGATCCGGGACTCGACGGCGACCGTGCACAACGTCTATATCGTCGGTAACTTCGCCTACTTCTCCCACTACACGTCCGGGTTCAAGGTCTACGATATAAGCGATCCCACGCAGCCGCTCCTGGCAGATGAGTTCGACACCTCGGCGCTCTCCGGCGAGGGATTCCTCGGCGCATTCGGCGTGTACCCGTTTGCGCCGTCCGCCAATATCTACGTGAGCGACATGGATAACGGTCTCTACGTATTCTCGTTCACGCCCGACATAACGGCGGTGACCTTTGCCGCCTTCGATGCGGAGTACGAGAACGGCCGCGTGCACCTGTCGTGGGCGATTGCAAGCGCCGACGGACTCGAGGGCTATCACGTGTACCGCTCGAGGGAGCCCGGCGACGGCTACCGGCGTCTCAACCCGGGCCTGGTCCCGGCGGCCGCGGGGCACACCTACGAAGACACCACGGCCGAACCGGGCGTCACGTACTGGTACCGCCTCGGCGCGGTGGACCGGGACGGCGAGTTTCTCTCGCCGGAGCGCCGGATCACCGTTCCGCTTCGTGCCTTGAGTCTGCGGCAGAATGTGCCCAACCCTTTCAACCCCTCCACGGCCATCACCTACGACCTGCCCGCAGCGGGGCGCGTACGCCTTGCCGTCTACGACCCGCTGGGCCGGCACGTGCGAACGCTGGTCGACGGGGTACGGCCCGCCGGCGTCGCGACGGCCACCTGGAACGGCACCGACGACAACGGGCGTCCGGCGGCGTCCGGCGTCTATTTTTGCCGGCTTACCGTGGACGGCCAAAGCCGCACCCGCCAGATGCTCCTGCTCAAATGATATGGAAACGGCTGGAGCTGAACCTCCGATCGCCGAAGGGCCCGGCCGGACCTTCGTCTTCGAACCTACCGGGCCTGGCAGACGGTATTCCGGGAACCTTGTTGCCGGATGCGACGTATTCCACTAGTATTAGACGGTTTCGCCCACCAACCCGGCACGCGTTCAAAGGACGACACACACAATGAATATCCAGTTCTTCGGTGGCGCACAAACCGTCACCGGCTCGCAGCACCTGCTCACGATCAACGGCCAGAAGATCCTGCTCGAATGCGGCCTGTTCCAGGGCCGCCGCAAGGACACCTACGAAATGAATCTCAACTTCGAGCACAATCCTGCCAAAGTGGACGCGATGCTGCTCTCGCACGCCCATATCGACCACTGCGGCAACATTCCAAACCTGTACAAGAACGGGTACCGCGGGGACATCTACACGACGGCGGCGACGGCGGACCTGTGCCAGATCATGCTGCGCGACTCGGCATACCTCAATCAGAAGGACGTCGAATGGGTCAACCAGATCCGGGCCTCGCGGCACGAAGAGCCGATTGAGCCCCTCTATTCCATTGAAGATACGGAAGAGGCCCTGAGGCTTTTCGTGGGTATCCAGTACCACAAACCCCTGACCCTGGCGCCGGGGGTGACGGCGACCTTTTACGACGCGGGGCACATTCTGGGGTCGGCCGGGATCCTGCTCGAAATCGAGGAGAACGGCAAGAAAACCCGGCTTGGTTTCAGCGGCGACGTGGGGAGGGAATCCGTACCCATCCTTCGCGACCCGCAGCCGCTTCCCGACCTCGACGCGCTCATTATAGAGAGCACGTACGGCGACCGCGAGCATCCCGAGGGCAGCTTCTGCGACCAGGAGCTCGCCGACCTGGTCAACACCGTCCACAAACGCGGCGGCAAGCTCATCATTCCCGCCTTTGCCGTGGGGCGGACGCAGCTACTCGTCTATACGTTTCACCGTCTCCTCGAAGAGGAGCGTATCCCGAAGATCCCGATTTACGTCGACAGCCCGATGGCGTGCAACGCCACCGACGTGTTCCGCGCGCACCCGGAGGTGTTCGACCGCGAGGCCTACGATCATTTCATGAATGATGAAATCAACCCGTTCGCGCCGGAGGGGTTCGCCTGTATACGCAGCGCGGATGCGTCGAGAAAGCTGAATCGTATCGAGGACCCGCAGATTATCATCGCCGCCTCGGGCATGATGGAAGGCGGCCGTATCCTGCATCATCTCAAACACAATATCGAAAACCCGAAGAACATGCTGCTCTTCGTGGGATTCGCCGCCGAGCACACGCTCGCACGGCGGCTCATGGAAGGCGCGAAGAAGGCAAAGGTTTTTGGCGAGGAATACGACGTCAACGCCGAGGTCAGGATCATGCCGTATTTCAGCGGGCACGCGGATCGGCACGGGCTGATGAAAATGGCCACGGCCACGCCGCCCGACCGTCTGAAGACGGTGTTTCTGGTGCACGGAGAGAAGAGCCAGTCGTTTGCGTTCAAGGATCGCTTACACGCTGAAGGATACAAGACGGTCCACGTCCCGGAACGCCTGGCGTCGTATACGATTTAGCAGTTGAGGCTCCTGGCAACGGGGTCGCCGGTCCCGGGTGGCGCGCCGGCACGGCCCTCGCAAGTAACGATCACTGGAGGTAGAAATGAAAAGAATCTGGAGAATCGCTCCGGCGCTGCTTTTCGTGTTGGGCTGTGCGCCGTCGTCCGGCGGCATCCAGGCGGACGCGCAGGCGTTCATCGACGAATACACGGGTAAGTATCTCAAGCTACAGTATGCCTCCGCCAGGGCGGAGTGGAAATCCAATACGATGATCGTCGAGGGCGATACGACCAACGCGTTTGCCACTCGAACGGCAAACGAGGCCCTGGCGGCGTTCACCGGCAGCGAGGCCAACATCCAGAACGCGCGGAAATTCCTGGAGCAAAAGAGCAAACTATCACGCCTGCAGGCGCGCCAGATAGAGAAGATCCTCTATTACGCCGCCGACAACCCGGCGACGGTCGAGGAACTGGTCAAGGAGCGCATCAAAGCCCAGGCCGAGCAGGTGGAGGGGCTCTACGGGTTCGACTTCAAGCTCGACGGCGAATCGGTGTCCACGAACGAAATCGATGAAATCCTGCGCACGAGCAACGATGAGAAGAAACGCCTCGCTGCCTGGAGCGCGAGCAAGGAGGTCGGCGCAGCCATCAAGGACGGCCTGGTCGAACTGCGGCGGCTGCGCAACGAGACCGTGCAGGCACTCGGCTACGACGATTATTTTTCGTACCAGGTCTCGGACTACGGCATCACCACGCCGGAGCTGCGTGAGCTGATGCTCAAGCTCAACCGGGAGATCCGTCCGCTCTACAACGAGCTGCACACCTACGCGCGCTACGAGCTGGCCGAGCGGTACGGTGCGGGAGAGGTGCCGGAGCTGATTCCCGCCCACTGGCTGCCCAACCGCTGGGGCCAGGACTGGAACGCGATGATCACGGTCGAGGGGCTCGACCTCGACGGGATCTTGCGCGAGAAGGATCCCGAGTGGTTTACCAAGCAGGGCGAGCGCTTCTACATGAGCCTCGGGTTTCCGCCGCTGCCACAGAGTTTCTGGACAAAGTCGAGCTTGTTCCCGTTGCCCGAGGGCACCGATTACAAGAAGAACAACCATGCGTCGGCCTGGCACATGGACCTCGAAGGAGACATCCGCTGCCTGATGAGTGTCGTGCCCAATGCGGACTGGTACGAAACGGCGCATCACGAGCTGGGACATATTTACTATTACGTCGCCTACACGAACCCGGATGTGCCGCCGCTCTTGCGCGCGGGGGCCAACCGCGCCTATCACGAGGGTATCGGAAGTCTCCTCGGGCTGGCGGCCATGCAGAAGCCGTTCCTGGCGGGTCTCGACCTCCTCCCCGCCGATGCCGAGACGGACGAGATGCAAAAACTGCTCAAAGAGGCGATGAACTACGTCATCTTCATCCCCTGGTCCGCCGGTGTCATGACCGAGTTCGAGTACGAACTCTACGCGGAAAACCTCTCCCCGGACCGGTTCAACGAGCGCTGGTGGGATATGAAGCGCCGCTACCAGGGTATCGCACCGCCGGGGGGCGTTCGCGGTGAAGAGTACTGCGATGCGGCCTCCAAGACGCACATTAGCAACGACGCGGCGCAGTACTACGACTACGCGCTGTCCTACGTGCTGCTCTTTCAGATCCACGACCACATCGCGCGTAGCATCCTCCACCAGGATCCCCACGCGACCAACTACTACGGGAGCAAAGAGGTCGGGCGGTTCCTGGATGATATCATGCGACCGGGCGGCAGCGCGGACTGGCGCAAGATGCTACGGGAGAAGACCGGCGAAGACTTGAGCGCGCGTGCGATGCTCTCGTACTTCGAACCGTTGATGGACTATCTGAAAGAGGCGAACCAGGGCCGCGAGCGGACGCTCGCGGAGTTGTAGGCTGGACGGGGATCATGACGTTGCTTGGGCCTGAAGCGAGCGCTAGCAGGGAGAGCCTGAGACGGGTATCTTCGGGGCACGTCAACTAACGAGCCTCGCGAGGTCGTTTGGACAGGAAAAGAAGGTGGGAAGGAGACGCGCGAGAATGGAACCAGAAGGCTACTAAAATTCCTCGGACGATCACACTCCGCCCGATGGGGTGAGAGACAACATCATCGGGCACAGCTACCCTCATGGCTTCGCATGTCTTGATTCGGTGACGAGCACTTGCCCGACGTGCGCCGATCCAGCTGATAGAGACAAAGAGGCGTTCTACCATGGAATTCCCCATAACTGGTTCTTGGAGTCAGTAACACAAGTGGGTCGAATTGTCATCGTCAGCTGGAATGTCGAGGAATACAAGACGCACGGCGTGCGGATTGCCAGCATCGCAGCAGCGAACCGGTGAGCGCTCAGCGACGGGTGCGCTGATCTGGTCGGCAACGCCGGTCTCGGATTCTGCAGCGGCCGAAAAAGGGGGAATTAGGATGCGTACAAAACGTTCGTTCGTGGTCTTATGCGCGATTGTGGCTGGCATGGCGGCTGTTTCGCCCGCTGATGCCGGAAGGCAGTCAACGTTGGTCGCTGCTACGGACTTGTCGACACATAGTCCTACAGACGCGACTCTGGGGGCCTACTACGTACTTCGGTTCGACATCCCCGACGGTATCCAGGGACAACCCCTCCGATGGGCCATACTGGAGTTCTATTGCGATGTATCTGCCAAAGACGTGGATGGCTATGTCAATGAGATCCCGGCCGTTCAGGTGTTCGCGTTGACGAGCGAGTTCTCGGGCACACTCGATCCGAACCAGTTCGAGCCTCAGGCTCTGCCCGTAGCCAGAAACGTTGCGATCAAGACAGGCGGGTCGTGATTGATATAACGGACATAGCAAGACTGTACATGAAGAACCCGACAAGAAACCACGGCTTGATCATCGGCTCCCTGACGGGTCGCCGAGACGGGCTGTTTTCACTGAAAGGCGACTCCCTCGGTTCGGGAGTTGTTGCCAAGATGACTTTCTTCAACTGATTTGTTTTCACGATCCCGAACGCACACCACAACATGCACAATCGCGTGAATGGGCTGTGGCCGATTCAAACACACAGCGACAGGACCCGCGCGAAGACGCGTCCGACGATCGTAATAAAACTGCCAGGACGGGACACTAGCGGATGATCGTGAACTTCTTGACGACGCGCTCGAAGGGGACGTCGGCGAACTCGATTGCGTACAGATAGACACCGCTGGTCACGTCCTGGCCGTTGCGGCTGACGAGATCCCATTTTGCCGTTCCCACACCGGCCCGCCCGTCAAAGAGGATTTCCTTTACCAGGTCGCCCGAGAGCGTGTAGATGCGGATCGTCCCGCGCGAGGCCGGCAGATTCCTGAACTCCACCTTGATACCGGACGGATCGTCGTTGGTCGGGTCCAGCCGCCACGCCTCCATCGACCGCCTCGTGGCCGGGTTGGGCACGACGTAGACCTGGTCTTCGTCGTAGGCAAACGCGGGTTGCGCGGCGCTCTTCGGTTCTACGAACACAAAATTGGAAGCGGGGTCACCGGCCTGCGTGTCGGGAAACTGCGAACTCATGCCGCGGTCGTTGTCGAAGGCGACGACTGCATAGAAGTAAGGGCGTCCCAACTGCATGGAACGGTCGGTATAACGGTAGTACCGGCGGCCGCCGTCCAGGCCCATTTCCGCGCGCGCCAGCGCCTTGATCGTATCACACACCGCCTGCGTCACACCCTGTGGGCATGGGGGCTCCTCGCCCGGGAGCTCCGATAGGTGCTGCTTGATCAGGTTGAGGAAATCCCGCTTTCGCGCCGGTGAGAGCAGGTTCTCGAGCGGTTCGTAGCGAAGCGCGTTAAGACCCGAGTCGTCGCCGAACCCGTTTATGCGGTCGGCCTGGAATATCGCACTCCACAGGTTCGCAGGTGGGCCGTTGTCCGCCGAGGTTCCCAGCGGCCGCGTCCAGTTGTCCGCCCGCCACACGCGATACCCTTCGAAGTCGAGCTTCTGAGTTCGCAGGTCGGGGACCGTCTCGCTGAAGTTGTCCCAGTAGAGGACCACGCCGTTGCGCGCGTGGTCGACGACGCGCATCCGCGGCGCCGGCGGTGGTACGGCGGAGAGGATCCAGTTGACGTGCGACTCCCTGCCGCCCACCCCCGACCGGAAGAGAAAGCTGTCACGTTCGGTGTAGTTACAGATACTCTTGAACGTGCACTCCGTCTCGCAGTCCGCGTTGGTCCACAGCACATCGCCCGCCGGAACCACCGGAACCGGCTTGTTGAAGCCGCGGTCGAGGCGCGCAAGGTCGCAGCCGGAGTTGAACTGGATGGATTTGCGGCAGCTGTCCACCCACACGCCGATGGCCGGACCGTAGACCGGCGTCTCCCTGCCGGAAACACCGGTCAGAGGATCCCGGTCGAGGTCGAACCAGTCACCGGTAAACGCTGCGAACGCGTTCGCCGCGTTCGCTACCGTCGCCTCCACGCCTTCTCCAATCACAAAGGCCAGCTGAAAAACCAGCGTGCTGTCCGGCGGCAGCTCGCGGAACGGGCCCGTGCCCACCAGCATGCGGTAATCGCGGGCGAGGTCCGCGTTGCGGTCGACTCGGCGCTGCGCGAGAAGCTCGTAGCGCTCGAAGTCGTTGTTGGGGTCACCGCCGAGCCCGAAGACCTGCTCCCCAGCGAAATGAGCAAAGGTCTCGAGCCCGACTCTGCTCGGTGCGGCCCCGCCGGTCGGGTCCGTCGTGTGGCCCAGAAACGTAACGCCGAAATAGCCGGTGGTTGCACCGTCGTCGGTGTCCGCATCGTACGTGTAGGCGACATCAACCAGGGCGGGACCTGAGACCGTACACACACCGCCCGCGGACGTCCGGGCCACGAGGTCGTCTTCCCAGTAGTTCGACCGGGTTCTCGGACCCGCGTCCGCGTCCACGAACATGCCGAGGTAGACGTCTTCGAGCGTTTCGCTGCCGATGTTGGTGATGTGATACTCGACCGCGACGAAGTCGTCGAAATTATCCCCATCCCACTGGTAGCTTTGCTGCCGGACCAGGATGTTGAGCGGGTTGTGTTCGGGAAAGATCTCGCGTGCGATCGGTTGATCGTCCGTGTATTGGCAGGTCATCATCTGGGTCGAGATGGCGGCGAAATCCTCATCGACCTTGCCGTCGCCGTCGTTGTCGTGGCCGTCCAGCCATTCTTCGTCGACGAGCCCGTCACCATCGTCATCGGCCCTGGCCGAAGGCGGGCGGTTGCCGGCCGGCGACCCCTCCGTGGTCTCGTAAATGATGTCGCGCGGGTCCTGAGACGGACGGAACTCACGGTCCAGCGACGCCGTCGACACCGCCGGAATGCCCGACTTGAGGGCCCCGACCCACAGGCCGGCGCTGAAGAGGTATTCGACTCCGCTGCCCGAGGGCCACTGCGCCGAAGGGGCCAGCGAGTACGGTTCGGCGGTACCGGGACGCGAACCCCATTCACCCCAGTTGAGCAGGTGCATCTGCAGCTGCCCGACGTTGTGGACACTCTTGCCGTCCAGCACCAGGACGCGGCTGGGGCCGTCGAAGCCCTTCTTTCCCTTCTTGCCGGCAACGTAACGCGCATCGGCGACGACGGGTCCCGTCACGGAGAGGCCGGAGACCAGGAGGATCCCCGACAAAAACAGACAACAAGAAAACCTGCTCATGACCACCCGGGTCCTTCCTTCTCTTACGTGGGCATGTGCCCCTTGTTGGTGGGCGTCTGCGGCGTGGCCGCCTACTTGCGCGGCAGCTGCCACTCGTCGAAGAGGATGATCGCCAGCGCTTCCTTGATCTGCGGCGGGTTGAAATAGACCGGTTCGAAGCCCCACACGGCGCTGCGCGCCGTGAGCCCGTCGGGGTTCGGAATATCTGCAAATCTCGAGGTCCAGTACGCAACCGGTTCTCCGAAGATACCCGACGTTTCATCGAGGCATTCGAGCGCGTACATCGGTTCGAAACAGGAACGACGCGGGCTGAGTTCCGCTCGCGAGCAGGCGAGGTCAAAATAAACGGGATTGTATACGTCGATGTTCAACCCCAGTTGCTCGACATAGAGAAACTTGCCGAACGCGGAAACCTCGGGCCGGAGCTCGAGACGCGGAAACGAATACGTCGCGTCGATGGGGACGGCGGCGCGCAGACCCTCGGTCTTGCCGTCGTATCTTCGAAAATCGGTTACACCACAGCTGACGCCAAACAACCCCCCACGGCGGGCGCTGACCCCGTAACCGGTGTCCAGCACATTCAGACAGAAATCCCTGTATCCAAACGTGGTTTCCCCCACCGGATCCGACGTGCTGGATCCCTGGTTACCCGCGGATTCGTAGCGGAAAATGAACGGGTACGCGGGACCCTTGCCCCGAATAGAGCCCTGGTGCGGAAAGAGGTTCTTGTTGATCGCGTTCGTCATGACGTTGCTGCCGCAGACAAGCACTTTGCCGCCCGCCTCCATGAACAGCGACAGTACGTTGATCTCGTCCGATCCGAACTTCACCATGTCGTTGAGGATCGCTCCGGTCTGGGCGATCGGTGTGCCGCGTGCGCTCCAGATTACCGTCTTGTAGTGCGAGATGACGCCGATCGGTATCGGGCGCATCGGCCCCTTCGCGGGAAAAACATCCACGCCGGGCAGGAACCCGCCGACGTCGCTCAACATATCGCGCCAGAAGTTGTCGTGCTCGGTGTCGTTCGGCAGCGCGCCCTTGGTGCGGAGAAAGCCCAGTGAGGTTCCTTCGTCCCAGTCATCGACCAGCAGTAGATCCCTCTCCATGGTGAACGGCACGATATTGACCGTGACACCGGCCCTGGACTTGAACCCCGAGTTGTCCACAACCTCCACAAAAAACGTGTGCGTGCCGAAGAACCACGTCCGCGTCGGCGCCCTGGCCATCGAACCGATGAACGGCGTAAAGTCGATATCCCACTGACTGTCGTCGTTCAGATCGAGCATGTCCCAACCGTAGCGGTACTCGGTAACCGTACCCCCGTAACCACTCGCGTCCGCCGTCCAGGAAAAAGACAACGGAATACCGGCGGGCAGGTCCATTATCGCGATGGGCGGGTTGGGGCTGGAGGTTACAAAATCGCGCATGAACTTGTTGCTCAGGATCAGCACTGGCCCGGTCGCCCGGTTGAGCACGCGGATGCGTTTGACGTTCCGGTCGGGGTCGAACGTCGGAGTGACCGCGCCCGCTTCGTCCTTGACCTGTACGGCAAACAAGTACGAACCAAAGGCCAGCGGTTTCTCGGGGTGCCAGAAACGGCCGCTGTCTCCGGGTGCGTCGTAGGCGGCCCACCTGGTCCATTCGGGCGCACCTGGATTGTCGCGCACGTAGTCCATGGTCTTGTCCCAGTTGGCGCCAAACAGCGAGGTGCTGACCAGGATCGAGCGCGTCGAATCCGGGTCCTGCGTCTGGGACTTGCTGCCGATGAAATCCGCCGCCACCCACTGGAACGTCGGAATGGGCGGGACCAGCGCGAGCGTCAGACCGATACTCGGCGGAGTCAAAATCGTAACCAACGGCGAGAGATTCCGGGCCGTAAACGATCTGTAGATCGCCTTCGAGCGGGCGCCGCGATCGTCCACCGCCCGTACAAAAAACGTATGCGGCCGAACGAACTCGAACGCGTCCAGGTCGCCCGAGCCGATGATCGAGCTGTCGGCGACAACGTCCGCCGAGAACCGGAATACCGAGTCCTGGCGTTGACGCGGTGCCATTTGTCCGCACCGGTGGTATCGGAGGGCGAGAAAACCCCTGTCTCATTGTTGGAAATGGCGTATTCGAAGTGGGAGATGTCGCCGTCCGGGTCGAATCCGCCCCAGAAGAGGTGGACCGTGTAATCGACCGTGGAGCCCTCCGGCGGGGCGATCGTGAGCCAGACCGTCGGCGGCCGGTTCGCGGGCAGCGCCCCCTCCAGCTCGTCGGACGCGCATCCCCACAGGGACGCAGCAACGAGGATCATGAACAGGCTGGCGAGTCGTTTCATCGGGTTCTCAGCCAACAGGAAATGGTAAGGACGATTCCAGCGGGGGGAAAACCGAGAATGGGCGCCCGTA
>JBHHVD010000014.1:0-44437 GCA_046754105.1 Candidatus Krumholzibacteriia bacterium
CCGATCCATCTCGTATGACATAGACGCCGATCCCCCCGAATCCGCTGGCCAGGACAGCCGCCGTGCGCCCGCCGGCAGCGTGCCGGCGGTCACGGGTGCGAAGGGATCCCGGACGTCGAGGATACCCACGTTTCCCGCTGCCGCCGCCACGTACGCGACGCTGTCCCGCACGGCGATCTGTACGGGCGACGAAAAAGCGCTCACCGTCTCGACAATCGCCGGGCGCGCCGGATCCCTGGCGTCCACCACATGGATGCCGGCGCTGCCGTCGCAGACGTATACGGCATCGCCAACAATAAAGACGCCCTCTCCCTGGCCGGGCATATCGAGTGTCGAGAGAACCGGCGTCGGAACGGGATTGGCCGCGTCGACGATATGAATTCCGGATGACGCCGCGACCAGAACCTTTCCCCCGCCCACTCCGACCCCGACCGCTTCTCCCGGCATGGCAAGGGTGCCCAGGAGGGCCGGGTGTCGCGGGTCTTCCAGATCCAGCACCTGCAGGCCCGCGAACCGGTCGGCCGCGTACAGGCGCCGGCCGGTCACGGCGACGTCGCGGGTCCCACCCGGCAACGCGATCGACCCGACGAGCGACGGGGACGACGGTGTCGTAACATCCACGACGTGCACGCCCCCGGACGCCTCCGCGACGTAGACGGTGGTGCCGGCCACGTCGACCGCGGTCGGCTGGCCCGGTAGCGGCAGCGTGGTCACCGCCGGAGCGGCGGGCACACGAACGTCAACGATGCGCAAACCAAGGATCGCGTCTGCCACGTACGCCCAATCACCTGCCAGAGCGACGTCCCGGGCCATGCCGGCCGTGTTGTCGCCGCCGATCACGCCCGGCGCCGACGGATCGCTGATATCGATAATGGTAAGGCCGATGGCATCGTCGGCGACGTACAATCGCCCGCCGGCCGCGGCGACTCCCAGGGCCCGCCCCGGCGTGCCCAGCCCGCCCAGGAGCGACGGGCGTCGGGGATCCGACGTGCTGTAGATTTCGATACCACCGGTGTCGTTGCCGATACACAGGAGCGTATCCACTGTGACGAGATCGGTGACGCTGCCGGTGGCAACCGTACCGAGCACCTGCGGAGAGGCGGGATCGGAGATGTCCGCAACGTGGAATCCGGTGTCGTCGCCGGCGTAGAGGATGTTCCCGAGGCGTGTGGCGCGGCGAGGCGCGCCTGGCGTGGGCACGGCGCCTTCAATATGGAGGAAACCGCCAAAGTCCTGGCATGTCGCCCGCGGCGAAACGAAAAAAGCGCCGTCGCCCGAGCAACTGGTGACGGCCGCGATCAAAACCGCAAGCAACGGGCACGATTTGCGAACGGAAGGGGCCTGCATCGCCGAGCCTCCAAGACGCCGGATCGCCCGCGCCGCAACACCCCCGGCCGTCCCGCGGCCGAATACCACCCAACCCCCGCGACCCGGGTTACACCGATTTTCGTTTGTGAGAAATGATCCGGCCGAGCAACGTGTAATCGTCGCCGGCCAGACGCCCGAGCGGGTTGAGTTTCTGGATATCGACCCGGCCGTCCCGGTATATGTCGTCGGAGACGTGGAACAAAACGACCTCCCCGATTACCAACGCCCCCCCGGTCGGCTTGTCTCCTCCGATATGGATGATGTCGTAGATCTTGCATTCCATGTTGACGGGAGACTCCCCTACCCGCGACGGCTTGACGATCCGGCTCGCCACCGGCGTGAAACCGGCGATTTCGAATTCATCCACGTCCGGCGGAAACTCGGCCGCCGTCTCGTGCATCGCCGCGCCCATTTCCGCCGTTACGACGTTCACGACAAACTCGCCCGTGGCCTCGATGTTGCTGAGTGTGTCTTTGCGGTCACCGGTCTTCGGCTTGCGCCCCGGCGCAAAACAGATCGTCGGCGGATCGGACGTAATCGCCGTAAAATACGAGAACGGCGCCAGGTTCGCGTGCCCGCCGCTCGAAAGCGTCGACACGAAAGCGATGGGGCGCGGCACCACGGTGCCGACCATCAGCTTGTAGCAGTCCTTGGGCGTCGTATCACGTGGATCGATAATCATGATTCATCCTCCGGCGATCACACCGGGGCCTATTGGCACCGCGGGTTCTGTGGGGGGTGTCGTCGTCATGCCGCCGGGGCGCCGTTCACGCGTACTCGCCCAGGCGTACCGGCCGGCGCTTCGACCCCCAGCCGCCGGGCGGCCCGTCGAAGACCCCCGCGCAGCGCTCGCCGCAGTGCCCGCACGCGCCCTCATCGTCCAGGTTCCACGCGGTCATCCGGTACCAGTCACGCCCGATGACTCGCTCGCCGCAGGCGTGGCAGAATGTCGAGCCACCGTCTTCGTCGTGTACGTTGCCGGTATAGGCGTAGCGCACACCGTTGCCGCGTGCGATCCGCCGCGCGCGGGCGAGTGTCGCCGGCGACGTCGCCGGCTTGTCCAGCATCTTCCAGTCGGGATGAAACGCCGTGAAATGCATGGGCACGTCGAGCCCCAGGTTGTCCACTACCCAGCGCGTGAGCGCCTCCATTTCTTCGGGCGAATCGTTCTCACCCGGGATGAGAAGCGTGGTGGTCTCGAACCAGACGTCCGTTTCGTGTTTCAGGTAGACGAGCGTATCGAGGACGTTTTGCAGATCGCCCGCGCAGATTTTCTTGTAGAACCCGTCGGTGAACGCCTTCAGGTCGACGTTGGCCGCGTCCATGTGACGATAGAACTCCTTGCGGGGCTCGTCGCAAATATAACCCGCCGTTACCGCCACCGTCTTGATGCCGTATTCGTGGCAAGCCGCCGCGACATCCACCGCGTACTCCAGGAATATCACCGGGTCGTTGTAGGTAAACGCAACGCTGCGGCATCCCAGGCGCCTCGCCGCTCTCGCGATCGTCTCGGGCGACGCGTGGTCTGCCAGGGTGTCGATCTCTCGTGACTTGCTGATATCCCAGTTCTGGCAGAACTTGCAGGCGAGATTGCAGCCCGCCGTCCCGAACGACAGCACCGGCGTGTCGGGGTGAAAATGGTTTAGCGGTTTTTTTTCAATGGGATCGACACAGAATCCGCTCGAGCGGCCGTAGGTCGTCAGGACGATACCGTCGTTCTCACGGGCCCGCACGAAGCAAAGGCCCCGCTGACCCTCGCGCAGCTTGCAGTACCTGGGGCAGAGATCGCACTGGAGACGCTCATCTTCCAGCCGGTGCCAGTAGCGGCCCGGCACCGTCTGCAGGGACTCGTCGTTCATTCATCTCCCGGCCGAAAAAAGGCGGCATGAAGGGTTGTCAAAGGGGCACACGGATCGCTCGTCACCGGCGATCGTCGCCGCCGCGCATCGCTTCCAGCACCACTATAACCCCTAAATACGTTGATTTCAATCACCGAAGGCCCTATGCTGTGGGGGCTTCTCCAACTGCTTACCGGGGCCCACAACCATGCACGTATTCGATGCTCACACCCATTTCTTCAGCCGCGCGTTCTATGAATTCCAGGCCACGCAGGCGGACCCGGGAAACGTTCCGGCGCTGCTCGAGCGGCTCGGCCGGGGGGGGATCGACGTGCCCGGCGAGGATCCCGCGGAGCTGAGGGATCGTTTTGTCACCGAGCTCGATGAACACGGAATCGACCGTGCGGTGACGTTCGCCTCGGTACCGGCGGAAATGGAAGACGTTGGCGAGGCGGCGCACTCGTCGGACGGCCGCCTGGTTCCCTACGCGATGGTCGACCCCACACAGCCGCGAACGCTCGACAAACTCGCCTCGCTGCAGGAACGATACCGCTTCAAGGGCATGCTGCTCTTCCCGGCGATGCGCGGCTACGGCATCGGTGACGAAGCCGTCGAACCCGCGCTGGACCTGGCGCGCAAACACGGCATGGTCGTGTTCGTTCACTGCGGCCTGCTGCGCGTCAACGTCCGGGCGGCGCTCGGGCTCGAGCCGGACTTTCCGCTCGACCGCGGTCATCCCGCGGACCTGATACCGGTGGCGAAGGCGCGCGCCGACCAGACGTTCGTGGTGCCGCATTTCAGCGCCGGCTTCTTCGACGAATTCCTCCGTCTCGGCAAGGCGTGCCCCAACGTCTACGCGGATACCGCGGGCTCCAACGAGTGGGGAATGTTCCAGGCGCCGCCTTTGTATCTCGAGGATCTCTTCGAACAGACGGCGGAGGTCTTTGGTGTCGAGCGCCTGATCTACGGTTCGGATACGGCGGGTTTTCCGCGGGGATACCGCAAGGACGTGCTCGACGCCCAGATCCGCGCCATGACCGACGCCGGTCTCGAGCGGTCGGACCAGGAGCTCGTGTTGGGGGGCAATCTCTCCAGGCTTCTCGAGCTGTAGCGCGCCCGCGAGCGGCGCGGGCGCCCGTTCGCTGCCACCGGCAACGGGCCGCCCTCAGAGATCCAGCGCGTAGCGGTAGAATTCCGTGTCCCGTACGAAGCCGTACCGTTCGTAGAGGGTCTGCGCAGGTGTGTTGTCGATCGCCGTCTCGAGGATCAAGCCCTTGGCACCGGTATCCACGGCGAGCCGTCGAGCACGGTCGATCAGCGCGCGTGCGATTCCCTGTCGCCTTCCCCGCGTCGCTACGTAGAGGTCGTTGAGGATCCACAGGGGCTTCATCGATACCGACGAGAATGAGGGGTAGAGCTGCGTGAATCCCAGGGGCGTGTTTTCCGGACGCCCCAGCGCGAGGTAGATCACCGAATCCTTCGCACGCAGGCGCTCCTCGATGAATCCTTTCACGCCGTCGGCGTCGGACGCCCGGCGGTAGAACGCGCGGTATTGGTCGAAGAGGCCGGACACCTGATCGAGGTGTTCCACACCGGCGCGGACAACGTCGAGTCCATTCCGTGAGGCCTTCATGGGAGATGCCGCCTTTACCTGTTGAGCCCGTGCCGCCGGGGATCCGGGAAATCACGATAGAGAGCAAACTTGACGTTTTCGATCATGGCGTACACGCCGGCATGGAGGGGCTCCACCTCCGGCCCGCGGGTGGCGGCGTGCGAGAAAGCCTCGTCCAGCTGGGCGAGGTCGCGCACCTCGATCGAAAGGTTGAAATCACCCAGGTCATCGGGGCCGAACCCGAGTTTGCGGCGCTTGAGCGTGTACCCCTCGATCATCCCCTTCTCCTCGAGGTGCCCCAGAAAGGCGTTCACCCTCTCCACGAACTCCAGGTCCTTACCACTGTTCCTGAGCGTGAACCATGCTTCGTAGTAATTCATCTGCTCTCCTTATATAAGGTGTTCCCCGTATGCGCGACCACCGGCCGCAGCCGGTTCGGCTGTCCGACCCCGCCCGTCCACCACCAGAAATCCCGGGAAAAGCCCGCTCGGCCAGCCCTGCCCGGGGGGGTCCCCACTGCCGCGGGGTCGGGTGTGGCACGGCCGCACCCGGCGCGTCTCCACGCCTCGCCTTGGCAGTACCGCATTCGCCTACCAGTGTAATTGACGCGGCCCGCACGGTCATGTTCAAAACGGAGGGCGTTTCTTGATTTTTGCCGGGGGAAGTGGAATACTTGTCCCCGCATACCACCTTGCCCGGCGTCGTGTGATCCAAATGCAGGTGTTGGACCTGTCTCACCCGGCCCTCACGCGCAAACATCTCGCGGGAGCAGCGTTACGAGAGTGACACCCGTGTTGAAAATAGTGGAAGCACGGTCCGAAGATACCAGGGCCCTGGTCCGGGAACTGTTCGTCGAGTACTGGAACTGGCTGGGGTTCGAGCCGTGTTTCGAGGGCTTCGATGAAGAGCTCTCAGACCTCGACCGCTCGTACGGCCCGCCGCACGGGTGCATGCTGCTGGCCCTGTCCGGCCCGGCGGCGGCCGGATGTGTGGCCGTACGGAGACTCTCGGACGAATGTTGCGAAATGAAACGCCTGTATGTGCGGCCGGAGTTTCGTGGCGATCGGATCGGGCTGCAATTGGTCGCGAGAATCATCGACGCGGGGCGCGGGCTGGGGTACGCGTGCATGAGGCTGGACACGCTGCCCCAAATGGAAAAAGCGATTTCACTGTACGAGTGTTTTCATTTCAACGAAATCGAACCGTACAAGAAGGATCCGATCCCCGGTGCACGGTACATGGAGCTCGAATTGTAGAGCATGAGGCGTCGCCCGGGCTGCTATTCAGAGGAGGCGTTATGAAAACGTTGCGGTTGTGCGCGGGAGTGATTCTGTCGATACTGTTCGTCCATGCAGCATCCACCCCGGCGCAGTCCCAGGCACCGGGTGACGCGGCCCGCGCGCTGACCGGTCTCAGCAACTCGTTCGAAACCCTGGTCGAAAGAACTCAGCCGGCCGTGGTTCAGGTTTTCTCGTCGGGTTACGGGCCCACCGGACGTGGTTCCACCACCTCGGACCTGCTCGGCAAGGTGCGGAGCTCGGGCAGCGGGGTTATCCTGCACCCGGACGGCTACATCCTGACCAATGCCCACGTGGTGGAAGCGGCGCGCCGCGTTCAGGTACTCGTCCCGCAGAAAATCACCGGCGAAGAGCGGGGACGCTCGATCCTGCAACCGAAGGGCCGGCGTTTCGGCGCCCAGATCGTAGGGATCGACCGCGAGACCGATCTCGCCGTGCTCAAGGTACAGGCCACCGGCCTCCCCTACCTCGAGCTGAGCGACTCGGACGGCCTGCGCCAGGGCCAGATCGTGCTGGCCTTCGGCAGCCCGTACGGTCTGGAAAACTCCGTGTCTATGGGAGTGGTGAGCTCTGTATCCCGCCAGCTGCGTCCCGAGGACCCGATGATCTACATTCAAACCGACGCCACCATCAACCCCGGCAACAGCGGAGGCCCGCTCGTCGACACCGAGGGCCGCGTGGTCGGCATCAACACCTTTATCCTCTCGCACGCGGGCGGCAGTGAGGGAGTCGGGTTTGCGGCACCAAGCAATATCGTCCAGAACGTGTACAACCAGTTCCGGGCGAGCGGGCGCGTCCGTCGCGGGCATATCGGCATCAACGCGCAGACGATCACGCCGACCATGGCCGACGGGCTGTCGCTGCCCCGCGACTGGGGAGTAGTCGTTTCCGACGTGTTTCCGGGCGGCCCGGCCGACCGCGCGGGGCTGAGAATCAGCGACGTCATCCACCAACTGGATGGGAAGGTGATGGAAAACGGGCGTCAGTTCGACGTCAACCTCTACCGGCACGCCATTGGAGATGAGGTTACGCTCGACGTCATTCGTGAATCGGGCCCGGCAACACTGCGTGCCACCGTCGTCGAGCGCCAGGATGACCCCACGCGATTCTCGGACTACGTAAGACCGGACAAGAACCTCATTCCGAAGCTCGGCATACTTGCCGTCGATCTCGACCGCACGATCCTTCAGATGCTGCCACCGCTGCGGCAGGAGGATGGTGTCGTGGTGGCGGCGCGGGCGGCCGATGCGCCGTTCGATGCGAGCGGCCTGCAGGCGGGGGATGTCATCCACGCCATGAACCGCGACCCCGTGCACGATCTCAAGTCCCTCCGCGAGCGGGTGCGCAAGTTGAGGGCCGGGGACCCGGTGGTCTTTCAGGTGGAGCGAAGCGGCCGCATGAAATACATCGCCTTCGAGGTCGATTTCTAGCCGTGGGCGGTGACGTATCGTGACGCGAATCCTGTTTGTCTGCATCGAAAACTCGTGCCGCAGCCAGATGGCCGAGGCGTTCGCGCGTATCCACGGCGGCGAGGGCGTGGAAGCCTGCAGCGCGGGATCGGCGCCCTCGGGCGTTGTGAACGACAAGGCGATCGCGGCCATGTCGAGGCTTGGGTACGACCTCTCCACACACCGGTCGAAGTCAACCGTGGACTTGCCGTCCGTCACGTTCGACTACGTCGTAACCATGGGTTGCGGTGACCAATGCCCGGTAGTGTCCGCACGCAACCGCTTCGACTGGGACGTCGCCGACCCGAAGGGCCTCGACCCGGCGGCGTTCGACGACGTCCGGGATGACATCGAGGAGCGGGTCAAACAGCTGATTTCGCTACTATAATGAAAAAGCCGAAACGACTGAACCTCGCCCAGAAGATCTGCCGGCCGCTGCCGCCCGTGATTTCACAAAAACTCCGGACCTGGCTCTACCCCTATGCCGCCGCGCGGCAAGACAACTACGAATTTGTCGTACGCGCGCAGACCGGGTCGCAATTCCGGGGCACTACGAGAGACTTTCACGGCTACCCTTTTAGCGTTCACGGGTACTACGAGTGGAGGAACACGGCAATCGCCCTGGCAACGGCCGCTCCCGGCGACGTCATCATCGAAGTGGGCGCCAACGTGGGGACGGAGACCGTCGGGTTTTCGGATATCGTCGGAGGCGATGGCAAGGTGCACGCGTTCGAGCCGCTGCCGTCCAACACGAGCCGTCTCGAAGACCTGGCGCGTCGTACGATCCACCCGAATATCGCGGTGCACGCCTTCGCGCTGAGCGACAGGAACGAGACGGTGGAGTTTCAGGTCCCGGTCGCACACATGTCGGGCAGCGGATTCATCGCGCGATCCGGCGACGAAGAAGCTTCGAAAACGGTTCGCGTACGCTGTGTTACGCTCGATTCGCTGGCGGAGGAGATCGGGCCGGCGTCGGTCCTCTTCATGGACACCGAGGGGGAGGAGATCCGGATACTCCGCGGTGCCGCGACCTATATCCGTGATTTTCGCCCCACGATCATCCTCGAAGCGTCTCCCAAACTGCTGCGGCGCGCCGGGTTTACAATCGACGACCTCTATGCGGAAATCACCGGTCGGGACTACATTCCCTACAAGATCGTCCGCTTTGGGCTCGAAAGGGTCGAATCTCCGGACCCCGACAACGTCGACAACTGGTTTTGCGCAGATCGCGCCCAGCAGCGCTCGCTCGTCGGCCGGGCTCACCGCCGCATACTCGCCTGCGGCCTGATGCCTTGCGTGCGCGGGCTAAATCCACTGTCCCGTGTTTGAAGACTTGAAGACCCGGGGAAAAAGAGAAGCGCCGGCTACATCTTGCCGTTCATCGCCGGCTCCTGCGAGACGGCCATCGGCTTCATACCGAGCAGACGGCGCACCGCAACCTTGGCCTCGATCGCGTAGGAAAAAACGAGAGGTGTCAGAAAGAGGGTAAAGACCGTCGACATTACCAAACCGCCGACGACTACCGACCCCAGCCCGCGGTAGAGCTCCGACCCTGCCCCGGGCAACACCACCAGCGGCAGCATACCCAGGGTGGAAGTCATGGTGGACATCAGGATGGGCCTCACGCGCACCCGCACCGATTCCTTCACCGCCGCTCGCGGGTTCATGCCCTCCCGCATCAAGTTGAGCGCCTGGTAGACGATGAGGATGGAATTGTTGATCACCGTTCCCACCAGGATGACGAACCCGAGCATGGTCAGGATGTCGAGCTGCTGCGCGCTGTCGAAGAGCTGCGCCACGCGGAGCCCCAGCACGCCGCCGAACGTGGCCAGCGGCACGGTGAGCATGATAACCAGCGGATACATGAAGGACTGGAACAGCGCGGCCAGCAGCAGGTAGGTCAGGAGAATCACTACGAGAAAGTTCGTGGTCAGCGCCGATTTCAGCCGGCTGAGATCATCCGCGGCCCCGGTCTGGTGCAGGTCGTACAATCCGCCGATCTGGCCCTGGTCCCGCATCGGGGTGATGATCTCGTCGTTGATCTTCGCGATGGCGCCTTCGAGCGCGATGTCGTCCGGCAGGACCGTTTCGATGGAGACCGCGCGCTGGCGTTCCACGTGATTTATCTGCACCGGCCCCTGATGCTGCTCGACGTCCGCGATGTCCCCCAGCGTGATGATCGCGCCGGAGGGTGTCGCGATCGGAAGCTGTTCGATGCTCTGCGTATGCCGGGTCCAGTCGTCGCGTCCCTTCAGGATGAGGTCGATCTCGCGACCCTCGTGGAAGAACTCGCTGACCTTCATACCGTCGACCAGGGAGTTGACCGTCAAACCGATATCCGTCGCGGTAAAACCGATATCCGCCGCCCGCGCGCGGTCCGGAAAAACGCGCACCTCGGGGTTGCCCAGGTCCAGTCCCGGGATCGGTCGCGACTGCGCACCGGGAAGCGTCTGCCCCACCTGTCCGAACACCTGGGCGGCGAGGGAGAGTACGTGGTTCAGGTCGGGCCCCGTCACGTCGATCTTCACAGACCGCGTGCCGGCAAAACCCCGGGCGAACAGCGACGCCTGATTGGCGAAACCGAAGGTGCCCGGCACCGAGAAGAGCACGCCGTTCGCCAGCGGCAGGAGCTCGCGGGCCCGGGCGGCTTCCCTTGCCCGCATTCCGAGAAACGCCTGGTTACGCAGCGCCACGAAAAAGAAATTGTCGACGCCGCCGCCGGGGAGATCCGCGGCCTCCTCCTCCGGCGTGTCCCACAGGAATTGGAGCTGTTCCTCGACCGCCTCACCGACCTTGATCATCTCGTCCAGGTTGTACCCGGGCGGCGGCAGCATAAACCCGAAGATGAAGTTCTGGTTACCGTTGGGCAGGTATTCCGAATTGGGCAGCAGCACCAGACTCAAGCCGACCGAGATGACGACCATGCCCAGGATTACGGCGAGGCGCCGTGCGCCGCGGGCGTTGATAAAATCGACGACGGCCGAGATCCGGGCCGCGATGCGCTCGAGAAGCGATGCGCTGCCCTCCTTGCCGTGCAGCTTGGTGTTGATCGAGAGGATCTTGGCCGATGCCGACGGGATCACGGTTACCGAAACGATGAGGGACACGGCGATGGCGCTGGAGATGGCGATGGCGATGTCGCGGAACAGCTGCCCGGCCCGCTCCTGGATGAACACGATGGGCAAAAACACCGCTACCGTAGTCAGCGTCGACGCCAGCACGGCTCCCCACACTTCGCGCGTACCGTCGTTGGCCGCCTGCCAACGGTTCTTTCCCATCTGAATGTGGCGATAAATGTTTTCCAGCACGACGATGGCGTTGTCGACTACCATTCCCACGGCAAACGCCATACCCGCCAGGGAGATGACGTTGATGGTCCGCCCGACGAGGAACATGGTGAGAAAAGTCGATATCACCGAAATAGGGATGGCCAGGCCGATAACGAGGACGGACGTTACCGAGCGCAAGAAAAGAAAGAGCACCGCGATCGCCAGAACCCCGCCGAGGAAAATATTGTTGAACACGCGGTCGACCGACGAGTGGATATAGACGGTCTCCGTGTACACGTTCTCGAGCTGCATGCCGCGGGGATTGAGTAATTCTTCGTTGATCACGTCGACCTGGGCGAGCAGCGCGTCGCTTACTTCCAGAACGTTGGCCCCGATCCGGCGTTGGGCGTTGAACGCCAGCGACTTGCGCCCGAAGTGCCGAACCTGCGCGGCGGGCTTTTGATAGGCCATCGCCACTTCGGCCACGTCGCCGACCCGAATCGCGATGCCGCCGCGGCTGGTGATGATCGTCTGCGCCACGTCTTGGGGGGTATCGAACCTCGAGATCGTTCTGACCACGTACCGTCTCTTGCCCTCACCGAAATCACCGCCCGAAATATCCCGGTTGGCCGCCTGCAGAACGCCGGTCAGCTCGCCCACCGTGATCCCCATCGACGCGAGGAGTTCCGGATCGAAGGTGACGTGCAGCTCCTGCTCGAGCCCGCCGAAGAAGTTGATCGATGACACCCCTTCGACCCGCTCGAGACGCGGCTTCACCGTATCCTCGAAGAACGTCAGGTTCTTCTCCACGTCGACGCCGCTGTCGCCCTTGATCACGAACCAGGCGATGGCCCGGTCGAAGCGCCCCGAGGAAGAGACGATTGGGCGGTCGGCGTTCGTGGGGTAGGAGGGCACTTCGTTGAGCTTGTTGGTAACCCGTACGGTGGCGCCGGTGATGTCCGTACCGACCGCGAATTCGAGCGTGATGTTGCCGAAGCCGTCGTTGGCCTGCGACTCCATCTTGACGACGCCTTCGACCGACTTGAGATACTCCTCCTGTTCCTCGATGATTTCCTTCTCGACTTCTTCGGGAGAGGCGCCGACCCAGGCGGTGCCGACGTTAATCACCGGCCGGTCGACGTCGGGCGTGAGCTGTACGGGGACCTGGAAGAGGGCTAGAAAACCACCGAGGAAGGCAACGAGCACGCCCACGGCAACGGTCACGGGAAACCGGATTGCGGATGTTACGAGGCTCATTTAGGTTCGGCGCCGCCCTGGGCGGCGGCCTGTTCGGGCTCCGATTCCTCGTCACCCTCGCCGGCGCCGGGGGTGCGGACGGGGCTGCCGGGAAAGATGCGCTCGTTCCCCCGGACCACCACCGGCATGCCGTCCTTCAAGCCGTCCCCGCTCACCGCGACCATGCTGCCGTCGCTCGACGAGGTGATAACGGTGATAGGCGTCGCCTTTCCATCCACGATCGTATACACCATCGTCTGGCTGCCCTGGCGGATGATGGCGTCTTTCGAGACGGCGAGGCTGGAGAACCTGCCGGTCAGCGACACGGTCGCCTTGACGAGCATCCCGCTGCCCAGACGGCCGTCCGTGTTCGGCACCGCCACGATCAGGGGAAATGTGTGCGTCGCCTGGGATGCCTGCGGCGCGATCCCGCTGACCTTGCCGGTCATGGGACGGTCGTTGTTACCGGAAATGTGAATGGTCACGGCGCTGCCAATTGCGACCTGCCCGAAATTTCGCTCCGGCAGATCGACGGTGACCTTCATCACCGAGAGGTCAACCATCTCGTAGACCGCAGTACCCGGATTTACCCATTCCCCGATTTCCACCAGCTTGCGCACCGTGAAGCCGCTGTAGGGGGTGCGGATGTAGCAGTTTGCCAGGTCGAGCTCGAGTTGTTTGCGCTCCGCCTCGAGCTGGTAGTAGCGCTCGATGGTCCGGGTCGCCGTCGCTTGCGTCTCATCGAGGGCCCGCTCGGGGAGGATCTCCTGCTTGAACAGGTCCTCCGCGCGTTTCAGTTCCTTCTTCGCCAGGTCGGCATCGGCCTGGGCCTGATTGGTCTCGGCCTGCTTCGCCTCCAGCGAGAGTTTGATGCGCTCGGGGTCGATCGTCACCAGCGGCTTGCCGCTCGCGATCCAACGGCCCTCGCGTGCGTTGATGGCCTTCACGCGGCCCGCGACCTCGGCGACGATGCGGCTCTCGGCGTTGGCCTCCGAGCGTCCGATCAAGGTCAACTGGTCATGAAACTCGATGGTCGTCACCGGCTCCGTCATGACCAGGGCCGGCGGCATGTCCTGCGCCGACGCGGTGGCAAATGCGCCGAGCAGCCACACGGCACTACAAGTTGTACGCAGGGTGTTTTTCATGACGTTGCGATTGGCTACAGGGTTGATGCAAACTACGCGCGGAACAAGGGGTTTGTTCCCGTTGGAGATACAAATGTATAGGATTTCTTGAGTTTTGTCAATGACCCGCGGACCCGGGGCGAGCTCCCCCGGGGCGGCTGGGGTAGCGATGGCGCGGGTACGCTCCGGCAAGGTGTTTTCACCGCCCGGCCCGGTATGGTATAATAGCCGGGCACCGGCCCGGGCGTCGATGCCCACCCCACGGTTTCCTCGATGCGAATCTCACGACTGCATAGCCTGCGGCGACCGGCGCGGACGCCGCTCCCGGGGCACGACACATGTCAACAGATTTCTTTGCAATGGGTTACATCGAATGGACCCCGGCGGCGTGCCCCGGTGGCGATCCGCCACTTCGGCCGGGGAGCGGTCCGGGGATTGCATCGAGAAAACCCGGCGCGCCGGCCACAAGAGAAGGGACGCTCGAATGGCACCACGCACGACTACGGCAAGTAGCACCGGCGCGCTCGACAGTCGCGTGCGCCTCGGCGACCAGCTCCGCCCGGATATCGACTACAGGCGCCCTGCCGGCGGCGGCGAAGCGCTCTTCGACATGGTCGGCGACCTGGCGGGAGAGCGAATTCTCGATTTGGGCTGCGGTCTCGGCCCGTATCGCCGGCGCCTGGAGGAGCGGGGCGCCCGCTGGGTCGGGCTCGAGCTTGCCGGGCCGTCGTGCTCGGTGATCGGCGACGGCAACCGGCTGCCCTTCCGCGACGGATCGTTCGACGGGGTGTTGTGCTCGGCCGTGCTCGAACACGTGCCCGAGCCGGACCGGGTCATGGAGGAAATGAGGCGGGTCCTCCGGCATGGCGGCAAGCTTTTCGGGTACGTCTCGTTTCTTGAGCCGTTTCATGGTTTGTCCTATTATCACATGTCCCACATGGGTCTGGAGTATCTGCTCATGAAACACGGATTTCGCCCGACACACATTTTTCCGCCCCATAACGGAACGGCGTACCAGTTGGAGTGCATGCTGTTTCCGAGAAGCGTTCCGGTCATTCAACCACTGTTTCGAAGACTGGCCCAGTGGTCGTACGCCGCCCTGCTGACCGCGAATCGCGCGACGCGAGCGCTCGTTCGCTATACGCTGGGAAAGGGCCGGGAACAGGGGGAGTATGGACGGCTGCTGGCCCTGAGATTTGCTGTGGGATTCAACTTCATTGCGGAGAGGGGCGCCATGCCCGACAGTGTCCCGTCCGGTTACCGAACCCTCATCAAGGAAGGATAGGTTCATGACGCATCGGCCGTCCTGGTGTCTCATCCTGTGCGCGTTTTTCATCGGTTCTATGTGCCCCCCTTCCCACGCGGCGGACCCTCGCGGGGGGCCGCTGTCTTTTCTCGACGGGTTTGCGCTGGTGGTATTGGAGACCAGCGACGTCCGCTCGATGCACGTCGCCAGGGAGGTTATCCACCAACACGGCGGTCATATCGCCATCATGTCGCCTCCATCGATCATGATGGGCTGGATCCCCGCGGACGCCGGCCGCGAGATCGCCGGTCAAGCCGGCATACGAGACATCTATTCCGATGCGGTGACCCCCGCCGAGGTCGGCGTGCCGGGCGACGCTTCGCGCCGTATGGTCCACTTTTTCAACCAGGCGGTTCGCGGTGAATTGCAGGCGGAGTACGAGCGTTTCGACGGAGCGTCCGGCGCGGGAACGGCCGGGCGGCCGACGGACGCATTCGTTCAGCCGCCCATCGACGAGGGCGATTATCTGCGCAACCTGGAATCGGCGGGACTGGACGTCGGCGAGCTCGAGGACCGGGGGCTGCTGCTCGGGCCGTCCACCGGTGCTCTCGGTAACAGCGATTTCATGACCGGGACGGTGGCGGTAACACTCTTCTTCGTCGAAAGCGACGGCAGCGGCGGCGATCCGGACCTCTACACGTGGACACCGCAGGATATGCAAAGCTACCTCAACGGCGCGGCGGCCGGGCTGGCGTGGTGGTCGAGCCAGGCCTTGTCCAGTTTCGATTGCTCCGTGAGTTTTCTCATCAACTATTACTCGGGCGCGGACCCGCGTTGCCAGCAGTGGGCCGAGCCCATCCTGCACGGCGGCAGTTTCGAGAGCACGTGGGTCACCAATCTCATGACCAATTTCGGGTATACGTCGGGCAGCCGTTTCACACGGGTTAACGCGTTCAACACCTGGCAGCGTTCCTATTACCAGACCGATCGATCGTTCTCGTCGTTCATAGCCTACAACCCGTTTCCGGCGGCCGCGACGTTTCCGGACGGCATGACCGCGTTCGCCTACCTCGGCGGGCCGTATTCCGTCCTGCTGTCCCGGGTCCAGGGGTGGCCGACGGCGAACGTGTTCGCGCATGAAAGCGGCCACATCTTCTGGGCCTGTGACGAGTACAGCGGTGGTTGTACGTCCTGTACGTCGACGTGCGGCAACGGCGTCGCCAACGGGAACTGCGAGGCCTGCAACCCCGGTTCCCGTGACTGCATGATGAAATTCAACGATTTTACCTTGTGCACGTTCACAAGGGGCCAGGTCGGCTGGGGGGCCAACACGCCGTGCGCTCCGCCGCCGCCACCGCCCCTGCCCGCCCCTGCGGCCGCGGCGTCCTACCCGGCGTCGGGACTGCAGGGCATCGATTTGACCGTTACGGTGGGCGGTGCCAATTTTTTCCCGGGCGCGACGGTCGACTTCGGACCGAGCATCTTTGTGCACACGACGAACCTCGTCGGCGCCGAATCGCTGGTCGTGGACGTCACGGTGCTCAACGACTCGCCGCTGGGCCCTGTGGATATCGTGGTGCGAAACCGGGACGGCCAGAGCACGACCCTCTCGGCGGCGTTCGAGGTCATGCCGACGCTTCGTCATTACTACAAGCCGGGCGGAGGCAACGTGTTTCCGTACATCACACCGTCGACCGCGGCCTCATCGCTGACCGAGGCCATCGCGTCCGCCTTCGACGGAGACACGCTCTTTCTGGCGACGACGACACTGAATAACATCTCGATCGCCATCGACCGGGGCGTGCTGCTCCACGGCGCCTGGAACAACGATTTCACACAGCGGGACCTCCAGAGCGGCAAGACCGTTCTCAACCTGAACGGAAACGTCCTGGTTTTCCCGGGCACGCAGGGCGGCGGGCTCGACGGCTTCGTCCTTCAAAACGGCACCGGAACCCCCGCGACGGTCCCGTTTCCCGCGGACTTCGGCGGCGCGGTGAAGATTCTCGGCTCGAGTGCGACCGTGGCCAACTGCGAGATGCGGTTCAACGCCGCTACCACCGGGTCCAACTACGGAGTCGGCGGGGCGATTTTCGCCCGTGATTGCGCGGTGGATCTGCGCGACAATTTTATTCACCAGAACACGGCCACACGGGGAGGGGGTATCTATCTCTATAATTGCACCGGAACGGTGACGGGCAACACGATCGCCGACAACACAGTCTCGACGGCGTCGTCGAGTGCCGAGGGCGGCGGCATGGTCCTGGCGGCGTGCCCCGACGTGACGCTAGACGGCAACGCGATCACAGGAAATACCGGCGCCAAGTTCGGCGGCGGGATTCGCATCGAAGCCTCGACTGCGGCGATTTCCGGCGGTGCCATCTCCGGCAACCAGGCGATGGTCGTATCGGGCACCGGCGGCGGCGTGGACATAGACGCGTCGGCGGTGTCTCTTAGCGGCGTGACGATATCCGGCAACAGCGCGAGCCTCGTCGGGGGCGGCGTCGCCACAACGGCCGCTTCCGACCTCACGGTCATCGAATGCTCCGTGTCGTCGAACACGGCCATCCTCGGTGGCGGAATCTATGCGGTCGACGGAACCGCCGATGTCCGGCACAACCTGATCGTCGCCAACCAGGGCACGACCTCTGGGGGCGGGATGTTCCTCGGCATCCTGAGCGGGGGGGCCGTGATTGGAAACACGCTCGATCAAAACGGCTCCGCCGGCGTGGGGGGCATGTTTCTCCCCGATGTGCCGATGGAGGCGTTCAACAACATCGTGGCCAATTCAGTGGGCGTGGGCATCGAATGCGGCGGCACGATCTCCCTCGCACGTTCCTACAACCTCGTGTGGAACAACAGCGGCGGTGACTATAACGGCTGTGGGGCCGGATCGGGGTCGATCGCAGCCGATCCCCGCTTCGCCGACGCGGCCGGGGGCGATTACCACCTGGCGCTCCACTCGCCGGCGATCGACGCGGGCAATCCGGACGTAACGTTCCAGGACCCCGACGGATCGCGCGGGGACATGGGATGGTACGGATCTCACGCCCTGGTCATGGAACAGCCGTCACGCCCCGTGAACCTGACGTCCCTGGCCAACGGGGGCACTACCACGCTCGCGTGGTCCCCGAATCCCGAGGCGGACGTCGTGTCATACGCCGTCTACTGCGACTCGGTCAGCGGATTTGTGCCGTCGATCGCCACGTTCGTCGTACTCGCCGCCGGCACGGACTCGACGGCCACCGTCCCGTCCACGGGCGATTCGGCCTACTACCGCATCTCCGCCGTCGACACGGCCGGCTACGCCGGCGGTTACTCCGGCGAGGCGGTGGCAGTCGTCGCCACGGCAATCGGGCCGCTTGCTGGCCACCGCTTCAAACTTCACCAGAACGTTCCCAACCCGTTCAATCCCGTGACGCGGATCTTCTACGAGCTGCAGTCCCGGGTTCCCGTGACGCTCCGCATCTACGACGTCGACGGACGCCTGGTAAGGCGTCTGGCCCACACCGAGCAGGGACCGGGCGTGTTTACATTGGAATGGGATGGCACGAACAACGGCGGCAGCCGCGTGGCATCCGGGATTTATTTCTACCGCCTGGCGGCGGGCGGTTTCGTGCAGACCAAGAAGATGGTGCTGCTAAAATAATCGCGCCGACAACGGTGTTCCGTTGACCCCATAGCCGAAGGAAAGGGATGATGCCATGTTCAAGTCACTCTTGAGAACAGACGCTGACTATTCCGCTACGGTGTTGAGGCTGATGTTGGGATTGGTCTTTTTCGCGCACGGCGCACAAAAAATGCTGGGATGGTTCGGCGGCGGCGGGTACTCGGGGACGATGCAGGCACTGGGAGGCATGGGCATACCGTCGTTCATGATCTTTCTTCTTATCGTCACCGAGTTCTTCGGCTCCATCGCCCTCATCATCGGCTTTTTGGGGCGCGTCGCAGCACTCGGCATCGGCACGGTCATGGTCGTCGCCGTCGTCAAAGTGCACGCGGCGAACGGTCTCTTCATGAATTGGTACGGCGCCCAGCCCGGCGAGGGATTCGAGTACCACCTGCTCGTTATCGCCGTCGCCGCAGCGCTCTTGATCAAGGGCAGCGGCGCGTTGTCGGTGGACGTCGCGTTGTCGTCCAGGTAACGCGCGCGGGCGGCGCCGATTGGGGTCCGGGCGCGCAAGGACGGAGGCGATCCGGCTCAAACGGTCCTTGCGCGCCGGGCCCAACCACACCGGAGATCCTTTTTGACGCATCGAGGTCAGTTCGTCGCCAGCTGCACCTCGAGCCAGCTCTTGACGTTGGACTCGAGAACTTCCAGCGGCACCGCGCCGCTTCCGAGCACCACGTCGTGGAACTCCCTTACGTCGAAACGCGACCCGAGTTTCGTCTCGCACAGCGCCCGCAGCTCCCGGATCTTGAGTTCACCGATCTTGTAGGCCAGCGCCTGTCCGGGCCAGGAGATGTAGCGGTCCACTTCAGTCGTGATATTATGCAGAGTCAGCGCCGTGTTCGCCGCCATGAAATCGATCGCCTCCCGGCGCGTCCAGTCGAGATAATGCATGCCCGTGTCGACGACCAGGCGGCACGCCCGCCACATTTCGTAGGTCAGGCGCCCGAAGTCGCTGTACGGATCGTCGTAGAAGCCGGCCTCGAGCCCGAGGCGCTCCGCGTACAGCGCCCATCCCTCGACGAACGCGGTAAAGCCGGAGAAACGACGAAACTCCGGGATACCGGTTAGCTCCTGCTGGACGGCGATCTGCAGGTGATGGCCGGGAACCGCTTCGTGCAGGGACAACGCCTCCACTTCATACAACGGGCGGCTCTTCAGGTCATACGTGTTTACATAATAGAACCCGGCGCGTGTGCCGTCGCCCGCGGGGCGGTTGTAATAGGCCGTCGTGGTTTTTGGAGCGATGTAATCGGGCACCGGTTTGATACCGTACGGCATGCGCGGCAGCGTCTTGAACAAACGGGGCAGTTCGCCGTCCATCTTCTTGAGAACCAAGGAAACATGCATCATCAATTCTTCGGGCTGGTCGACGTAGAATCGGTCGTCGGAACGGAGAAACGCGACGAAGTCGTCAAAGCTGCCCTCGAATTCAACGCGGCGGATAATCTCGTCCATCTCCGCTCGTATGCGTTCGACCTCCGCCAGACCCATCCTGTGCACCTCTTCGGGCGAAAGGTCCAGCGTCGTGTAGTACCGCACGCGGTGCTCATAGAACCTGCGGCCGTCGGGAAGAGACGATGCCCCGATGTCGTCGCGGGCCGCGGGTATGTATTCGTAGGTCAGAAAGGTCAGGAACTCTTTGTACGCCCCCACAACCGAGCGCTCGATTACCTTTTTGCCTGCCTTCCTGAGCCTTTCGCGATCGCGGTCGCTGAACGCGTCGGGAAAATCCTCGAACGGCTTGTACAGAAGGCTCTTTTGCGGGTCTTCGACGATGTGCGGCTCGATAGACCCCTCGATCCCCTCCAGTACGATCGCGGGCAGCACGTAGCCGCGCCTGATACCCTCGCGCATCAAACCAACGTGGTCGGCGGCGTACCTGGCGAACGCCCGTAACCGTGCAACGTAGTTCTCGTAATCTTTCACGGTCTTGAAGGGGATTCGGTCCGGCAGCTGGGGAAAACTCACGTGAAATCCCGACCGGTTCGTGATCGGCATCAGGTACGTCCCGAACTCGTGCTCACGGATGCTATTCTCTTTCAACAGTCGAAAGATATCGTAATTCAGTCGATCCTGCGCGGACAGCGCTTCGCGATCGATCTTCTGCAGGCGCGCGAGGAACTTTTTGTCCTGGGAATTGCGAAACTCGCTGGCCGACACGGACACGACAGGCAGCTTGTCGTTGTAGCGGCGGTCGCCGTAGGTAGTGGCGAACGTCGGGTTCTGCTTCAGCCGGAATTCCCAATCGTCCTTGAACAACCTGGAGAGCTCCGTCGACGCCTCTGCGGCGAAAACGGCCGGTGCAACGGCCAGTAATACCGCGATCAAAACGATCGCCCACAGCAACCGGGTCATGACTTCGAACCTCCTGCGTCGAGAAACTGTCACCGCCGGCTCGTATGGCCGGCGCGCGGGGGGGATTTAGCGGGTCGTCAGCGCAAACGCCCGGACCGGAAAAGACCCAAAGGCCTTGACCTTCACCGGCGTGGCAAAAAACCGGAATCCCTCGTCGGGAAGCTCATCTAGGTTGGCCATGTGTTCGACGATGGGAATGTCGTTCCCCAAAAGCGCCGTGTGTACCGGACGCCGACCGTCATCCCTGTCGTCGATGTTCAGGGAATCGATGCCGACCAGGGCGGCACCGGCTTCGCACAGGTGCTGCGCGGCATCTTCGGTAAGAAACGGGTGTCCCTCGAAGTACTGTTCCGTCCTCCAGTATCTCGACCAGCCGGTGTGGACCAGGACGGCCTTTTTCTTGAGATCGCGCGATGCAAAGAACGATGCGTCTATCGGACGTTCGTTGTGGCGCTCCGCGCGGATTACGACTCCGTCGATATCCGCCAGCGAGGCCAGCGGCAGCTCCGAAAGGTCTTTGCCTTCCGCGAAGCGGTGGAACGGCGCGTCGATGTAGGTGCCCGTGTTCCCCACCATGTCGATACGTCCGATTTGAAAGGTCGTTCCCGGCGCGTAGTGCTCTTTCGAGGCTTCGCGGTCGAGGTAGTCGCAGATCAACGGCGCGGGCAGGCCTTTGTACGTGACGAGCCCGGTTCCTATCGTATGGCTCACATCGATGAAGTTTCGCTGTTTCATATCCGTCACTCGGCGCCTGGCGTGTCGAGTTCAATGACGGCCGCCGTCACGTCGTCCCCCGCCACGTCGATCCGGGCGACCGAAACCGGCAGGTCGAACCGCCGCGGGCCGGCGCTGCCGGGGTTGAGGTAGAGCACACCGCCCTCCTCGGTCAACGACGGACGGTGCGTGTGGCCGCTAATCACGCAGCGAAAACCCGCGGCCGCCGGATCGACGTCCAGCGTCCCCAGGTCGTGCAAGACGTAAAACAGCCGTGCGCCGAATTCGACCACGTCGGTGGCGGGGAGACTCTCCGCCCATTTCTGCCGGTCCATGTTACCCCTTATCGCCCGGACCGGCGCGATCTCCGCCAATGAGGCAAGTATCGATTCATCGCCCACGTCGCCTGCGTGGATGATGAGATCCACACCGCGCAGTGCGTCTACCGCCTGCCTGCGCAACAAACCGTGCGTGTCCGAAATGACGCCCGCGGTTCCATCTCGGTGCACCCCAAGACCTCCTGGTCGATCCAGCCACTCCTGTTTGACATTTCAACCACGGGCGAGCCACGCCACGCCTACCCCGATCGCCAGCGCCCCGAACCCGGCGAGAACGAACCGGTAGGCACCGGTGTATTTCCGGAGCCACCCGCCGATCACTTCGCCCAACGCCCACGCGAACCCGGCCATGGCCGCTACAGCGCCCAACCCGTATCCGGCGACGTATGCGATCGCGAGCCTGGGCGCCGGCAGCACCAGCGCCGGCAGCACTCCAATCAAGTGCGAGCTTCCCGCCAGGCCGTGCAGCAAACCGATCCCCAGCGGAGCGTGGGAATGCCGGTGGGCGCCGTAACCATGCCCGCCGGCATGCGACCCGTGCGCGTGGATATGCGCGTGCCGGACACCGTCGTGGGTGTGTTCGTGAAGATGAACCCGGTAGCGGATCGCCTTTTTCAGCGTCCACAACCCGATCCCGATCAGGACCAGCCCGACCACACCCTCGCTCCGCGCCGCCACTCGTTCGATGGGAAGGGCCTGTTTCAAGAGCAGCGCTGCCAGAGCCACCGTCCAAACGGCCGCTGCGTGCCCCATTCCCCACAGCGCGCCGGCCCGCCAGCTCCTGCCCGGCGTATCGGAGACGATCGGTGCTATCGCGGTCAGATGATCCGGGCCCGACAGGACGTGAATGATCCCGGCCACGGCTCCGGTCAGCACGGCAACGATCATCGACGTTACCTCGTTGGTGTGGGGGTGGGGTCCAGGCGGCGCGCGGGGCGGCGCCGCGCCTGCGGGGTTGGGCCGGCGGCGAGGGCCCGGCTCACTGCGCTCCGTCCGCGCCGGGAACCGACAGGTATTGTACCGAAAAGAGCCGTTGACCGTCGATCCACACCTTTTCGACCTCGAATCCCCCGCGTTCGGCCAGCGCGGCGAAGCCTTCCACGGTATACTTGTAGGACGATTCGGTCCAGATCGTCTCACCCTTACTGAACGGGATGTCGGCGTCGTCTATCCGAACTCTTTGATTGTCGAGGCTGATGAGATGCATCTCGACGCGCATCGCGTCCCGGTTGTAAATCGCGCGGTGGCGAAACCTGTCTATTCTGAAATTCGATCCGAGTTCCCGGTTCAAGCGCTCGAGAAGATTCAAGTTGAATTCCGCCGTGACACCCTCACGGTCGTTATAGGCGGCATGCAGTATCTCCGGGTCCTTTTGCAAGTCGACCCCGATCAGGAGACCGCCTCCGAAACCGTCGATCGCGGCAATACGCCGCAAGAAATCGACCGCTTCGTCGCTGTGAAAATTTCCGATGCTCGAACCGGGGTAATAGACGACACGGCGCGCAACGGGCTTCTTGCTGTTGGGAATCTCGAGATCTTCGTTATAATCCGCGCACACCGGGAGGATCTCCAGCTGCGGATACCGTTTCGCGATCCGGACCGCCGATCGCACCAGGTGCTCCCGGGAGATGTCGATCGGGACGTAGGCGGCGGGCGCTTCGAGATGGTCGAGCAGAATCTGGCTCTTCTCGCTGCTGCCGCTGCCGTACTCGATGATCATGCTTCCGGGACCGATGAGCGCCACCATTTCGTCGATGTGGGTTCTCATGATGGCCGTCTCGGTCCGCGTCGGGTAGTACTCCCCAAGCCGGGTAATCTGGTCGAACAGCAAAGACCCGCGCTCATCGTACAATAATTTGCTGGGAAGTTCCTTGACCGGCTTTTGCAGCCCAGTGATGACGACGTCGGAGAGACTCTCCGTCTCGTCGGTCAGGTCGTGGAGCTTGGGAACGTGGCTCATAACGCGTGGTGCCCTTGTCTTCGCGGCAGCGCGATCGCCGGGCTCGGCCGCATAAAGCTGTGATTATATACACAGGCACGCCATCCTGGCAACCCGATTGCCGGTCCGGCCGGTGGGTATCCATGAGAATGCCGGAAATGGGCCGGAGAGGGGAGCACCGCAACGTCCGCAAGGGGCGATATCGCGGATCTGTGCGGCGGCCGGCTCGCGGGGACGACTAGTGAAGTGACAGGGTCTTACTCTCCATTTCTCTCTCGAACAGGACGGCGTTGGGGAATCCGCCCTTGATCTTGCGTTCCATTCCGGCCCAGCCCCCGAGGTCGTTGAGGAGCGCGGAACCCCTGGGCGGAACGTGCATCGCAACGATATGCTTGGCGTGGATGACCGCACGCGCCGTCGCCGCCATGCGGTCGTACGCAAGGTACCAGTAGGGTACGAACGCGACGTCGAAAGTCTCACGGTGTACGTTACTGCGGCGAAAGTCCTTGGCTTTCGCTTGCGAGTCACCCATGTGCAGGAACTTTCCGCCCCCCAATTCGAACACGAAGCCGATGTTCTCGATCATTTGCCCGCGACCGTGGTGAAGGTTGATGAGTTCCAGGTTTATGCCGTGGTGGACCATGCGGATGCGCTGGCCCTCCCTCGGAAAACCGGCCCTGATTCGCCGGAGCACCGCCCTGTTTTCGCCCACGTAACTTCGCAGCCGCGTGACCGATTGCGGCGTGCCCACGAACAGGGCTTCGTCGTTGTGGGCGAGGTGGGTTCCCACGGCCGCGGCGTCGAAGTGGTCGGCGTGATGATGCGTCGTCAGCACCAGATCGACCTTGTCGAACGGCCGCTTCGCCCTCTCGAGCTTGTACCGGCTGTCCTCACCCGGGACGGCGTACCCCTCAACGCCCTCCCGGTAGAGGGCATCGACGAGAACCTTCCTCCCCCCGGACGCGACCAGGAACCCCTCGTTGCCGACGTAGGTGATGTGGACCTCGGCCCGGCCACCCGCTGTCGCCGTGGGCCGCGCTGTGGAGACCAGGCACAAAAAGGCACAAACGTATGCAATGCGTCTCATACGGCCGTTCCGGCTTTCCTGTTGTGGGTAAAAATTGAGGGCCGCTTATGAGCAGCTTCCGTCGGATGTTATCACGAAGTATGGCGTAGTACAACGGGTGGTGACAACTACAAGCCTCGTGATCGCGCGGCCCTCAATCAGAGATATGCGTGGCAGAGTCGGCGGCGGGTGCAAATCCGGCGGCGCGGTCTTCATTGATGCGTAAGGCCTCTACCATTTCTCTGAAGCCGCGCCGCCAAGATCACCAGTAAAGTTCAACTGAATATCTAACGAAATGGGAATTCTTTCAATCAGATAGATACCTGATTCTTTCGTAGGAAAACGGGGAGGGTCGTTGTAGGATTAGTTCCTACAAATCGGCCTCTTTTCAATCCACCAGCCCGTGGCGGATGGCGTAGCGGGTGAGCTCCGCGGTCGTGTGCAGGTCGGTCTTTTCGGTGATTCGGCTGCGGTAGGTGCTGATCGTCTTCACGCTCAACGAGAGATCATCGGCGATCTCGGTCACCGTCTTGCCCGAGGCGATCAGCCGCAGCACCTCGTACTCGCGGTCGGAGAGCCGCTCGTGTGGGGCCCCGTCGCGGTCCGTCTCGATTTCCGAGGCGAGGATCTCGGCGAGGGAGGTGCTGACATACTTGCCGCCTCCCATCACCTTGCGAATCGCGTTCACCAGTTCCTCGGGGGCCGTCTCCTTGGTCATGTATCCGGAGGCTCCGGCCTTGAGAACCCGCGTGGCGAATTGATCCTCGGGGTAAATGCTCATGACGAGGACGGGCAGCTTGGGCCATTCTCGTTTGATATCCTTCAAGACGTCCAGGCCGCCCCGGCCGGGCATCGACAGATCGAGGATGACGGCGTCCCATTCCCGGCCGCGAATGACGTTCAGGGCCTCCATCCCGTTCCCGGCTTCTCCGAACTCGAAGCCCTCGTCGGCGTCGGAAAGGATCTGTTGCAGCCCTCGCCGAACCACCGCGTGATCATCGACAATGAGTACTTTCATCAGTCCCGCTCTTGGGTCCGGCCTCGCCGTGACGCGAGGGGTTATGACTTGCCCATGGGAATCCGAACCACCACCCGGGTTCCCCGGCCGTTCGCGTTTTGAATGTCCACGCCACCGCCGCACACAAGGGCCCTTTCCCGCATACCCAGTATGCCGAGCGCCCGCGGGCTGTTGATCTCGTCCTGCGAGATGCCGCGTCCGTTGTCGCCCACCGTCATGACCAGTACGGAGTTCTCGTTGTTGAGGGTCACGATTACCCTGTCCGCGGCGGAGTGCCGCGCAACGTTGGTGAGGATCTCCTGAAATATCCGAAAGACCGCCGTCGACCGTTGCGTGTCGAGCTTGTAGGTGCTATTCGTGCTGAACTCACAGGAGATTCCCGTTCGGTTTGCAAACTCCTGCGCCTGCCACTCGAGCGCCCCCACGAGGCCCAGGTCGTCGAGCACTACGGGCCGCAGCTGCGTAGATATCTTGCGCACCCTCTGAATCGTACCATCGACGTCGCTCGACATGGACTTGAGCATTTCCATTATCTCTGTTCCTTCTTCGTGGTCGCACAACTCCGTTATCCGCCGCTGCAGCCAGGACAAGTCCATCTTCAAGCCGGTCAGCGTTTGCCCGAGATCGTCGTGAATCTCCCTGGCGATGTTGGTGCTCTCCTCTTCCCTCACTGTTTGCAGCCGCGTGGCCAGCGCCCGCAGCCTTTCGTGTGATTCTTTGATATCCTCTTCTGCGCGCTTTCGTTCGGTGACGTCTCGCACGATACCCTGGATCACCTGGCGGTCCGCGATTTGCACGATGCTGCCCGACACCTCACCGAGAAACACGTCTCCGTTTTTTTTCTTCAGCCCGGCTTCGAAGCGGACGAAACCCTCGCGGATCAAACTATCGAACTTTGACCGCAGGTACGGCAGCGACTCGGGCGCCGTCAGGTCCTTGATCTTGAGCTCCAACATTTCCGCCTTCTTGTATCCCAGCTGTTCGAGCGCTTTCTCGTTGACGTCGATGATTCCACCGTCGAAATCGTAGACGATCACCCCGTCGTTCGAATGATGAAACAGCTTGCTGTACCGCTCCTCGCTCCTTCTCAGGTAGTCACCCGCCCGCAGCCGCTCGGAGATATCCAGCGCGATGCCGATACACCCGACCGTCTCCCCGTTCTCATCCTTCAAGGGCTCGGTGTGCGACTCGAACACGGCCCCTCCCCAGTTCGACTTGTAGGTCACCGATTCGCCGCGCAGGGCTTTCCTGTGCATGGCGATGGGAATAAAATCCGGATCGTCCGTCTCGAAGAACTCGTAGAGCGTCGCTCCGACGGCTTCGTTGGTTTTCAAACCCAGCGCCCTCAGGCCGGCGCCGGTGCTGGAGGTGAATCGAAGATCCCTGTCCGTCGTCCACATGACCGCGGGGATCTGCTCGACCATAATACGCAAACGCGCGTCCCGTTCCCGCAACGCCTCCTCGGTCCGTTTGCGGTCCGTGATATCACGTGTTATCCCCTGGTTGAAGCTCCGCCCGCCCACTACTATCTGCCTCCCCCGTAACTCCACCGCCGTCGTCTTACCATCCGGCTTTTCGAACACCTGCTCGACCGCACCAAACGATCCGTCCTTGCGGAGCTTCGCAAATAGCGCCTCGGCGCGTCCAACCTGGTAAGATGGCCTGAGCTCCCATACTTTCGTCTTCTTGAGCTCCTCGAGGCTGCGCCCGGTTTGCTTTTCGAACTCCGGATTGCAATCGACCACGGTGCCGTCGTCCCCGACCAGAACGATGCCGTCGCGGGCCTCGCTGAATATACCGCGGTATTTCTCCTCGGATTCCTGGAGAGCGGTCAGCGTCTGCTTGCGGCGTGTGATATCCCTGAGAAACGCGGTAAACACCGGCTGGTGGTCCTTCCACACGCACGTCACGGCCAATTCCACGGGAAATTCCGTGCCGTCGGCGCGCAGGCCGGTGGTTTCGAACCGGCGGCCGAGGGTCTTGGGCTCACGGGTCTCGCAATAACGGGCCAGGCTGTGCCGGTGGCGGTCGCGCAGCCGCTCGGGGATAATGACGTCGGTGAGTTTGCGCCCGACGACGTCGGCCTTCGCATAGCCGAACGTCTCTTCCGCCGCGGGGTTGAACTCCAAAACGCGGTCCTCATGATCTATGGAAATGATACTGTCCAGCGCGGATTCGAGAATGGCGTCCGTCCTCGCCCGGCTCTCCCGCAACTTGTCCTTGACCTTTTCCCGCTTCGTGACGTCCCGGGTAACGGACGCCGTGAACTTCTCCCCATCGATGGTTACGATCCGGCTTCGGAACTCGATGCGCCTGACTTCCCCGTCCGGTCTTTCGAAGTCGAGCTCTGAGGACCCCCCGAATCCCTTCTTCCGGATCTCACCAAATTTCGCCCGGGCCGTCTCGCGCTGGCCGGCGGGCCGCAGGTCCCATATGTTCAACCGCTGCAACTGGGCGCAAGACCTTCCGGTTTGACGTTCGAATTCGGGATTGCAGTCGACGATCCTCCCCGTGTCCGACTGAATCAGGACGATACCGTCCCCCACTTCGTCGAAAATCACGCGGTATTTTTCTTCGGATCCGGGGTGTGGCCGCCTGGAGTGGAGACGAGGTTCGTCTTCGGGGTTTCCGCGCGCCGGATCTTTTATGGGTTCTTGCACCGCTGAAACTCACTTTCTTTCGGGCGCGCGAGGTGACGAGCTCGGCGTCCCGAAAGCGGTCTGGACCGCCAGGGACCGCCTTCCGCGGATGTCACGGTTCCAGGTGGGCGAACGAACGTCAGGAGAAGAAACAGGTGGCACCGCCGCAGCGGACTAGACGTATATTAGTATACACTTATCACCAGGAGAAAGTCAAGCCGTGGAATGGGTTAGCCCACGAGCGCCGTACGGCTATTTCCGCGCCTCCGGGATCACGGTCAGCGTGACGCGCGCCGATCCCCGCAGCACCACAACGACCACGGGCTGGCCGATCTTCACGGCGTCCAGGGCGTAGGTATAGTCATAGATGTTGGCGATCTTCTGCCCGCCGAATTCCACGATGATGTCGCCGCCCCTGAGCCCCGCCACATCGGCGGGTCCGCCGTCCCGCACGCCGGAGAGCTTGACCCCCTCGACGTCATCACTGGCGTAGTCCGGGATCGTCCCCAGGTACGCCCGCAGCGACCCCCTGCCGCCCGTCTGCTCCCGGCTCCGCTCGACTTTCGCATAGTCCGGCCGGCGGGTGCCGGACACCAGGTCCATGCACAGGTCGTACGCAAAGCGGGCGACCCGCTCCATACCATCGTAATTCAAGGTCGCGGCATCGTCCGAGGGCCGGTTGTAATCCTCGTGGCTGCCGGTAAAGAAGCTCAGAATCGGTATCTGTTCCGGGTAGAACGCCGTTACGTCGGTGGGCAGGTACGGGTCCTCCTGCAGGACGAGATCGAAACCCGCGGCGACGTTGCGTCGTTCGACGGCCGGTCTCCAGGATTTGGACGAGCCGACGCCCTGCAGCGTGAGCTTGTTGTCGCGCAGGCGGCCGACCATGTCGAAATTGATATAAGCGGCGATGTCCCGGAGGGCGACGGGCGGATGATCGACGAAGAACGAAGATCCGATGACTCCCAGTTCCTCACCGGACCACAGCGCAAAAATCATACCCCGCTTGAATTCCTTCGGACGGGCCCGTCGTGCCTCGACGAGGGCCGCTGCCAGCTCGAGCACGGTGGCCGTGCCGGACGCGTTGTCATCGGCACCGTTGTGTACCATGCCCTCTTCTCCCTTTCCCGCAAGCGACCCGATCTTGCCGCGCCCGATATGGTCGTAGTGGGCGCCGATCGCGATATAGGCCCGGTCCCGCCTCCCCCTGCGAGGTGCCGGCAGCAGGCCGACCACGTTGTTGCCGGATTTTTTCTTTTTCTCCAGCGAGGCGGTCACGCTCACCCGTGTGTTCGGGACGGCGAACGTGCCTTCGAAGTGCGGGTTTTCGACGTCCAGGCCCGATTGGACCTCCTGCAGGGTCTTGCCGGCAGCGGCAAGGATCGTCCCGGCCGTGCGGCCGCTGACCGACGCGGTCACGATGCGGGAGTCCGCGAGGCTCTGATCGAATCTTATCGGAATCAGTTCACCTGCGTTTGGCGAATTCGGCCCGCTGACCACCAGCAGCGCCCTGGCCCCTCGTTCCCGCGCCAGCATCGCCTTGTACCGCAAACCCGAGTAGTGGTTGAGCTCCTGGCGGCGCTCCATGTCCACGTCCTCCGGCACGTAACGCAAGACGAGGACGATCTTGTCCTTCACATCGAGCCCGGCGTAGGAATCGTAGCCGCCTTTTCCCTCGCCGGGGACCGACAAGCCGTACCCCGCGAACACGACCTCTCCCTCGACGGTCTCGTTCGAGGAGAACGCCAGCGGTCGAAAGTCCCTGTCGAGTTCGAACGACGTCTTCGTTCCCCCCGTGGAGACCGCGAGCCGGTTGCCGCCCGGGATGACCTTGACACCCGACGTAAAGGGGAATTCCTGCAGGTAGCCGCCGTCATCGCCCAGCGGCTCCAGGTCGAGTTCCTTGAACCGTTCCACGATGTAGGCCGCCGCCAGCCGGGTGCCTTTCGAGCCCGTCAACCGGCCCTCCAACTCGTCGGAGGCGAGGTATTCGACGTCCGACCGCATATCGACCGCCGCCAGCGCCGGCGAAGGTCCGCCAGCGCGCGTGGCTTGGGCCGGTGCGGGCGACCTCTCGAGCCCCAGGGCGTCCATGGCCGTCTCGTGGTCCCAATCGGCCACGTAGAGCTGCGACTCGCCGGTGGCCGTCCGGTTGGATGTCCAGGAAACACGCTTTCCGTCCGGCGAAAACACGGGCAGGCCGTCGAAGCCGTCGGTCCACGTGACCCGGACTGGCTCACGTGCCCCCCGCGCGTCCACCATGTAGAGCTCGAAATTCGAAAAGCCCAGCTTGTTGGTCGTGAAAATGATGTAACGGCCCGACGGATGATAGAACGGCGCCCAACACATCGACTCGAAATCCGTGACCCGAACGCGGTCGGACCCGTCGGCTCGCATCGTATAGATATCAGCCAGCGCGCCGCTCTCGTCGAAATGCCGCCACACGATGCGCTCGCCGTCGGGGCTGAAGAACGGTCCGCCGTCGTAGCCGGGCCAGTCGGTCAACCGCCGTGGGTCGCCGCCGTCGGCGTCCATGACGTAGATTTCCCCGAAATACGAGGCGTCGACGTCCATGCGTTTTCGCTCGTCCGGCGACAACGCCTCCAGCGGGTACGCGTCGCGCATCGAGCAAAAAACGATACGCCCGCCGTCGGGCGAATACGAACCTTCCGCGTCGTAACCGGCTGTGCGCGTCAGCTGTTCGAGGCGACGACCGTCGAGCCGCGCGGAAAACAGATCGAAAGCAGGATCGTAGTCGAAAGAATAACGTCGCTTCTTGCCCGAAGCCCTGAAATCGAGCTCCGCCCGCTGTTTCGACTTCGCTTCCGGGTCGCGGTGTGTCGACGCGAACATCACCCGCTTGCCGCCGGGCTTGAAAAAAGCGCACGTCGTCTTGCCGCTACCCGGTGAAACCCTGTGAGTATCGCCCGTTTCGAGGTTCAGCACGTAGATTTGATAAAAGGGATTCCCCGCCTCCCGCTCATCCTGAAAAATCAACCGCTTCCCGTCGGGAGAAAAATATCCTTCCCCCGCCCGCTTACCCTGGTAGGTCAGGGCACGCGCGTTCTTCATGAATTTCTGTTCGCCGCCGGTCGCTTCCTTGTCCCCAGCCAGTGCCGTCTGTGCGATCAGAAAAACCAGCAGTGTCACGATGGCGCCCGGACGTTTCATTTTCAATTGCCGTCTTCCCTGCCCCGCTTCGCCCAACCTTTCAACTCCTTCGCTATCTTCGCCGACACCGCCTCCAGCGGCTGGTCTCCCTCGACGATCACGAGAAGTCCGTTGTCGCGATAGTACTCGACGATCGGGTCGATCCGTCCCCGGTAAGCGGCCACGCGTTTCCTGATGTCTTTCTCGTTGCCGTTCGCCTTCTCGAGCATGCGGGCGACGAGCGTTTCGTCCGGCACCACGACATGGACGGCCGTCACCCGGCCCTTGCCCTGCTCTTCGAGTATCACCGCGAGCCCCTTCGCCTGCGACAGCGTGTGGGGAAAGTCTTCCAGAACGACACCCTTGTCGCAATCGTGGAGGGAGAGCCGGCGTCCAAGCAGTTTGAGCACCACCTCGTCACTCACCGGTACTCCGCGTTTCAGCGCGCCCGAGATGCGATTACCGAAACCCGTCTGGTCGGCCATCTCGCTACGCATCATGCGGTTTATCGAGAGGTGGGGTACCAACCCCTTGGGATCGATCGCGCCGACCAGGGCCGTTCTCTCCACACCCGGCGCCCCCAGTACGACCAGCCACGGCGACGGCTTGCCGGCGGCGCGTGAGTCCGCACCCGTCAGGGCGGCCGCCGGTGCCGTGCGAGCGGCGTGGCCCGCGGGCAGGACAATGACCGCGACGAATGCTACAGCCGCCGCACCGATGATCGCTCGCCGTTTCAAATACGCTGCGCTCGTGTTGTGTCTACTCATCCTTATCAAACTCCACCTTCCAGTGTGTGCCGTCGCAAAACGGCTTGTTCTTCGAGCCCCCGCACCGGCACAACGTAAAATGTTCCCTCGATGCGCCGTCGCCGAAGGTCTCGCCGAGCAACTCTATTCCCCCCTGCATCGCATAAGGACCGTTCTTGGCCACGAAAACCACAGGGCCACGATCCTTATCTCGTTTTTCCGCTTCCTCGATCGAATAACTCAGCGCTCCGGACGGGCAGCGTTTGACCTGTGCGATCACGTCCTCCACCACCGCCCCGTCAGGATCGATCCACGGTTCGGTCCCCAACTTGAAAACGGCACTCAGGTTGTCCGTACAGAACCCGGCGTGCGCACAAATGCCGCGGTTATCGTGCACCGTGACCTGTTTTCCCCTGTACTCGTCGCGCTTGTTGGCCGTGCCGTCGGTCACCTTGCCGGTGGAAAAATCGAACGTCTTGTGCGTGCCGTCGCAGAACGGCTTGGTACTCGACCGGCCGCAGCGGCAGAGAGCTATCGATGGTTTGGTCGGGATATCCTCGCCCTTGGCGTTTTTCAAGTGTTCGAGCCCCTTGACGACGTATGGGCCGCCGGGTCGCGCTTCGACTGTGGGTCTTTCGGTCTTCTCTGGCAAAGCAGGCCTCCTTACGGGTCGACTCGCGTTGGGCACTCGTCGACCCCCATTTTCCTTGTTGGGGTTCACGGGATCCGGGTTGCCGCCGGCACGCTCGGGCGCTGTAAGTATAGCACCTCAACGGGGTTCGAATCAATTCTCCGCGTCGTCTTCCGCGGGCAACACCAGGGTAAAGGTGCTGCCGCTTCCGATACGGCTGGTGACCTCGATGTCTCCGCCGTGTTTTTTCATGATGTTGTAGGAGCTGAATAAGCCCAGACCGGCCTTGGCCCTCGCCCCGCGCCTGGAAATGGCCGGCTCGAACAGCTTTTCTACCTGCTCGCCGGGCATACCGACGCCGGTGTCCGAGAACGCTACGTGCGCCTTTCCCTCTTTCATGTACGTCTGTATGGTAATGGTGCCCGCCCCATCGATAGCCTGCGCCGCGTTGGTGAGCAGGTTGATGAAAACCTGGTTCAGCTCGCCGGGGTTCGAGCGCACGTGCTTGAGACTGCCGTACTTCTTGACCAGCTCGATGCGGTTTTCGAGATCATGTTTCATCAGGGTCAACGTGTTATCGATACCTTCGTGAAGATCCGTGTACTGCAACGCCGCCCTGTCCAGCTGCACGAAGCTTTTCAGGCTGTTCACGATCCTCGTGATGCGTTCGCTGGCCTCGACCGTGACGGAATTATCGCTTGCCAGCATGGCGAGCGTCTCCCGAAGTCTGCCGTTACCCGGCGGATCCGAGAGCGCCCCGTTGTTTTCGATTGTCTCGACGATGCGGCCGATTCGACGGGCAGACGTGTCGACCGCGCTGTTTATCGCTCCCAGCGGCGAGTTTAGTTCGTGCACCACGCCAGCCACCAGCTTGCCGAGCGCGGCCATCTTCTCCGATTGCACGAGTTGGGCCTCGGTGTCACGCAGCTCGCGGAGCAGTGAGCGGAGTTGCTCATTTTTTTGTTTGAGCTCCACGTTTCGCAAGCGAGAAATCTCCGCTTCCTTCTGGGATTGCTCGGTTTCGAGGGCGATCTCGAGATTCTTGATACGCGAGTTGGCCTGGTCGCCCGCAACCTCTTCCTTGACCTGCTGGTATATCTTGTAATGCTGCAGCGCGTAGGCGTAATCGCCGTTGAGGGCGTGGGCTTCCGACAGCGAGAGGTTCGCCTGGTAGATCCGCGGCTTGGCCTTTATTTCCATCGCGATTGTCAACGCGCGATGAAGAACCCCGAACGCCTTCTCGACTTCTTTTTTTTCGATATATAGATTGCCCAGATTGATCAGGCTGGTGCTCCTCGCCTGCTTGTTGCCCACCTCTTCCCGCAGCTCCAGGCTGCGCGAAAAAAGCTCCAGCGCCTTGTCGTACTCGCCAACATGCTGGTGGATCAAGCCGAGATCGTTGAGCGCTCGCGCCTCTCCGAGCTTGTTTCGAGCTCCCCTGAAAAGCTCGAGGCTCTGCTCCTGGTACGCGCGGGCCTTCTCGTACTGCTCCATGCTCTGGTAGACGGAGCCGATGTCGTTCAGTGCCCTCGCCTTGCCGACCGTCAGCTTCAGGTCATCGAGAATCTCGAGGCTCTCTCGCTGCAACTGAAGTGCCCGCTCGTAGTCCCCCATGTCGTGATAGATGCCGCCGATGCCGTTCAGGGACCAGCCCTCGAAAGCGCGGTTACCGGTCGTGCGGCTCAGCTTGAGTCCTTCGTAGGCGTTTGCCAGGGCGCGGTCGTAGTCCCCGAGGCTGCGGTGCACCATCGACAAGACGAACGACGCAGCGGACCGGCCCTCTATATCACCGAGTTCCTCGAACAGGGCCGTTGCTTCCAGCGCCCTGGCCAGCGCCGACTCGTGGTTCGAGAACAAGTAATGGGCAAAGCCCAGATTGGCGAGCGCCATCGCTTCGCCCTTCGCGTAGGTCAGCTCGCGCGCCATCTGTAAAGTGTAGGCGCTCGTATCGAGAGATTTCTGCGGATAATCGACCGCACACTCCCGGGCCAGTTCGTTGAGCGCGTCCACCTTCTCCGGCGTGCCATCCGGCGCCCGCGCGGCGCGTGCCTCGAGCTCCTCGATCTTGTGCCGGTCACTCATCTGCGGTCTTTCTTTTCGCGAAGCGCAGCGCCGCCGAATTGATACAGTAGCGACGCCCCGTCGGCTGCGGCCCGTCCTCGAATACATGGCCCAGGTGGGCGTCGCAGCGGCTGCAGGTTACTTCGGTTCGCACCATGCCGAGACTGGCGTCCGGCGTCTCACCGATCCGCCCTCCGTCCACCGGTGCCGAAAAACTCGGCCACCCGGACCCGGAGTCGTACTTGGCGCCCGAATCGAACAACTCCTCTCCACAGCATACACAGTAAAACGAGCCTTGTTCCTTGAACTCGTTGTACTCGCCGGAGAACGCCGGTTCGGTGCCCTTCTCACGGGTAACCCGGTATTGCTCGGGTGTCAGCCGGCTCCGCCATTCGCCGTTCATTTTCTTGCCCTTATCCGACACGGTTCCTCCTTCCGGGACGTCATTATAGCACATTCGCGGCGCAACAGACGGGCCCCTGTGGTGGGGAGTTACGAGCCTCGTACGCCCGCATCCGCGCCGTCGCTATCCGTCCGCCGGGCTACTCGCCCAGTAATTCGTCGAGAAACTGCGTGAATTCTTTCTCGTATGCGAGGAAATGTTCGCCGGTGGCGGGGCCGTCGAACCCGGTGCTGATTCTCCGTACCTCACCGCGGCGGCCGACGACAATCGTAGTCGGGAAGGCAAGGACACCGCTGAGCATCGGCAACCGGGCGGCCGCCTCGGCCTTGTCCGAGTAGCCGGCCACGAGCGTCGAGTACTCGATGTTGTGCCGGCGGCGAAAGTGGGCGACCTGGGCCGCGGCTGTTTCGAAGTCCTTGAAATGCTCGAACATCAGCGCGATCACTTCGACGCCCCGGTCCCTGTTCTCGGCGTAGTAGCGGGCGAGGAACGCGGCCTCGTCGTGACAGTTCGGGCACCAGCTGCCGGCGAGCGTTACGACGACGACCCTGCCCCGGAAGGCATCGTCCGAGAGCGATACCGGACTCCCGTCCAGATCTGGAAACCGAAAGGAAAAGGCGTGGCCCGGCTTGAGGTAGGTAAGTTTCAGCGCGTCGGGCAGGGACGCCCGGTCGTCGCGGGTGGCGACCCACCGCTCGTGCCACGCCGTTCCCGACCAGAAATCACCGTAGAGTTTGCCGTCGTCTCCAAGCGACGCCTTGAAGAGAAACGCATGCGCGCCGTCAAAACACGCCAGGTACAGGTCGGGGCCTTGCACCTGTCCTTCGAGGAACCGATAGTCCCCCGTCGGCGTCCGAAACGTGCCGACGAGACGGGCGCCCTCCTGACGAAACTCGCCCACCGCCACGGTTGAGGCTCCGCCATCGTCTGTGAACGTGACCGCCCAGCGCCCGCCGACGTCCCCCCCCGGAGGGTCCCGGGAGAACCGGTATCGGGCGCCGCGTTCGGCGCGAAATGGAACCACCTGGATCGCGCCCCCGCGCTTGACCAGGCGCAGCGTGCCGGTGAGCCGCCCGCCAGCCAGGACCGCCTCGATCTTCGAATTGAACGAGGGTATGGCGAGCTCGAGCGAGTCCCCGCGAATCGAGACTTCGTCAACCCGTACGCGCTCCGCGCCGTTGAGGTAGTACGCCACCTGGCGGCCGTGGTCGCGGGCCAGCTCGATCGCGAAGGGCAGATCGCCACCGGGAACCGTCAGCACGGCCAGCCAGCGGCCCATCTCGATCCCGCCGGCCCACGCCGCGCTGCCGGCGCCGAGGACGACGATCAAGGCTGCGACCCGGCACGTCGATCGCATCATGGCCTGGACTCCTTTCGTGTCCGCTGCCGCCCGCTCCGCACCGGAAGGTTACGTAAAGCTCGTGATGTCCTCGAGCGGCTTGCGCTTGATCCTGGGGACGACCGCGGCGGCGGCGGGATAGCCCACGACGAGCAGCAGAAACGGGCGCTCATTGGCCGGTCGTTTCAGGATTTCGTTGAGAAATCCCATCGGGCTGGGCGTGTGGGTCAGCGCCACGAGTCCCGCCCGGTGAATGGCGGCAATCAAGATACCCGTGGCGAGCCCAACGGATTCCTGCGCGTAGTAATGCTTGACCTTTTTGCCGCCCGCGCCCACTCCGTACCGCTGTTCGAACACCACGATAAGATACGGTGCTGCCTCCAGAAACGGTTTGTGTTCGTCGGTCCCCAGCGGCGTCAACACTTCGAGCCATTCGGCCGGTGCACGCCGCGAGTAGAACTCGTGCTCTTCCGCCTCGGCGGCCTCGCGAATCTGCCTCTTCAAGCCCGGTTCGGTCACGACAGCGAAGTGCCACGGCTGCTTGTTGGCACCGCTGGGCGCGCTGCCGGCGGCGCGCAGGCAGTGCTCGATCACCTCGCGCGGCACCGGGCGGCTCGAAAAGTGCCGTACGGTCCGCCGGCGTCCCATTTCCGCCGCGAACGCCCTGGCCCGCTCGAGCATTTCCTCTTCCGGGTACTCGCGATAGTCCTTCAGCGGCACGAACTCCGGCTTTTTCATTTGAACCTCCCGCCGCGCGCTGGGGCTTCGCGGCAAAAACCATCCCCATCAATCGCGGAAATTGTCGAACTGGAGCGGCATGTCCCAATCACGCTCCTCGAGTAGCCCGATCACGGTCTGCAGGTCATCCCTTTTCTTGCCCGTGACCCGGACCTTGTCTCCTTGAATGGAAGCCTGGACTTTCATCTTCTTGTCTTTGATGACTTTCACGATCTGCTTTGCGAGCGAGCCGTCTATCCCGCGGCGCAACGTGACGATCTGACGTGCTTCCTTGCCGAAGACCTGCGGCTCGTCGACCTTCATGCAGCCGAGATTGATCTGGCGTTTCGCCAGCTTGCCCTGCAGAATGTCGAGCATCTGTTTGAGTTGAAAATCGCTCGGTGCGTGCATGGTCACTACGGCGTCTTCCCTGACGAATCGCGCATTGCTCCCCTTGAAGTCGAATCGGGTTCCGACTTCACGATTCGCCTGGTCCAGCGCATTTGTGACCTCGTGCATGTCCACATCGGATACGACGTCGAATGACGGCATGGCATTTCCTCACTTTGCTAGGCGCGACAGCGAATGATCGATAGCTGGATTGTATATATTCTGGAATGCGCCGACAAGACCCTCTACACGGGAATCACCAGGCTCATGGAAAAACGCCTCGCCGCACACCAGGCCGGGACCGCCTCGAAATACACGCGCGGGCGGTGTCCGGTGCGGCTCGTCTACCAGGAGCGGCAGCAAGGACGCTCGCGCGCCCTCAAGCGCGAGGCCGCGATCAAGGCGATGCCGCGCTCCCGCAAACGGGCCCTCATCGCTGCCGCTGTTACTTCTGCCAGTAAGAGCGCGAGAGCAGGATAATGACGGTAAACAGTTCCAGCCGCCCCATCAGCATGAGGAATGACAGCACCCATTTCCCCGCGGCGGGTATCTGCGCGTAGTTGTCCGTCGGACCAACGTCGCCCAAACCGGGGCCTACGTTGGCCAGCGTCGCGGTTACGGCACCGAACGCCGTCGGCATGTCCAGCCCCATGGCGGCCATGGCGAGGACGCCGACGACAAAGACCACCATGAACAGAACGAAGAACCCGAGGATATTCGTCATGACTTGCCTGGGTACGACGTTGTCTCCAATGCGCACGGGCACCACCGCGTTGGGGTGAATCAGGCGCGTGATTTCGCTCAGGGCGAACCGCCCCAGCAGGTATATCCGCACGATCTTGATTCCGCCGCCCGTCGAGCCCGCGCAGCCTCCAACGAACATCAGGATGTAGAGGACGAACTGCGAGCCGAAGCTCCACTGTTCATAGTCCGCCGTGGCAAATCCCGTCGTGGTGAGTATGGACACCACCTGAAAAAGTGAACCGCGCACGGATCCCGCAACACCCCCGTAGTGATTGAAAACCCCTGCACCAACCACCAACGCCGCCAATCCGATGACCGACAAGTAGAACATGAACTCCTGGCTGCGCGCGTAGGCCCGAAAATCCCTGCGGAGAAACCGGTAGTGCAGCGAAAAATTCGTGCCGGCGAGAATCATGAAAACGATGATCACGTAATCGATATAGGCGCTGCCGTAAGCGCCGACACTTGCGTTCCTCGTCGAGTAGCCGCCCGTCGCCATGGTGCCGAATGTATGACACAGTGCGTCGAAAAAGTTCATCCCGCCGAACATCAGGAACACCACCTCGGCGGCGGAGAGCAGGACGTACACTCCCCACAATATCTTCGCCGTCTCGGTGATGCGCGGCGTCAGTTTGTCCGCCACCGGCCCCGGCACCTCGGCCTTGAACAGCTGCATACCGCCGACCCCGAGGAACGGGAGGATGGCGAGGGACAGCACGATGATGCCCATGCCGCCGATCCAGTGTGTCAGGCTGCGCCAGAAGAGGATGCCGTGCGACACCTGCTCTATGTTGCCCAGCGTCGTAGCGCCCGTCGTCGTGAATCCCGACATCGTCTCGAAAAAGGCGTTTGTGAACGAAGGGATGGCGCCGGAGATAATGAACGGCAAGGATCCGAAAAGTGAGAAAAAGATCCAGCTGAACGTGACGACGGCGAATCCCTCTTTCGTCCTCAAGCCGCCGTCCGTGCGGGTCGTGGCGAACGCGGCGAGTCCGGCAAGGAGCGTGATGCCCGCGCTGAAAAGCAGGGCCACGTAATCCCGGTCTCCATAGTAGAGAGAAAAACCGATGGGAAGCAGCATCGCCGCCGCCAGGAACATCAGGAGAAAACCCAGTATGTGGAGTACGTTCGCGATACGCATCGCTATATGGTCCCGTTATGCCGCTGCCAGGCCGGCATAACGGCTACGTGAACAGCTTCTCGACATCGTCCAGGGCGTGTGGCAGGGAGAATACAACGACCCGGTCTCCCTCCACGATGTGCGTGTCTCCCTTGGGAATGAGAACCTGATCGTCGTGCAGGACAGCGCCGACAATGGCGTGTCTCGGAAACTCGATGTCCCTCAGAGGCTTGCTCAGGATTTTCGACTTTCGCTTGGCGATGTATTCGATACAGTGCGCCGCGATCCCCGGGAGGCTGGCGATCGCCGCTACCTGCTGGTGCTGGATGTATCGTTGTACGGCGTTGACCGTAATCATCTGTTTGCTGACCACGGCATCCATGCCGATCGTCTTGGTGATCGGCATGTAATCGACCTTGTTGACCAGTGCGATTGTCCTCGGGATCCGCATGTGACGTACGAGCAGCGTTGCGATTATGTTGGTCTCATCGTCGCCCGTAACGGCGACGAACGCGTCCATATCCACGATACCCTCGGCGGCCAGGAGATCGTAGTCGGTTCCGTCCCCGTGGATAATCAGCGTGTGCGGCAGACCCTCGGCAATTTCTTCGGATTTCTCCGCGCTGCTCTCGATGATCTTTACGTTGGTCTCCTTGGCAAGTGTGGAGGCCACGAACTGGCCGATGAGTCCACCACCGAGGATCATGATATTCTCGATGCGGGTGTCTTTCTTGCCGGCCAGCGCTACGAACTCGGTTACGTAACCCGGATCCGAGATTACGAAAATCTGATCGCCGGGCTCGAGCTCGTCCCGCCCGCCGGGTATCAGGGTGTCCTGCTGGCGGACTATGGCAACGATTCGCATCGGCGGGTTGCCGAATTGTTTTCCGAGCTTGACGAGCGGCGTGCCCAGCAACGCCGAGTCCTTCTCGAGCCGCACGCCCATGAGCTGGACGCGACCCTCTTCGAATTCGATGATATCGGTAGCCCCGGACCGCCGTATGAGGCGCACGATGGCGTCGGCCGTCTCGCGCTCGGGGTGGATCATGACGTCGACACCGAGTTCCTGCGGCGTCAAGGGGAAGTCCGGTCTCGTAAACTCCGGGTTGCGCACCCGCGCGATCGTGGTAGCGACGCCGGCTTTCTTCGCCAGCTGACAGGAGATGAGATTCACCTCCTCGCTATTCGTCATCGCCGCCACGATCTCCGTGTCGGACAGGCCGGCTTTCTCCAGGGTCTGGTAGCTGGTACCGTGCCCCTCGATGACCATGGCGTCGAGTTGATGGCTGGCGCGTCGTACTTTTTGCGGGTCGGATTCGACGACGACGATATCGTGCTTTTCCTGGGAGAGACGCCGGCTCAATTGAAAACCGATGTCTCCGGCCCCGATAATCAGTATCTTCATGAAATCGTATCCTCCGCCAACCCGGTTGCGCCGCGAGTCAGAATGGGAGGGTATTCGAATCTCCGCACAAAGGACAGAGTTTTGTGGCCCGTGCCGGCTGCCACTACCGGAGCATCATGCTCGTGTCCGCATTTATAACATATTATGATACAATAACTTGCGTAGAACTCCCGAGACGGGATCAGGTGTAGTTCCGATACTCGGGCTCGAACATGCGGGATTGGATGTGGCGGGCGAGATCGTCGGGCTTCGGCGGGGCGGCCAGACCGTTTTCGTACGCCACTTCGGCCACGGCGACGGCGATGCGAAGCGACACTTCGCGGATCCTCGACAGGGGAGGGTACAAACAGCCGTTTGCCAGTTCTCCCTCCGATACCTCGGCGGCCAGCGACCGCGCAGCAGCAAAGAACATGTCGTCGATGACGCGCGTTGCACCGCTCGTCACGACACCGAGACCGACACCGGGGAAAATGTAGGCGTTGTTGCCCTGGCCGGGGACGTGGGTTTGCCCTCCGATCGTGACCGGGTCGAACGGGCTGCCGCTGGCGAAGATCGCCCGCCCCTCCGTCTCGCGATAGGCATCCTCCGCCGTCGCCTCGGCGTTCGCCGTCGGATTGGATAGCGCAAAGATGACGGGTCTCGGGTTCAGCGCGGCCATCTCTCGCAGGACCGCCCCCGTGAACGCCCCGGCCTGGCCTGACACACCGATGATCGCCGTCGGCTGTATCGACCGCACCGTCTCCAGCAGGTCGGTCGACGGCTCGTGTTCATGGGCGTACGGTCGCTTGTGCTCCGCCAGATCGGTGCGGCCCGCGACGACCAGGCCCTTCGAGTCGACGAACCAGCACCGCCGCCTCGCCTCTAGCTCCGACAGCCCCTCCGAGGCCATCGCCCCCACTATCAAATCGGCGATTCCGGTGGCGGCCGCCCCCGCTCCGTAGAACAGAATCCGCTGTGCCCGGAGATCGATGCCGGTCAGCTTGCAGCAGGGATAGAGTCCGGCGAGCGTTACCGCCGCCGTACCCTGGATGTCATCGTTGAAACAACGGGCCCGATCGCGGTATTTGCCAAGAAGCCGGATGGCGTTTTGGGTGGCGAAATCCTCGAACTGTATCAGCGCGTCGGGAAATACGCTTTGAACCGCCTGCACGAACTCCTCTACGAACTCGTCGTACTCTTCTCCCCGAAGGCGTTCCATCTGGTCACCGATATAGAGCGGGTCGCCCCGTAGTGCCTCGTTGTCCGTCCCGGTATCCAGCGTAATCGGCAGCGCCTGCTTGGGATCAACCCCCGCGCACGCAGTGTAGAGAGAGAGCTTTCCCACCGGGATTCCCATCCCGTTCGCGCCCAGGTCGCCCAGCCCGAGGATGCGTTCGCCGTCGGTGACGACGATGATGCGGATATCCTCCCGGGGCCAGTTGCGCAGAACGTCGGCGATGTGCCCCCGGTGCCGGCGAGACAAGAACAGTCCGCGGGATCGTCTGAAGATGTGGCCGTATTCCTGGCACGCCCTGCCGACGGTCGGCGTGTAGACGATCGGCATCATCTCTTCGATGTTGTCGAGGAGCACCCTGTAGAAAAGGGTTTCATTCCGGCCCTGCAGCGCAATCAAGTTGATGTACTTTTCTAGATCCGTCGGCTGCTTGTGGTAGTTTCCCAGCACGCGGGTAACCTGTTCATTCTGCTCGCAAACACGCGGCGGCAGCAGCCCCTGAAGTCCGAGCGCGTCCCGCTCCGCTTCGCTGAACGCCGTTCCCTTGTTCAGCGATGGATCGTGGAGAACGTCCATCCCCCTGGGCATCCTGCTCCGATCTGGATTCTCCGTATCAGGCATTTCGTTTAGCCGTCGAGCGTAAACCCGATCTTGACCGTCACCTGCCAGTGCGCTATGGCGCCTTTGTCGATATGCCCGCGCGTATCGACGACCTCGAACCACCTCATGTTGTGGATGGTCTTCGATGCCCTGGCAACCGCGCCGCTTACCGCGTCTTCGATACTCTTTGCAGAAGACCCGGTAAGCTCTATGTGCTTGTACACGTGATCCGACATGGCGCCTCCTCGAGGGTAAAGATCCTTCGCCTTTGCCCACGCTCCGCGACCGAGTGGGCTAAGCGCTAATCCTCCCGGAGCGGGCAAAAACGCGTCCAGCACAGACCATGATACTCCCCCCGTGGCACCACATCCACAGAAAAAAGACCAGCGACCGGCACGCAAACTCGCGCCGGACCCTGGCCCAGTGACTGTACCACTCTTGCCGGGTTTCCGTTATTCTTTTTTTCCCTTTTTCTGTTCTTGTCCTTTCTTTGCGGCGGCACGCGGCACGAAATCCAGCGCGATCGAATTGATGCAGTAGCGCAGGCCCGTCGGGCGCGGACCGTCGCTGAACACATGCCCGAGATGCGCGTCGCACCGGTTACAGATGATCTCCGTGCGAACCATGCCATGGCTTCCGTCAGCGACTTCCCCGACCTTTCCCGGCGCCACCGGTTTCCAGAAGCTCGGCCAGCCCGTGCCCGACTTGAACTTGGTCGCCGAATCGAACAGCTCGTTTCCGCAGCACACGCAGACAAAAGTGCCGTCGCCCTTAAAGCTGTTGAACTTGCCCGAAAACGGGCGCTCCGTTCCCTTGAGGCGAGTGATGTAGAACTGATCGGCCGAGAGCAGTGCTTTCCATTCCTCGTCGCTCTTGACCACGCGGTCGCTCCCATCCCTTGCAATAGCCGTTTTCGCGGTCGCTTTCGCATCCTTGTCCGCTGCGGCCGCGTCGCCCGCGGGCAGCCCCGCGGCCGTTACCGCCGCAACCCACACGACAACCATCCCCGTGCTCGCATATCGTTTCATAGCCGGCACCTCCAATCAATCCAGCGGCGGAGCGCCGCCGGCATCACCGCAGAAGGGCGCATTAATAATGTAGTCATTTCGGCCGTGCCGCACAGCCGGTTTCTGTAACGGCGGGCGGGCCCTCGCGCCGCCTGCGGAACACACGCTCGTCCCCCGTGCCTCCCCACCTCTGGTAACCGAGGAGGTGGAGGAGGCGGCACGCAAAGCGATCGCCCGATCCAACGACCACCGCCCCGGCCTCTGCCGGGTGGCGGCGCACACCCGGGAGGAGCGGCAGCAGGCGATCGGCGTGCAGCTTTCGGGCCAGTGTCGAAACCCGTAACCACAAGCGCCTCACTCTCCGCCCGAGAAAGAAGCCATCGCTGCCGACACCCTGGTAATTGGGCAGAATCAGCAGGCCGGCGGCCTCCGCCATCACCTCTCCCCCTTGGTCGCGCGCGATACGTTGCCCCTTACGCACCGGAGAGAAATTGCGGTAGCCCGGGTGCATCTCAAAGCCGTTGCCCGCCGATAGCCCGTGCCGATGGAACACCTCCACGACGGCCGGCAAGCCGGCCGCGGCCCGGGCGCTCTTCGCCCGAGCCTACTGACCCGTGAGCGTGGCGCGACTTCAGCTGGATGTCGAACAACAGGGCGCGGTGGTCCGCTGCCGGGCCAGCGGCATGCTGGTGGAGCGGGAGGGCGACCGCCTCTATCGGCTGCTGGCCAAGCA
>JBHHVD010000015.1:0-41985 GCA_046754105.1 Candidatus Krumholzibacteriia bacterium
GAGCCAGCCGCCTGCCGCCAACGGCACCGGTGCCAGCCACGGCAGCACATGCGGCCAGGGCCACGCCCGCCATTGCCACACGGTGTGCCAGTGGATGATGGCGAGGACCATTGCCGCGTAGGGCGTGAGAAGAAAAACGTACGCGGCGCTTCCCAGTCGCCTCCACAAGCGCAACAGCCCGTGCAGCCACACGAGGTAGAACGGCACCGGCAGGTAGAGCGCGAGGAACGCCGTGGCCAGGACCGGCTTGATCGATTCGTGATACGACATGGTGTGAGGTCGCGTTGCTCCGGCGGCAATCGGAGGTTGCGAACGAATCATATCATAGAGGCGCGCGAGGGCAAAATGCACGATGAAAAAGCGGCGATCTTGCCCGCCGCGCCTTTGCCGTGGTACAATACAACCCTCAATCCCGATCATCACGGACTTCCCCGAGAGCTCGATCGCATTCGATGGCATCCCCGAGGCGTTACGCGTTTGCAGCAGCGGTACTGCTGCTGATTATTGCGGTGGTCTCCATTCCGCAAATGGGGAACCGACAGGACCGTCCACCCGCGACGGCGCCCAGCCCCATAGCGGGCACCCCGTCGCCCGCAGCGGACAGCATCCGCCCCAGCGGCCGGTGGATGCCCGCCCGGAATTCGTAGCGCGTCTGGCCGGTCCTGATATCAATACGCAAGTTCAGCGCCATAGCGATTCTGGATCTCGAAAGCGGCCGAGTCGTCTGGGCGGCAACGTGCTGATAACAGAAAGCAATTACGGCCGGGCGCTCGAAGTGACCCGCGACAAGAAGGTCGTGTGGGAGTTTCTCAATCCGAATCGTGCCGGAGAGAACAACGAACTCATCGGAACCCTCTTCGAAATGAAACGCGTCGAGTATTCCTATCCACGCTGGCTGGACGACAGAAGCACTCGCGGGGAGTGACGGAACCCAGGTAGGCGAAGTCATTATAACAGTTGAAGGTACGGGAGCGATCGTGCTAGGCTTCGTGTTCATCGAGCGGTCCCGCTGCGGAAGGAAAACCCGCACAACGCGTTGAAGGGGGAGACGACCCGGCGCCATGGCGCGCGAAGAACAACAAGGTATTCGCTTCGGCTATGTCGAGGCCTCGATCCTCATCGTATCCATGGCGATGTTGATGTTCGAGATTCTGCAGACGATTACCATGTCGCTGCAGGCGCTCGAGCGCAGCGCGTTCCTCGTCGTGTCGCTGTGCCTGCTCGGGCTCGGCGGCGGCGGCTCACTCGCCACGTGGCTGGGCGCGCGCAAGAACCTGAACCCGCTCGGCGTCATGCGCTGGAGCGCGGTCGCGTTCGCTGTGACGCTGGTGGCCGGCACCATCGCGTCGAGCTGGACGGTCAGCCTGTCGGAGCTGATCCTGCTGGGCGTCGTCCCGTATATCTTCGTCGGTATCTATCTGTCGTTTCTTTTCAAAACGTGGCCCGAGCGCGCCAACCGGTCGTATTTTCTCAACCTGGTGGGGTCCGGTCTCGGGTGTCTCGGGCTGGCGTGGATCGTAAACGGCACCGGCGACGTGCCGCTGGCCACGTTTCTCGTCGCGGCGATGGCGCTGTTTGCCGCCGCGCTCGTCGGCGCGGCGTCCGCGAGGCGGCTCACCGTGGTGCCGGTCGCCCTGGTCGTCGCGCTGCTCGTGCTCATTCCGTTCCGGCATCGGCTCTACGAGTACCGGCCGGCGCCGGAGAAGGGCATGGCCATGATCCTCGGCAACCCCGCAATCGAATCCGAAATCACGTGGTCCCGCTGGAGCTACCTGGGGCGGCTCGACGTGCTCAAGCCGGGACCGGGCATAGAAAACTTCAAGCTCGGCGGGCGGGCGGTGCGCAATCTGCTCGACAAGGGCTGTGACGTTCAGTTTCTGTTCGCAAGTGGCGGTAACTGGACCAAGGCAATCCGATTCGGTGACAACGAAGCGGCGCGAAGGGACTTTGTGCGAAAGTCGCGGCACTCGATCGCGTATATCCTTACCGAGGATCCCGAGGTGCTCAACATCGGTTTCGGCGGCGGTGTCGACATATTTCTTGCCCTGCAACACGGCGCCACCTCGGTTGTCGGCGTGGATATCAACCCGTTGATGGTCGAGGCCGGCCGCTCGGGGCTGCCCGGGTACTTCGGGGATTTCTACAACGACCCCCGCGTGACCATCGTCGTGATGGACGGCAGGACCTACGTCCGCAACACGGACCGCCGGTTCGACGTCATCTCGCTGACCGCCGTGGATACGGGTGAGCTGCTGCATTCCAACGCACACGTGCTGCTGGAGAACTACCTGTACACGCACGAGGCGTTCGAGGATTACATCCGCCACTTGAGCAAAGAGGGGTTTCTATACGTCTCGCGACCCCACGTGCAAACCATGCGTGCCATCGTCACCGCGGCGTCGGTGCTGCGAGACCGCGGCGTTGAGGAGCCCGCGCGGCATTTTGCGGTCCTCGGCCGCGGCGAGATCGGAAGGGGAAACTGGCGGAGCATCCTAGTCAGCAAGCGGCCGCTCACCGGCGAACAGAAGGCGAGGATCCTGGAGCAGTATCCCAACCAGGTGGCCTACCTGCCGGATTACCGGCAGAGCGAGGGCCCGTGGAAGCATTTCTTCGACAAAACCATTGGTGACGCGGGAGAAGAAGTGATCACGCGGGGCGGGGCCAACGTCTCGCCCGTCTGGGACGATCGACCGTTTTTCTACGAGTTCAGCAAGAGCCTGAGCCACTCGTACGCGGGACGGGTGCTTTTCCGTATCCTGCTGTGGGTGACCGCGATCGCCGTCGTCCTCATAATCGTCCCGATGTTCGGCGTGCGGCTCCCCGGCCGGGCAGCCGGCTGGCGGATCGCCGGCATCATGGGATATTTCGCCGCCATCGGGGCGGGTTTCATGTTCATCGAGATCGGCATGATTCAAAAGCTGGTTTTGTTTCTCGGGCACCCGGTGTATTCGGTCACCGTTACGTTGTTTACGATCCTCGTTTTTTCCGGCCTCGGCAGCATGTTCGCGAAACGGCTGGACGCCGGCCGGGCGAATACGGCGGTGTTGATCTGGGCGCCGATCGTCGCGGCGGCGGTGTTCTACGCCGTCGGGCTCGGCGCGGTCCTGACCCGCGTGCACTCGGACTGGATCGCGGTCCGGGTCGTTACCGCGTCGCTCCTGCTGGCGCCCGGCAGCTTCTTCATGGGTATGCCGTTTCCGACCATGATCCGGCTCCTGCAGGGGGACGACGAGGTGTTGATTCCGTGGGCGTGGGCGATCAACGCGTTCACATCCGTTGCCGCGTCCGTGCTGACCGTGCTCTTCGCCATGCGTTTCGGGTTTACGGTCGTCATGTACGTCGGGGCCCTCGTCTATATCGTCGCCCTGACTTTCTTTCTGCTTCGCATCCGATTCGCCGCTCGCGGGTGAGCCCGCCAGCGTGGCGCTCGCATTCTACGACAAGCGCGACAGGGCCCGCGTGTAGACACCGAGGTCACGTTCAGAAAAGAGAACGAACCGCACCTCTTCGAACGAAGCGCGTTCGAGAACGCCGGCCACGGTGGTAACGGCGACTCCCGCCGCGCGCTCGACGGGGAAACGGTACGCACCGGTACTGATGGAGGGGAACGACAGGGTGCGGATGTTCTTCGAGGCGGCGAGCTTGAGGGAATTGCGGTAAGCGGATGCCAACAGTTCGGGTTCGTCGCTGCTGCCCCCGTGCCACACCGGCCCGACCGTGTGGATGACCCATGTAGCGGCGAGGGCGCCGCCGGTCGTAATCACGGCCTCACCGGTGGGACAGCGACCGATCCGGGCCGCGATCTTCCTGCACGCCTCGAGGATGGCCGGGCCGCCGGCTCGATGGATCGCGCCGTCGACGCCACCGCCGCCGAGAAGCGTGCTGTTGGCCGCATTGACAATCGCCTCGGTGTCCTGGCGGGTGATGTCCCCGAGGACGAGCGCCAGACGGCTGCCGGCGATATCCACATTCGATGGCATTTCGAGAAACCCTTTGTTCGTAATAAATCACACGCGTCGAAACGCTTCGTGCAGCGCTTCTTCCACTCCGCCGACCTGTATGAGGTCCGGGGAGACGTCGAAGCTGTTGAGGCTGATCACGGGGACGTTGAACTGCAGTGCGTAGGCGACCTCGGAAAGGGTCCCCGGGCCGCCCTGGATCGCGATGACCACGCTGGCGGACTGCACAATGATGACGTTACGAGCGAATCCGATGCCGGTGACCACCGGGATCATTACGTACGGATTGGCGTCGCGGGCGCTGTTGCCGGGCAGAACACCGACGGTCAAGCCACCCGCCTCGAACGCGCCCTGGCACGCCCCTTCCATGACGCCTCCCAGCCCCCCGCAGATCAGCGGATAGCCGGCATTCGCGACACCCTTGCCGACGTCGTAGGCGAGTTGGCGCACGGCCTCCGTACACGTACTCGATCCGATCACGCCGATGAGGTTCATGCACCTATTCTAGCACAGAGGCCGGGAGAACGGAAAATCGTCCGTACGGGCTCCGCCCTGCCGCGGTTTCACGGGCCGGGTCACGGACCCGCGGGGTTGTCCGGCGTCACCGCCAGAAAGCCCTCCGAAATCATGCGCGTGCCGGCCGGCGCCCCGCCGGCATCCTCGAGGTCGATCCGCAGGGAGTTGAAAGTCGCCACCGCCACGGTCGCATCGGAGAAGGTCAGCGTGAAAACGCCCGATATCGACAGCGACGAATAATCGTACACGCCCGGGCGGGTCTCGCGGTAAACGATCCACACGTCATCTGGACCGGGAAGGATCGGGTCGTCGGTGATGATCAGTGTCCGTGGGAAAACGGCGTGGGTCAGAAAACTGACGTTGATTGCGACGGTCACGCTGTCGGCGGCGAACGACGCGGTCACGTCGTAGCGCCCGGCGCCGCCCAGGAGTGAAGTGGTCTCGCCGTCGGCGACACACATGTCGACCGGGGACGGCGTCCCCGAGATGCGGGCGCCGAACGCCGCACCGTTCCGGCACAGCTTGTCGGGATCGATCAGCTCCTCGTCCCCGCAGCCCGCGCAGGACAGGACGCCGGCGAGCAGAATGAGGGAGAAAAGGGCCATTCGCGGCATGACGGGACGGCTCCATAGAGTCGGACGAGGGGTGTGGGGACGGCGGTTGCCAGGAAAATATAAGATGTGCCCCGGGGGGTGGTCAAATTCTTTGGCCGCCGGGGATTTCCGCATCCGGCGGCGGCGGAACATGTTATACTTATAACTCTCGTGACAAAGGACAGTACACTGCCTATGAGCCTTCGCTAAAGCGTAAAACCCGCGATCGGACCCATCCACGGGCCAGGCGGCCTCGATCATATGTTGATGAAGGAGTTGTATTTGCACATGCGACGTAGCGTACGGTCACGCCCGCACCCCGCCGCAGGCACCGGCGGGGAAGGGCGGAGAGGCGCATAAGATGTGCGGCATCTGTGGAAAACTGGCGTGGGAGGGCCCGGAAGAGGTCTCGGAGCCGGTGGTGCGCGCGATGACCGCCACGCTGGCACATCGCGGCCCCGACGGCGAGGGACACCACCTGTGGAGTGACGATGGTGTGGCGGTTGGTCTCGGCCACCGCCGCCTGAGCATCATCGATCTCTCGGACGCGGGACGGCAGCCGATGGCGAACGCGGACGGCACGGTGTGGGTGATACACAACGGTGAGGTGTACAATTTTCGTGAGCTGCGCTCGGAACTGGAAGCGCTCGGTTACCGGTTCCGTTCCAAGACCGACACCGAAGTGATCCTGCACGCGTACGAGGCGTGGGGGAGCGGGTGCGTTGAACGCCTGCAGGGGATGTTCGCCTTCGCCGTGTGGGATCAAGGCAGGCGCCGCCTTTTCTTGGCCCGCGACCGCGTGGGAATCAAGCCCCTCTATTATGCAGTCCGCGGGGGTGCGCTCCTTTTCGCATCCGAAATGAAGGCGCTGCTGCAGGACCCGGCGCTGGATACCGGTTTGGATAACGGTGCGCTGGACAGCTATCTCGCTTTCGGGTACGTTCCCGCCCCCGATACGATTTTTCGTTCCGTCAAGAAACTGCCCCCGGCGCACGTACTGTCGTGGCAGGACGGCCGCGTGCACATCGAGCGTTACTGGCAGTACCGGGCCGCCCGAGAAACGGCGCCCGCCAGGGACGAAGGCGAGTGGCTGGAGGAATTCGAGGCCGTGCTGCAGAAAGCGGTAGCGAGGCAGATGGTGAGCGACGTGCCGCTGGGCGCGTTTCTAAGCGGCGGTATCGATTCGAGCTTGATCGTGTGGATGATGTCGAGGGCATCCGATCAGCCGGTGCAGTCGTTCACCGTGGGCTTCGATGAACAGGGGTGGAGCGAAGCGCCGTACGCACGCCGTGCCGCGAGCAGGTTTGCGACCGAGCACCACGAGTACGACGTGTCCGCCGCCGCGATGGATATCCTGCCCAAACTCGTGTGGCACCTCGACGAGCCGTTCGGGGATTCGTCCATGTTGCCCACCTACTACGTCAGCAAGATGACGCGGCAGCGGGTAACGGTGGCGCTGTCCGGCGACGGAGGCGACGAGTTGTTCGCCGGCTACTCCCGTTACCAGGGCGAGCGGCTCTCGAACATCTTTCAGCGTCTTCCCCGCTGGGTGCAATCCGGTGTCGTATCGACGCTGCGTGCCGCACCGCTGTCGCGGACGGCGCCGGCCAGGCGGCTGGGCAACGTGCTGGCGAACGCCGGGCTCGACTTTGCCAGCCGCTACCGGAACAAGCAATCACTGGGCGAGGCCGGCACGCGGAGGGAGCTCTACGCAGATGACTTCCGAAGAAGTCTCGCCGCGGAGGCCGACCCGTTGGACGATCTCCTCGCCTCAGCGCCGAAAGGAGATTTCGTCGATCGCTTGACCGCTCTCGATATGGAGTTCTATCTGCCGAACGACATGCTGGTGAAGGTCGACCGGATGAGCATGGCGTCCTCGCTCGAAGTGCGTGTCCCGTTTCTGGATGAAAAGGTGATTGAGACGGCGTCGCGGATACCCACCCACCTCAAGCTGCGCAACTTCACCACCAAGTACCTGCTGCGCAAGCTGGCCTCGAAGGCGCTGCCGCCGGAGATCTCGCGCCGGGGCAAGCAGGGCTTCGGCGTGCCGATCCACTCCTGGTTCCGGGGGGCGCTGGTGGATGCGGCCCGGGACCTCCTGCTCGACGGACGGACGCTGCGGCGGGGATATTTCGCGCGGCGGGCGCTGGAGGCGCTCCTGGACCGGCACCAGCGCGGCATGCAGGACCATGGACATCTCATTTTTGCCCTGATGTCGTTGGAAACCTGGAACCGTGTGTTTATCGACCACAGGGGAACGTCGCCGTGACGACATGCATGGTCACCAACATGTACCCTACGGCGGACAACCCGGCCTACGGTGCGTTCATCAAATCGCAGATCGACTCGATTGCGGCCGCCGGACACGACGTCGAGGTTTTGTTCATCGACGGCCGCGAATCGAGGTGGAATTACGTGACCGCCGTGGCAAAACTGCGCAGGATGCTGCGCGGGGGACGCTACGATCTGGTGCACGCGCATTACGGGCTCAGCGGCATGGTGGCGCGCGCGCAGCGCCGCTGCCCGGTGGTCGTCTCGTTCTGTGGGGACGACCTGCTCGGCACCCCGAACGGCCGCGGCGGCATTACGCTGAAGAGCCGCGCGCTCGCGTGGCTCGGCCAGCTGCTGGCGCGTTCGGCGGACGGGGTTATCCTCAAGAGCGAGCAGATGAGAGAACGGCTGGTTTTTTCGTCGGCGAAGAACAGTGCGGCGGTGATCCCCAACGGTGTCGACCTGGAGCTGTTCCGGCCGATGGACCGCGACGCGGCCCGCGAGGAGCTGGGCCTGGACCCGGACGGTCACTACGTGCTCTTTCCCAGCCCACCGCACGAACGGGTCAAGCGTTTCGACCTCGCCGAGGCCGCCCTCGCCGCGGCGCGGCAAACGTGCCCGGACCTGGAGATGCGGGTGTTGTACGGCCAGCCCCAGCGGGTCGTACCGGTCTACATGAACGCCTGTGACGTCATGCTGCTGACGTCGGATTCGGAAGGCTCGCCCAACGTGGTCAAGGAAGCGATGGCGTGCAACCTGCCCGTGGTGACGGTGGACGCGGGGGACGCCGGCCGGGTCATCGAGGGCACGCGGCACTGCCATCTCGCGCGGCGCGAGGCCGGTGATCTGGCGGACAACATGATCCTCGTCCTCGCCGCGGGCGAGCGCAGCGACGGTCGAACCCGCGTCGGACATCTCGGGCTGGGCGCGGTGGCCGAGCGCGTACTGGACGTCTATCGCGGCGTCCTCAGCGGGGGATAACACGGCATGTGCGGAATTGCGGGAGTCTTGAACCACGACGGTACGCCGGTCGACCGCGACTTGCTCACGACGATGTGCGATGTGATCGCGCACCGCGGGCCCGACGACGCCGGCGTGTTCGCGGACGGCCCCGTCGGTCTCGGTAATCGGCGCCTGAGCATTATCGACCTGGAGGGCGGCCACCAGCCGATTTGTAACGCCGCCGGGACCGCGTGCATCGTCTACAACGGGGAGCTCTACAACTACCGCGAGCTGCGAAGCGAACTCGAAGCGGCCGGCTGCCGGTTTCAAACACAATCGGATACCGAGGTCGTCCTGGAATCGTACGAAGCATGGGGTGTCGACTGCGTGATGCGCTTCAACGGCATCTTCGCCTTGGCGGTGTGGGATGCGCCGCGACGGAGACTCTTCCTCGCCCGGGACCACCTCGGCGTCAAACCCCTCTATTTCTACCAGGATCAAGCCACGACCGTTTTTGCATCCGAAATCAAGTCCATACTTGAGCATCCCAGGGTGCCGCGCACGGTGGACCTGCACGCGCTCGACATGTTTCTCACCTACCGCTACGTGCCGTCACCCGGCACGCTGCTCGAGGGGATACGCAAGCTCTCTCCCGGCCACCGGCTCGTTCTCGAAAACGGCGGGACGCGGGTCGAGAGTTTCTGGGACTACGCGCCGGAGATCGATCGCCGCGTCACCGAAGACGAGGCGGCGGACCGGCTGGCCGCGCTCTTCGAACAGGCGGTGCGCCGGCAGATGGTTAGCGACGTTCCGGTCGGGCTGATGTTGAGCGGCGGCGTCGACTCCGGAGCGGTGCTGGCCGTCATGCGCAAGTATGCGGGGGAGGCCGTGAAGACGTTTACCGTCGGGTTCGAGGAGGACAGCGACGCCAACGAGCTCGCCGAGGCACGGGAGACAGCCGGGTTGTTCGGTGCCGAGCATCATGAGGTGGTCGTAAGTGCCGTCGAGTACCGTGATTTTCTGCCGCGGGCGCTGTGGCACCTCGAGGAGCCGCTGAGCACGACCTCCATCCTGCCCTTCTATTATGTGTCCGAGCTGGCCAGGCGACACGTGAAAGTCGTGCTCACCGGGCAGGGGGCGGACGAGCCGTTCGCCGGATACAACCGTTACCGGGGCGAGAAACTGGGAGGGTACCTGCGTCGTTTCCCGGCCCGTATTCAGCAGGGGTTGTCCCGTGCCAGCCTCAAGATTCCGCACCGTGGGGAGGGAATCAGACGGGCGGCGAGGGCGCTCACCGTGGAAGACCCGGTGAGCCGTTTCGTGGAAGTGTACGCGGTGTTTTCCGCTTCGGAACGCCGGGGGCTGTACCGGGCCGGGGTTGCCGAGGTGCTCGCCGGACACGATCCCTCGGCGCCGATCGCTCGCCTGCAGGAACGGGTGTCGCACCTCGATTCCCTGGCGCAAATGCTCTACATCGATACTCGTGTGTGGCTGGCCGACGACTTGCTGCTCTACGGGGACAAGCTTTCCATGGCGCACTCGCTCGAGGCGCGGGTGCCGTTCCTGGACGTCGAATTCCTCGAATACGCAGAGACCCTTCCCTCGGATATGAAACTGCGCGGGCTCACCGGAAAGTATATCCACAAGAAGGCGATGTCGCGGTGGCTGCCCCCGCAGATCATCCGGCGCAAGAAGAAAGGTTTTGCCACGCCGATGGACCGCTGGCTTCGCGGCGAGCTGACCGATTACTTGCGTGACACGCTGCTCGCTACCGGGACGGAGTGCCACCAGTATTTCGACCGCAGGGCGATCGCGGGCATGATCGACGAGCACTCCGCGGGGGCCAGGGACTACCAGAGACAGCTCTTTGCGCTCCTGACCTTCGAATTGTGGCACCGCATTTTTGTCGGTGCGGGGGAGCGCTGATCGCATCATGTCTACGATCTGGATCGATCTTGACAACGCACCACACGTGCCCTTCTTTACACCCATCGTCCACAACCTGAAAAATGCGGGACACGCCACACTGGTGACGGTTCGCGACTACGGGTATACGCGCGAGCTGATCGAGCGCCAGCCGATCGACTACGACCTCGTCGGCAAACACCCGGGCAGGAACACTCTGTTCAAGATCGTGGGTACGGTCGGCCGCGTCGCATCGCTGGTGCGCTGGGCGCAGGGAAGGCACATCGATGCGGCGGTCAGCCACGGCTCGCGCGCGCTGGTGCTGGCCTGCCAGGCGCTGGGGATTCCGTGCGTGACCATGTACGACTACGAATTCGTTTCCACTACCATCTTCAACCGGTTTTCCAATCGCATCCTCCTGCCCGATCTTCTCCCCGACAATCTCTTGCGGACGCTCGGGCTCGACCCGAAGCGCGTCGTCAAGTATCCCGGCTTCAAGGAAGAGGTATACCTGGGCACGTTTTCGCCCGACAGCTCGATTCTCGAGCGACTGGGCGTGGCCGAAGAGGACACGGTGGTCGTCATCCGCCCCCCGGCCACACGGGCCCACTACCACAACCCGCTGAGCGAGGAGATCATGCAGCAGGTGTTCCAGCGTATCGCCGTGGAGCCGCATACGACTGGTGTCGTCGTACCCCGGACGGCCGCGCAGGCGGAGGCGCTGGTGCAATCCCTATCGCCGTATTCGAACTTCACGGTGTTGACGGAGCCGGTCGACGGTCTCAACCTGATCTGGCACGCCGACCTGGTTGTGGGTGGTGGTGGGACGATGAACCGTGAGGCGGCGATGCTCGGCGTCCCCGTGTACAGTGTTTTCACCGGCCGCGTCGGCACGCTCGACCGGGCGCTCAGCGACCAGGGCCGGCTGACGTTGATCCGCAGCGTGCCGGACGTCGCGCGGCTGAGCTTCCAGAAGCGGTCGCGGGCGGACGCCGCCCGGCGTGCCACCGACTGGCAGACGCGGAGCCGCGAGCTCGTGCACTTTATTGCCAGAGAGATAACCGGTGTGGCGGGATCAAACAGCGGTTGAGCGCCGCGGGGACAGGATTACCGCGGCGAGTGCGAACACGGCCGTCGCCACGAGCGAGAGCAGTAGAAACAGCGTGCGCGGCGTGTCGTAGAGCCGCGGTGTCTGCAGCTGCTCGTAGCGTTCCTTCCCCAGCACGAAACGGAGGGCGCCGCGGAGCCGGGCGGGGAGCTTTCCCCAGCGGATATACGCGGGATTGTCGAACAGGTACGGGTAGGTCTGGTACCGCGAGTACACCGATGAGAACATTTCGAAATCGTCCTGGATCTCCGCCACAGTCGCGATGCCACCGTCGTCTTTGCGCCACACGAAAGAGCTGTCCGACGGGGCGATCACGTGCCACCGCCCGCTGCTGGCGTACTCGACCATAGTGTGTCCTCCGCCGCGTCCCTCTTCGTTGTCGAGCAGTTGTAGTTTCCTCGCCGGTATGTCCAGCCGCCACAGTGCGTTGAGCAGCGTTCTCGTCATGGTCCCGCACGGGCCGTCGACGTAGTGCTCCTCGATCCCGAAGCCGCTGTATTTCAGGCTGACGCCCGAGGTGACGTTGAAGGGTGAAGTGCTCTCCACCGCGGAGTACCAATCCAGGTCATTTCGCTGCAGCTGGTATCGCGTTCTGCGATAGATCTCTTCGGAAAGCGCCAGCACGGCGTCATCAGTGGACCGGACATCGTGCGCCCCAAGGGTCGTCTCGATGAGGTCGTCGACAAACCGGTTGCGCTCGGCGACCTTCCGCGCGAAAAAAGCGGTCGCTACGATGGACATCGCCAGGCCGAAGAGCGTCGTATAGAAGATCACTCGTTTCATTTCGCATGCGGGCCTGTCCGCAGGGTCACAGGGCCTTCTTCAGTTTCATCACGTCCTTGAACATGATGAAGAGCGCCGTCCACGCGATATCGAAAATGCCGCCACTTTCATCGTCCCACTTATCCGCGTATTCCCTGAATATGGGGTTGCCGGTAAGGTCGTACAGCGTGCGCAACTGCGTGACGTGGAGATGGTGATAGGTGGGGTTGGCGACATTGAAGTGGTTCCTCAGCCCGGGTTCAGGGGACAAGCTGTAGAGGCTGTAACCGTATTTGTCGTAGCGTGGCAGGAAGTCGATCGTGCCGCGTACGCCGCGTTCGAAAATCTCCCTGGCCTCGGCGGAGCCGGTGTAGTCCGCGAACCGGTACAACCCTATCAGCGTGTTCAAATGGCCGTTCAGTATGTGGTGCAAGGGAGTCGTGACGACTTCCTGAAAAAACAAGCCGTCGTTCTCGGTGACGAAAGCGAGCCCGCCGTCGCTGACCGGGCTTCCCAGGGGTACTACACTCGCCAGGGCCAACCGCGTGTAACGATCGTTGCCGGTCAGCCACGTCGCCCACAGCAACGCGTTGAGAGAATGTATCTGGAAATACGCCGAGCGCCACGGAGCGCGGGCGTTGTACTGGTAGCCCAGGTCGAAGTCCGCACACCACACCGTGGTGGACTCGCCGGCCACGACGACGCTGCGGCCCGATGATTCCACGTAATGAAACTGTCTCAGGGCGAGCAGCAGCTCGGTCACGCTGCCGCTCTTCAGGTATTGACGGGCGCTGTACACACCAAAGGCGGCTACGTTGTACGGATTGCGCTGCACGCCGCTGACACCACGTTGTCCGGCGGCGTCGTAGTCCACAATACGCACACCCGAGGCATCGACACTTGTCGAGAGCGACCGCCAGTCGATAGTCTGGGTATCGGGCAGCGCCACGCCCGCGGGCGGCTCCCCGGCGGGGGGCATCCAAGCCGGGATGCGCTGGTTCAGGAACCGCTCGTTCTTGTCCTTCAGCGTTACCACGCGCGGGATAACGGTGGCGATCCACAGCACCAGAATCGTTACGCCGCCGGCGAAGAGCCAGAATCCGGGCGATCGTTTTTTGGGGTCGAATTTCATCGCGTCGAAAGTGGAACGGCGCCGGGACGGGCGCGGCGGCCACACACGCCGGGAAGCGGCGTACGGATAAGTATGACGCAATCCGCTCCGTGACACAAGCCCGCTTGGAGAGATCCGGCTTTGTGCGGGCGGATTTGGTGCTATAATGCGCGCGACACGTGAAGTAACCCAGGTGGTACTTCCAGAACACGCCGGCGGAACAATGAAAAGGTCGATCTGGATCCTTGCTGTGCTGACCTGCCTTCGGTACACGGCGTGGACCGGTATCGAAAACGAGCTCGCCATGGCCCAGGCCCCGGGCACGGACAGTTACAAGACGGAACGTTTGCGGATGGTAGAGGCGCAGATCCGCAAGAGGGGGGTGCGGGACGAGAGGGTTCTCGCGGTCATGGAAAAGGTGCCGCGGCACCTTTTCGTCCGGGCGGGGGACGAGGCGTGGGCCTACCACGACAGTCCGCTCGCCATCGGCTACGACCAGACTATTTCCCAGCCCTACATCGTTGCGTACATGACCCAGGCGCTAGAGCTGCAACCGACGGACGTCGTGCTCGAAATCGGCACCGGCTCCGGCTACCAGACGGCCGTGCTGGCCGAGCTGGCCGGGCGAGTGTTCACGATCGAAATCGTCGAGCCCCTGGGGCTGCAGGCGAAGGACCGGTTGGCGGCGCTCGGGTATGCCAACGTAGACGTGCGCATCGGTGACGGTTACAAGGGCTGGCCCGAGGCAGCGCCCTTCGACGCCATCATGGTAACCGCGGCGCCGGACACCGTGCCCCGAGCGCTCATCGATCAGCTGGCCGACGGCGGGCGCATGGTTATCCCCGTCGGCACCGACCACCAGGAGCTCTACGTACTGGAAAAAAAGGACGGCAAGATCGTACAAATGAAGATCGCAAACGTCCGCTTCGTGCCCATGGTCAGCGACCCCGAGGAATGAGGCCGGCCCCGACCAACCAGAGATTCGGGGTCCTGCATCCGGACCTGGTGCCCGGCCCGTTGGCGAGGAGCTGGTGTTTATGGCGGATCAAGTCTGCGCTGCCGGTGAATCGCCTGTCGGGTCGGTGCCGGCCGTCGCGGTTACCGTCGTGTGGATGCCGCCGCGCACGTAGAAATCTCCCGTGACCTCCATGAACCGCGGCCGGCACGCGGCGGCGAGGTCGTCAAGAATCGAGTTGACGACCGCTTCGTGAAACGCCCCCTCGTCGCGAAAAGACCACAGGTACGATTTGAGAGACTTCAGTTCCAGGCACAGTTCGCCGGGGACGTACCGGATACGGACGGTCGCAAAGTCCGGCTGCCCCGTTCGCGGGCACAGGCAAGTGAACTCCGGACACTCCATCGTGATCGTGTACGGGCGGTCCTGCTGGGGGTTCGGAAAGACTTCCAGGTTCTTGCTCGGCACGGTTGTCATAGGTGGCCTATGGTACCGGCTATTGCGCGCAAAAGCAAGCCGTCAACGTATAACGACGCGCCCGACCGGCGGCGCATCGTAGAGGTCGTCGTCGTAGAACAAATCGTGCAGGCGATAGTTCGGCTGGTTGGCAACGGCCAGAAGTTTCACCGCGACCGTATACTCGCCCGGCGCCACATCTTTCGGAATCCGGACCCGGCTCCGGTCCAGCACGAGTTGGCCCTCGGGCCACGCGTCGGGCCCGAGGAGTCCGCCGGCGATCTTGTGCGCGGCACGAAAACGATAGCGCTCGCCCCGCAGCGCCTCAGCCCCCTTTCTCACCAGCTTCGGAAACGGCCGCCCGGCCAGCGGCAGGCGCGGGTCCGCGTGGTCGAAACGAATCGACACCACGTAGTTCGCCAGTGGGTGTCGCCGGGCGCTCGACCACACGAGCGCCAGCTCCATCACGCCGCCGCGTTCCACGTCGGTGCCCGCGATCGACACGCCTTCGAGGAACGCGGTCCCCGCGTGGCGGCCGACCCGCTCGAAAGCGCCGGGAATCGAATCGACGTAGTAGCGGTTGAGCGGGGGCGCATCGCCGGGATCGGCCGCCGCCGGGCGCAGCACCACGAAGCCGTCCCTGTCGAACAACGTCTCGAAGAGATCCGGCTGCCCGACGAACTTGTTTCGAGCCTCCGCGTATACCGCCGGGTCCACGGACCAGTAGTGCACGCCCGTGGGCTCGCGGAAGCGCTGGTTCAGCACGACGTGCGTGACCCCGTGCGTGCGGATGAGCTCGGCTGTTCGCCGCGCGGAGACAAATGGACTCATGATGTCGCGCGCGGCGCCAATCCGTTCCTCGACCCTGAGGTCGTTGGGCGGTGCATGCTGGTCCAGTGTGCAAACCACGTGGTGTTGTGTAAAAGCCGGGATCGAGTACGAAGTTACCGGGTCGCTCGCGATAACGGCGCGCCCGGGGAGCGCCGAGAGAAACTGGAGACCGTCCTCCCACATACGGTAACTGTGCGCCTGCTCCCTCTCGACCCGCGAGTGGTCCAGAGCGGCGGAGGCCAGGGGTTTCAATTGGACGGCAACTGCGATCAGGATCAACCCGGTCAAAACGTGGCTCCATCCGCCGCGGCGCGCGCCCGGCCGCCGGCGCGCGAACCAGCGAACCAGAAAAAACGCCGGCAAGACGTAGAACGGACAAACGACGTTGAGGCGGAATACGAGATACGTCATGACCTTGTGGAGCACGGGAAGCAGGAGCGGATTGAACAGCACCAGTGGGATGGTCAGCAGCGATGCCATGGCATAGCCAAGACCCGCGTGGTTTTGCCGTTCACGCCACAGAGGCAACAGCGCCAGGAACGATACGACTCCCAGCGGCCCCAACCACGTGAGAAGCCGGATGGGGTCTGCGACGTAGAGCGTGGGGGTAACGAACAACACCCCCTGAATCTGCCTGTGCAGTTCGTTGGCCTCCGGCGACGCGGTGACATAACGGTACGCCGTGAACGGTGCCATGGCCAACACCACGGACAAGCCCAGCGTCATCACGCGTTTCATGTGTTCACCGGCCGAGTGCCACGGGAAGTAGATTTTCCACAGTTTCACGATCAAACCGGCGAAGACCACCGCGACGGCATAAAAGACGTGGGTCGCACTGGCCGCAAACGCGAGGACGGCCGCGGCCGCGGCATCGCGTTTATCCCGGTTGCGGATAAAAGCGAGGCCATAAATCAGGAAAAAGAAGAAAAACGCGATCCCGAAACGGTTCGGGTAAAAGGAAGTCCGGATTGCCGAACCGGTGATGCCCCCCGGGCCGATAAGAAAGAAGATCGTCGATAATACCGCGACACGGCGATCGTCGAAAAACCCCGTTGCCATCGAGTAAACGGCCAGCGCCAGCATCACAGTGAGGAGAGCCGCCATAATGTCGAAAAACCGCAGCGGCTCTATACCAAGCAGGCCGCTGGTGAACGCGTAGAATACGTGCAACAGGCCCTTTCGGATATCGCGCCCGTTGTCGTCGTTTTCGGCGTAGAACTCGGTTCTCGGAAACGCTTCTCCGCTGTCGCGGATTTCCGCGACGTAGCCGACATGGTCGAGCGTATCCTTGGTGTGGCCCAGCGGCGCACCGGCGCGAAGCACCAGGACGAAAGTGACGATCAATACGCCCGTGAGAACCACCGCCCATCCGGCGCCGCCGGCGAGAGGCCGTGGTTTGCCGCCCGCCGGGCGCCACCACTCGAGTCCGGCCACCGCGACGACCGCGACGGGAAGGATTTTTCCGAACGTGGCGAGTGGGATCCCCGCGGCAGCGGCAATGAAGGCAAGTGCCAGGAAATAGGCCAGGCCCAGCAGGAATGAACCGGCAACGACCTCGAGCGGATCGCGTGCTCGCCACCGAAGCGTGCGCAGAAGGATATACCCGGGGAGCCCGAGCGTCTGCAAGAGCAGCAGCGGCAGGCCGACGACCTCCGCACCCGCCCGCCGCCACGGCAGCGCGTAACAGGCAACGGTCAGCAGGATGAGGGCGATGACCCGCGCGGCCCGGTATGTCTCTTGACGGCTGGACATGCGGTGCGTTCCTCGCCGGCCGACCTGCGAAGACGGCCGGCCGGGAAGCATAACTTTAATAAAGGCAAGTGTTTTGCCTTTATACCATACATCCAATTGTGGTAACATCAAAATCGCTACGCCGGACCTCATCCGCACGGGGGTGGGCACCACGCTACCGGCGGCTCGGGCCGCTCGTCGCGGCCGGCGGGCTTGAAAAATCATGAAGATCTGTATCGTCTCGCTGGGTATCGTCCCCTACTATCGTCGCGACAACTCCGCGCCGTACGGCGGCGCGGAGACCCAGGCCGCGTTCGTGGCCGACGCCGTCGCCGCCGCCGGGAACGAGGTGTCGTTGGTGGTGGCGAATCTCGAACCGGGCCGGGACCTGCCGCATCCGGCCGAGAACGCGTTCCACTCCGAGCGGGGGATTCCAGTGTTGCGTTTCGTCCACCCCAGGTGGACCGGTATCGTCAACGCCCTCGAGCGGGCGGACGCCGATCTCTACTACCAGAGAAACGCGGGCATGGTCACCGGTGTGACCGGACTGTTCTGCCGCCGCCGCGGCAAGGCGTTCGTCTACGGAACGGGGAGTGACACTGATCTCACGTTCTCCACGGCACGGGTGGACGGCATACGCGACCGCTCGCTTTTTTATCTGGGGTTGAAGATGACCAGCGGCATCGTGGCGCAAAACCAGCGGCAGGAGCAACTGTGCCGGCAACACCTCGGTAAACCGGTGAAAGTCATTCCGAACGGAGTCCACGTGAGAGGTGCCGGCGCCGCCGGCGCGCGCGACCGCCTGGCGTGGATCGGCGCGATTCGGCGCGCCAAGAGACCCGAGTTGTTCATCGATCTCGCCCGGCGGATGCCGTCGAGACAGTTTGTTCTCATCGGCGGCAAGTCCGCGACCGAGCCGGGTTTCGCCGGCCGCATCGCGGAAAGCGCCGCGTCGGTACCGAATCTGCGGTGGGTGGGGCACGTCGCGCCGGACGAGGTCCACAAGTGGCTGGAGCGCTCCGTGCTGCTCGTAAACACCTCGAGGGTGGAAGGTTTTCCCAACGCCTACCTGGAAGCCTGGAGCCACGGCGTGCCGGTCGTCGCGCTGGCCGATGTCGACGACATCATCACGGGCGAAGACGTAGGGGTGGTGTGCGGGTCGATTGCGGAAATCGAGGCGGCGATCGGGTCGATTACCGCCAGCGCGAGTGATCTCGCCGCGATGGGCGCGCGCGCTCGCGCGCTCGTAGACAAGCGGTTCTCGGCCGAAGTCCTCGGCCGGGCGTACGCCGCGTTCTTCGAACGAATCGTATCCGGCGAGGACCCCTAGGCGCATGGTACGCGTATGCCGATGACATATTCCGAAACCCGCTGCGGCCGGGTTCACAATATTCTCATTCTCGAGAACGAGCTCGTGATGGGCGGGCTGGAAAAGAAGTTGTACGATTTCGTGTCGCGCGTCGACACGACGCACTATCGAATATCGGTTTGCTGCCTCAAACTCGGGGGCTACTTCAAAGAAGCGTTCGTCGATCTGGGCACCCCTTTCTACGACGGGATACAGAAGAGCAGGTTCGACGCCCTCGCCCTCGCCCGCCTGATGCGGATTATCGACCGTGAGCGGATCGACCTCATCTATACGGTGCCGCACCCGAATACACTCATTTTCTCTCCGCTCGCGAAACTCGCCGGCGGGGTGAAACGAATCGTTGTGTCCATCCACGGGACCGGCGGCGAAGACGGCGGCCGCATGTTCAAACCCTATCAGAAACCGTTTCTGGCCGGCGTCGATCGGTTTATAGCGGTAGCGGATCGGCACCGGCAATACCTGAGGGATACGGAAAACCTCGACGCATCGAAAATCGACGTCATTCACAACGGCGTGGACCTCGAGACGTTCAGGCCCGGTGAAGGCGACGGCGCGCTGCGGGACGAGTTGGGGATCGACGGCGCAGCGAGGGTCGTGACCACCGTTGCCACGCTGAAACCGCTCAAGCGTATCGACCTCTTGCTGGATGCGGCGAAGGGAATCATGGCGGCGAACGGCGGCGTTCAGTTCGTGATCGTCGGCGACGGGGCCGAGCGCGGCCGTCTGCAAGAACGGGCGGCGCGTCTCGGTATCGGCGAGCGGGTGATCTTCGCCGGCTTCCGCGAGGATGTCGACAAGATACTCCGCCTGTCCGATCTCTTCGTGCTGCCGTCGCGGACCGAGGCGTTTCCGAACGTCGTACTGGAAGCAATGGCGTCGGGATTGCCGGTTGTCGCCACCGATGTGGGCAGTGTCGTCGAAATGGTAGAGGACGGACACAGCGGCATCCTGGTGCCGCCGGGTGATGTCGACGCACTGCGTACCGCGATCGGCTCGCTCCTCGCCGACCCCGGGCGGCTGCGCGCCTGCGGCGCACGGGGACGCCGAATCGTGGAGCAGGAATACGCACTGGAACGAATGTGCAGCAAGCGCGAGGCGCTGTTCTCGAAACTGCTGTGCGGAGTCGAACCGGGCCGGGACGCGAGCGATCGAGGGCGGAGGTAAACGAGCAGCGCCGGAAAGGCGGGAGGCGCAGGAGTGACCGCAGATCCCCGGCAGACGGAAGCACGGGCGCGGGACGCGCCCCGCGTGTGCATTGTGGACCGCGGCACGCCGGAAACCGGGCGCACGCCGATGCGAGAGGCCCGCGCGCTGTCGGGGTGCGGGATCGATACGCACCTGATCTGCCGGCGCGGTGCCGGCACACTCGCCCGGCCCGCAGGCGCCAGACCCCACTACTGCGGTCGCGGCTCACTCGACCGGCGCGGCGCCGGAGCCAATGCCCTGTTCTCGCTGCGTGCAGCGGTGTGGCTCGTTGCCCTCCATTTCAAATACCGTTTCGCCATGGTCCAGGTCGACCTTGCCTCGGCCTGGCTCGTCATCCCCCTCGCCGCGGCACGCCTGGCCGGTGTGGCTTCGGTCGTGCACATGATGGAGCCGCTTGCCGAGAATCGCGCCGGCGTGTATTCGAAGTCACGGCGGGGCCCGGTGTCGGTCACCGTGGAGTGGGTGGGCCGGCTGGCCTGTCGCCTGGCGGGGCGGGTGGTCGTCGGCACCCGGCAGATGCGCGACGACATGGGGCGCCGGGGCGCGGACATTCACAAGATCGTCGTCGTCGTCGACGTGCCCGAAGAGCCACTGCTTGCTCCCGTTACCGGCCGGGGAACGCTCGAACGGCTCGCCGAACGCAAGAAGGATGAACGGCGCCGGGGTGTCTTTCGCGTCATCACGCGCGGGGCCGGCCCGCACACGATGAGGGGTCTCGTGCGGGCACTCGGAATCGTGTCGCGGAGAGTACCCGGTGTCGAACTGCACGTGATGGTCGGAGCCGCCGACGACCGGCTGCCGGCGCTCGCCGCCGAGCACGAGGTAGGCGCTCGCGTGCACACGGTGGCGGAAGCGGGCGGGGCTCTGCAGGAGATTTTGTCGGCGGATGTCGCGCTGGTCCCGGAGAGGGCGGACCGGTACGCGAACCAGGTGATCGGCCCGGACATCTTCGAGTTCGCCGCGCTTGAAAAGCCGATCGTCGCCGCGCGCACCACCGCGATCGAATCATACTTTTCCGATGAGGCGCTGGTCCTTTACGACCCCGACGATCCCGAGGATCTTGCCGATCGGATCCACCATGTTTTTGCCAACCCCGAAGAAAGCCGCCGCCGCGTGGAGAAGATGAGCGAACTGCTCGAGACGTATCGCTGGACGCGTGAAAGGAAAAAATACCTCGGTGTGTTCTCACCGCTCCTCCCGGCCGCGGGCGCGGGAATGGACGCCGGGCCCGGCGGGCCGGCGTGACGATCGAGCGGGGTTAGGGAGACGGTTGCTCGCGCCACGAGACGAGCCCCTGGTACGGGGCGACCCCGAAACTGACCTCGAAGCCGAAGGGAATGCCCGCCGCGGCGATGTCCGGGTCGAACTCGACCCGTACCGCCTCGCACGTGTGAATCTGCTGGGCGAGCAGGATGCCCCGGTGGTAGACGAGCAGCGGATAGCGGTAACCGTGGCGGTCGAAAAACCCGCGGTAGTCCACCCCGATCATCACCTTGTCGAGGACGCCGTCGCTGTTGATGTCCACGTTGTAGCGCCGGTTCGAGACCGGCACCACCGGGACGGTGGTGACGGCGGACAACTCGACGCGGTCGAAAATGTCGCCGTCGCCGTCGAGGTCGATGTTGAGGACGGATTCGTCGAGTGCTTCGTCCCCGCCGCGGTTCAGCTCCTCGTCGAATACCAGTGTCTCCCCGCTCCAGCCTCCCCGGCCGTGGATGCGAAGCGTTTCCCCCGAGAACACCACACCGTGGAGCACGGTCAGGGCCTCGTCGCCGATGTCACCGGGATGGTACGCGAAACCGGCTCCGCGGGGCGCGATGTCCACCGCTTCCGGCGCCAGGATGGCCGGGAAATCGTGCATCGTCTGACCCGCACGCGGCGCCCGCACCGGAATGATCTGTGTGTCCACGCCCGCGTACACGACGCGCTTGCTCCACTCGTAGGCGCCCGCTTCCTCGTCGGAGCGATAGGTCTGGGTGAAATGCATGCGTCGCGGTCCCTCGAGCACGAATCGTCCCTTCGTGGGGAAATGATCGATCGCGGCCGGCTCGCCGGGGACGTTCACGGTCGTTCTGGGCCAGCGATAGGGGTTGCCCGACGCGACGACGATGGTGCCGTGCACGACGAGGTTGTCTCCGAATTCCCCCAGGTCGAGGGATTCGTCATCGACGTAGAACACGCCGGCCACTTCCACGGCGCGGTCGGCACCGGTCCCGTTGCACGTGGGGCAGGCGGTGGTGCCCGCGGGGTCGATCCAGCCGTCGCCGGCACACCGCCAGCAGAGCACGGCGGAGTCGTTGTGAAACCTGAGCCACTCGATGAACGCGCCCGCAGAGGCAAAATAGTGACCGTCCCCGTCGCCGAGGATCGATGAGGCGACGTGGTCGAGCGCCGGCGGGTAGGTGGAGGCCCCCGTCACCAACTCGTAGTAGGCCGTGAAATCCGGGCGCGGGTCGACGATAGGGCCGGCCCGCGGGGCACCGACCGCAACCGGCACCATGCCGCCGCCGATGCGGGCATCGCTCTGGCCGTCGGCGAGCGGCCGTCCCGAGACCGAGATCCCCTCGGTGACCTGGACCCGCAACGGATCCCCGGACAGCCCAATGTCCGTCGTGTCACCGTCGCCGTTGAGGTCCATGCCCTCGTTCTCCTCGCTGAGATTCTGGTAGCGGTCGATGCGGCCAGCGCCGGAGAGTCGCAGCCGTGCGCCCCAGACGTTGCCGTAGACCACCGCCGCCCGCCCGCCGCGCCCGCGGCCGATATGGATATCTCCGGCTCCGGTCACGTTGCCGTAGACGCGGGCGCCCGCATGGACGTCGATATTCCCGCCGTTCCAGGCGTTGTTGTGGAGATTTCCCATGACGACGAGATTCGATCCGTCCTCGTGGCCGATCTCGATGCGATCGCCTGCCGCGTAGTTGTAGTAGAACGCGGACATGGCGTTGACCCATACCGCCTCGACGGCCTTGCGCACGCCGTCGATTTCGCTCGAGGCGACGATGCGCACGTAGTTTGGAGGCACGGAACGATCGTCGCTGCCGGCAGCCGAGTCGGCGCCGTACACATCGACGCTGTAGGTACCGCTCGCGAACGGGATGTCACTGAAGCCATCTCGCCAGCGCGGGTTAGCGACCAGCGCCTTTACGGAGCGATCCAGCGCGGTCTGTGCGATGTAAAACGCCTGGTCATCGGCCTGGCTGGCGATCCGCGGCGCGGGCTGTCCGGGTCCGCCGCGGCGGACCACGGACAGGGCGCCCATGATGACGGCCAGGGTTACAAGTGTCAGTACGACGGCGGTCGCCGCCCGGTTGTTGTCTCGTGTCATGGTCGCATAAGTGAGGCAGCCGATCGGAAACGGCTGCCGCCCGTTAGGGTGCCCGCGTCGGGACCGTGACGATGTGCGGCCGCGGCGGGCGGGTTGTTCCCGCATATTCTGAAACCACGGGGTTCCGCGCCGGAATCGAAAGCAATAATCGTTCCCCCCGGCGGGGTTCCCCGGGGGATTCCCGCCGCGGTGCGGGAGGGGTCCGCTCTCCCGCGGTCCGAAATGGCGAAACCGCATAGGAATGCGGTGAGGCAGCCGTTGACAGGGTCGGGAGCGGTCATTAGTATGCGTACGGGTTTTGGCCGCACGGCGGCACGGCACGTAATCCAGCACGAACGAGGCGAAGGGAGCCGGATGCCAGGGGCTACGAAAAAGAAGGCGAAGAAAAAGCGCGGCTCGGGCAAACGGGCGCCGGCAAAAAAACCGCTCCGCCGCGGGGCGCCCGACGATGTCACCGACGCGCTGCCTCTTTTCGAGGGTAGCGAGAAAGACGCGGAGCCGGCGCCAGCCGCCGCCGCGAAGACACCGCCGAAGAAACAAAAGCGGGACGGAAAGACGTATCAGACCGCGCAGACGATCGCCGTCCGCCAGCGTGAGATATCGATCAGCGAGTTCTTCGCCAAGAACCGCCACTTGCTGGGGTTCGACAGCCTGCCGAAGGCGCTGCTGACGGCGGTCAAGGAGGCCGTCGACAACGCGCTCGACGCCTGTGAGGAAGCCGGGATTCTGCCCGACGTGCTCGTGGAAATCCGGGAAGTTGCCGAGAATCGATATCGCCTGGTCGTCGAGGACTCGGGGCCAGGCATCGTCAAGTCACAGGTGCCGAAGATATTCGGCAAGCTGCTCTATGGTTCCAAGTTCCACATTCTCAAGCAGGCTCGCGGGCAACAGGGGATCGGGATCTCGGCGGCAGGAATGTACGCACAACTGACCACGGGTACGCCGGTACGCGTCGTCACGCGGACCGGTCCAAGGCAAAAGGGACACGTCTACGAGCTGCGGATCGATACCAAGACCAACAGCCCGGTAATTGTCAGGGAGAGCACGACCGATTGGGATCGGCCGCACGGCATCCGCGTGGAAATGGAATTCCTTGCCGCCTACAAGAAAGGCCAGCGCTCGGTGGATGCCTACCTCCACCAGGTGGCCATGGCGAACCCCCACGCGAGATTCGTCTACCGCCCGCCGCGGGGCGACGAGATTGTATACGAGCGTCTCGCCCCGCAACTGCCCGCGGAAGCGAGGGCCATCAAGCCGCACCCCCATGGTGTGGAGCTGGGTGTGCTGCTCGATATGCTCAGATTCACCAAGGCGCGCAACGTGCGCAGTTTTCTCGAGACGGAGTTTTCACGAATGAGTGCCAAGGTGTCGGTGGAAGTGCTGGACGCGGCCGGAGTGAAGAAATCGACCCGGCCCCGGCGTGTGACACGGGAGCAGGCGGAAGCCCTGGTAAAGGCGTTCGCCCAAGCCAAAATAATGAAACCGCCGACGAACTGCCTGTCCCCAATCGGTGACGACCTGCTCGCGAGGAGTATGGACCGTGAAACTCATCCGGATTTTATCGCCGCCGTCACGCGCCCGCCGGCCGTTTATCGCGGCAACCCGTTTCAGATCGAGGTTGCCTTTGCCTACGGCGGCGACGCGTTCACCGACGAGGATACGGTGAGACTCTACAGATTCGCGAACCGAGCCCCGCTGATCTACCAGCAAGCGGCGTGCGCCATCACGCAGTCCGTGATAGCGACGGGCTGGAAGAGCTACGGGGTGGCGCAGTCACGAGGCGCACTGCCCTCGGGGCCGCTGCTGATCATGGTGCACATCGCCTCGGCGTGGGTTCCGTTTACGTCGGAGAGCAAGGAGGCGATCGCGCACTACGCGGAAATCATCAAGGAAATCAAGCTCGGCTTGCAAGAATGCGGCCGTCAGTTGGCCCGCTTCATCCGCAAGGGAGCGCGGGCACGCGAGGAAGAAAAGAAGCGTTCGTATATCGAGAAGTATATTCCGCATATCGGTATCGCCCTCAAGGAGATTCTCGAATTCTCCGACAGAGAAGAGACCAAGGTGACCAACCGTCTGAAGACGACACTCGAGCGCAGTCGAAAACCCTAAGCCAACCCGGGGGAGAACGCAGTGGCAAAGAGCAACTCCGTAACGAAACGGATCCGGACCGAGGCAACGCGCATCAAGGGAGCCATTCTCGATGGGAAAAAGCCGGCTATGAAGTTTCCGCTACGGGCACTGTCGAACGTCCGCTACCACCCGAAGCACGGCTTCTTCGAGATGCGCGGGAGGAAAAAGGAGCGTACGCTCACCGTAAACACGGTGAAGACGTTCGCGCAGACGCTGCGCATGATGGCTCTTTCCAAGGAACTTGTCGAAACCGATGATATCGCAACCAAGCGCGAGGCGTATTACGTATCGAAGAACTGGGACGCGGCACGGTTCAATGAACAGCCGGAATCGGACGCGGTCATCGACGATGTCGAGGCGTTTTTCAGCCTGAACCGGGAGCAGCTCGGCTTCATACCCGAGGAGAAAGGCGGAGACATCGCGGGTAAGCTGGTCGTGAAAGACGTCGACCACGACACGGGCAAGAGTATTAGAATAGACTGCACGAAGTTCGGAAGCGGTGCCTATTCGATTCCCATCGCGGTCGAGCATCTCGAGTTCGAGACGAAAGCGGATTTCATCCTGGTGATCGAGACCGCGGGAATGTTTCAGCGGCTCGTCAAACACAACTACTGGAAGAGGGCCAACTGTATTCTGGTCTCTATGAGCGGTGTTCCAACGCGCGCGTGCAGGCGGTTCATCCGCCGGCTCGCCGACACGCGTAAGTTGCCCGTATACGTGTTCGTCGACGGCGATCCGTACGGGTTCAGCAACATCTACCGGACGCTGAAGGTCGGCAGCGGCAACGCGGCGCACCTCAACGAGTTCTTTTGCGTGCCGCAGGCGCGGTTTCTCGGCATCACGCCCCAGGACATCGTGACCTACAAGCTACCCACGCATCCGCTCAAAGAAGTCGACATCAAACGCGCCAAGGACGCGCTGGCAAACGACCCGTTCGTCCTGCACCACAAACCCTGGCAGCGGGCGCTGGAACAACTGATCAAGATGGGGGTAAGAGCGGAACAACAGGCGCTGGCCAAGCACGGCCTCAACTACGTGATCGACACGTACCTGCCGGAGAAACTAGGGCGCCCCGAACACTTTCTGCCCTAGGGTGTCTTCTCCCAGTACGCTTCGAGCTCGACACCGAGCCCGCAGGCGAGCCGGTTTACGAAGTTGTAGTACGCCGTTACCTGGGCGATGTCGAGGATGGAGGCGTCTTCGAAGCCCGCCTCCCGCAGGCGCTCGACGTCCGCCCGCTCCATGTGGCACGGATCGGAAGTCAGCTTTACGGCGTATTCGAGCATCGCCCTGTCATTTGCCGGAATGTCGGCGGCTTTGTAGTCGCCCTTCATTGCCGCCACCAGGCTCTCGTTCTTGGTTATCTGGAAGAGACCTCTTCCGTGGTGGCGTACTCAGTAGTGGCAGGCGTTGATCCTCGATACTACGATCGCGATCATCTCGCGTTGCATCCGACTCAGGTTCGGAGTCCCCGTCATCAGGTGCTTATAAAACTCGTAGTGATGCCGCAGCGACTCCGGATCGAGGCTGTGAATCTTCAGGATGTTGTCTACGCCGGAGAACGGATCGCCGTATTTCTTATAGTAGGTCTTGAGTTGTCCCCGCGCCTGGTCTTCCTTGATCGTCTTTATGTACGCCATCTGTGCTACAATCTCCTGTGGTGCCGTGGGTAGAATCGGGCGAAAGGCTCAATCTCCGCAGAGTATTGCACGATCCCCGACCATGTGAAAAGCACTTCCTGGACGTTCCAGCACCCCGATTTGGCCGCTGCTACCCTCAACGCGTCAAAACCACCGTACGACCGTTTGGGCCGGGCGCGCAGGAACGGGGGGGTCGACGGCGCGGACTGTCTGAGCCGGAGTGCCCCCGTTCCGGTGCCCGGCCCGCTGAGCCCGCGGTCTCTGTGTTGACGCAATGAGGCTAACTATGGAGAAACAAATGAATTATAGTTTGACTCGGGCGAGGGATTGCCTGCGGCCGGCCCGGGGATCGATTTGCAAGCTGTTGACCCAATTCGAGTTATGCTATATAATGGAGACCTCACGAGCGATTGATGCCGCAAGGGTTTTCGGGCGGGCCGCACGCGTTTGTCAACGGGATTAACATGAAAAGAATACTGAAAAGCATATGGGCAGGCTGGAAGAAGTTCGCGCACGTACTGGGCGTCTTCAACACCAAAGTCATTCTTACCATTCTCTATTTCCTGGTCATGGGCATCGCGGCGATCCTCGCGCGGACGTTTCGCGGGGATCTGCTCGACCGCAAGTTCCCCGGTAATGATTCACTGTGGCAGCCCAGGGAAGCGTCGGTGACGGGTCTGGAAGAGGCGAAAAGACAGTTCTAGCGCGACGTCCGGGGAGCTTTTTACCCGCTTCGGCCGGGTGGCCCCCGGCGGGCCGCGCCAGAGCGCCGCAAGAAATCGTCGGGCGGGATGCGCGCGTGCGCGCGCGCAACGATTGTAAACGAAGTTCCGGGACACAACACTAGGAAAGGGCTTTATGTACATCCTGGGCATTTCTTGTTATTACCACGACGCGGCGGCGTGCCTGCTCAAGGACGGCGTTATTATCGCCGCGGCGCAGGAGGAGCGCTTCACCCGCAAACGGCACGATCAGGACTTTCCTTTGAACGCGATCAAGTATTGCCTGAATGAGGCAGGGATCACGGCGGCGGACCTAGACTACGTGGGCTTCTATGACAAGCCGTTTATCAAGTTCGAACGTATTCTCTACACGTATCTCGCCACGTTTCCCAAGTCACTGCGGTCGTTTCTCAAGGCCATACCGGTATGGCTGCGCCAGAAGCTGTGGATCCCGCAGATGATAAAGAAGGAACTGGACTACCACGGCGAGGTGCTGCTGATCGAACACCACCTCTCTCATGCGGCGAGTTCTTTCCTCGTGTCCCCATTCGAGGAAGCGGCCGTCATCACCGTGGATGGTGTGGGAGAATGGGCGACGGCGACGATCGGCAGGGGGGAGGGAAGGGCGATCGAGCTGTTCAAGGAGATCAAGTTCCCGCACTCACTCGGGTTGCTGTACAGCGCGTTCACGTATTATCTCGGATTCAAGGTGAACAGCGCGGAATACAAGGTCATGGGCCTGGCACCGTACGGCAAACCCAAGTACTACGACAAGGTGCTCGAGCTCATCCGGTTCGACGACGAGGGCGGCTTCAAAATGAACATGAAGTACTTCGCCTACGACTACGGCCTCACGATGACGAACGGCAGATTCAACGATCTGTTCGGCCGGCCGGTCCGCGATCCGGAGAGCAAACTCGAACAGTTCCACATGGACATGGCGGCCAGCGTACAGAGGGTGACGGAGGACGTCGTGTTGAGCATGGCGAAACACGCCCACGCCAAGACGGGCAGCGAGAACCTGTGCATGGCGGGAGGCGTGGCCCTCAATTGTGTCGCCAACGGGCGCGTGCTCAGGGAAACACCCTTCAAGAATATTTTCATTCAGCCGGCGGCCGGGGACGCAGGTGGGGCCGTTGGTGTTGCGAGCTACATCTATAACTCGATCCTGGACCACGAGCGCAACTTCGAATGGCGGCACGCGTACCTGGGGCCGGAATTCGCGGCGGATGAAATCCGCGAGTACCTGGATGCGGGCGACGCGGTGTATAAGGAGTTTCCCGAAGACGAACTCCTTGACAGAACCACCGATGCCATCGTTGCCCAGAAAGTCATCGGCTGGTTCCAGGGGCGAATGGAGTTCGGGCCGAGGGCGCTGGGCAACCGGACGATTATCGCGGACGCTCGCAACCCGGAAAACAAAGACGTGGTCAATATGAAGATCAAATTCCGGGAGAGCTTCAGGCCCTTCGCACCGACCGTCCTCGAGGAGCGGGTCAGCGACTATTTCGAACTCGACGTTCCCAGCCCGTACATGCTGCTCGTCGCTCAGGTGCGCGAGGACAAACGCGAGATCCCTTCGGTAACTCACGTCGATGGATCGGCCAGGATACAGACGATCAACCGCGAGGAAAACCGCATTTACTACGACCTCGTCAAGAGATTTGAGAGCAAAACCGGGTGCCCCGTTATCATCAACACGTCGTTCAACGTGCGCGGCGAACCGATCGTGTGCACGCCGCACGACGCCTACATGTGTTTCATGCGCACCAACATGGACGTGCTCGTGATGGGCCGCTTCTACCTGGAAAAGAAGGACCAGAAGCCGCTGGAAGAGGACGTCGACTGGCGCAACCTCTTCGAGCTGGACTGACCTTTCCCGGATGCCTTCTTCCAGCCCCGACGGCGTTCGCCGTGGGCCAACTTGACGAAGCCACGTCGGTTCATTACTATTTCAAGTGTAAATCGCAGTGGGAAAACCACATCAGGAGGTCGTAATGGGTGGTTCATCTGATCTGGAGGTCGGGGCCGAAGCCATGAGATGGCGCTGCAATCCGGATCGTCTGGGATTCGAGACGACGGACGAAATGGAATGTTGCACGGATATCATCGGGCAGGATCGCGCGCTCGACGCGATACGGCTTGGTCTCGAAATCACAAGCCCCGGCTACAATATCTACGTGTCGGGGCTCACGGGAACGGGCAAGTCGACGACCATTCAGCGACTGCTGCGCAGCCTGCCCAAACAAGAAAAGCAACTTCGTGATATCTGCTACGTCCACAACTTCCGCTCACCGGAAGAACCGGCGTGTGTCTACCTGCCGGCCGGCCAGGGCGCCGCGTTCAAGAAGAGCATGACGGAGGTCGTCAAGACGCTCCGCGAGCACGTTCCAAAAGTGTTGGAGACCGAAGGCTACACGCAGCGTCAAAAACGAATCATGTCGCGCGCGAAAGGCCGCAGGACCGAGCAGGCCACGGAGTTCGAGAAGCTGATCACCGAAAAAGGATTTCAGTTGCACGAGGTTCAGTACGGGCCTTTCACGCGTCCAGCTATCGTAGCGGTGATCGATGACAAGCCGGTGGAGATGGAGGAGCTTCCGGGCCTCGTTGCGGCCGGGCAACTCAAGGAGAAAGAACACAAACGGCTGCGGGACGACCACGAAATGCTCAGCTCGCGGATGGAGGCGTTTCTCAAAACGACCCGCGATCTCGACCGCGGCCTGGCAGACAACGTTCGCGCCCTGCAGAAACAATTCGTCAGCCCCATCATCGACACATGCGTCAAAGAAGTCGAGGAGAGGTTTCCGGACGCCGACCTGCGCCGGTACCTGACCGAGCTGCGGGAGTACGCTACTGACAACCTCGAGCTGTTCATCGAGTTGGAGGACCCGGAGGCGCGCAAGAGCGAGCGGACTTTCGTGGAATTTGAAGTGAACGTCATCGTCGAGCACGCGCGCTCGAAAGAGGCCCCCGTGATCATCGAAACCGCTCCGACGTACCGCAACGTTTTCGGGACGATCGAGCGCATGACCGACGACCGTGGGGGGCAGCGCGCAGACCTGACGATGATCCGGTCCGGCTCCCTGCTGCAGGCGGACGGGGGATTCCTGGTCCTGAGCCTGGCGGATGTCTTCGAGGAACCAGCCGTATGGCCTGCGTTGAAGCGGACGCTGAAGAACAAGAAGATATCGATCCAGGCGCTCGACACGGCGTTCTTCGGACCGGCGTCCGCCCTCAAGCCGGAGCCGATCGACATCGACGTAAAAGTGGTTCTGATAGGGGATGCGGACTCTTACCACATGTTGTACCAATACGACGAGGATTTTCGGAAGATCTTCAAAGTAAAAGCGGATTTCGATACCGAGATCCCCAACGACCAGGAGAACCTGAACAAGTACGGCCAGTTCATCAAGAAACTCATAACCGACGAGCGTCTGCTCGCGTTCCACAAGTCGGCGGTGGCGGCGTGCGCCGAGCAGGGGGCCGAGATCGCAGGCCGGCAGGACAAGCTCACGACCCGCTTCAGTGACGTCGCGGATATCGTAAGGGAAGCAAACTACTGGGCGGGCAAGGCGGGCGCGGAACTCGTGATGGCGGAGCACGTGGACCGGGCGGTGCAGGAGAGGATTCGTCGCGTCAACCTCTCCGAAGAAAAGTTGGGCGAGATGCTCGCGGACGGAACCATCCTGCTGGATATCGACGGCAGCAAGGCGGGTCAGGTCAATGGCCTCTCGGTCTTCGATCTTGGAGATTACTCGTTCGGCAAACCCGTCCGCATAACCGTTGAGACGTCGATGGGACGAGCGGGGATCATCAACATCGAGCGCGAGGCGGAAATGAGCGGCAAGACGTACAACAAGGGCAGCCTGATTCTCGAGGGTTACCTGAGACGACGATTTGCGCAGAGCCGCCCGCTGGCGATGAGTGCGAGCATCTGCTTCGAGCAGTCGTACGGTGGAGTAGACGGCGACAGCGCGTCATCCACCGAGATATACGGTTTGCTATCGAGTCTGGCCGAGTTGCCGTTGAGGCAGGACCTTGCCGTGACCGGATCGGTCAATCAAAAAGGCGAGATCCAGCCGATCGGCGGGGTCAACGAAAAAGTGCACGGCTTCTACGACATTTGCAAGATCAAGGGGTTCACCGGTACGCAGGGCGTTATCATTCCAAAGTTGAACATGGTGGACCTGATGCTGCGCACCGATGTCGTAAGAGCGATCAAGGAGAACAGGTTTCACATCTACGCCATCGAGGCCATCGACGAGGGCGTGGAGCTCCTGACCGGTGTGAAAGCGGGGCAGCAGATGTCCGACGGGAGTTTCGAGAAAAACAGCGTCAACGATCTCGTCGACAAGAAGCTCGAAAAATTCGCCGAGCAAATAAAGGACTACTATGAGACCGGGGACGAAAAGGAATAACGGCCCGGTCCGTTACTCTGCGGAGACGCTGATAAAGGGCGCCGCGCGCGAGGCCGGTTTTTCGGACGCCGGCATAGCCGACATCAAACCGTCGCCGGAGTCGGACCGCGCGTACGACCGCTGGATACAGCAGGGCAAACACGGAGAGATGCGCTACCTCTCCGGGGGCGCGGACAAGCGGCACGATCCCGGGTTGTTGCTGCCGGGAGCCAGGTCGGTCGTCAGCGTGGCATTGAACTACTATTCGGAAGCGCGGGCCGAAAGAAACGAGACGCAAATCGAAGAGGGCAAGGGCGTGTTCTCCCTCTACGCGCACGGCCGCGACTACCACTCAGTGCTGACCGAAATGTTGACGGAGTTCGACGGGCGGCTGCGCCGGTTCTTCCCCGGGATGGAATCGGCGATATGCGTCGATACGCAGCCCATATCGGAGCGCGATCTGGCGGTGCGGGCCGGCATCGCCTGGCTCGGGAAAAACACCATGGCGATTTCGCCCGAGTTCGGCTCGTGGGTGTTTTTGGGTGAGCTGGTGACGAACCTGGAGCTGCGCAGCGACGCGCCCCTGAGGAGCCTCTGTGGGTCGTGCACGCGATGTATGGACGCGTGTCCGACGGGGGCGCTCGACGAGGCCTATACGCTCGATGCAACGAAGTGCATTTCCTACCTGACCATCGAAAAACGGGGCGACATCCCGCGGGAATTCCATCGCGCCATCTCCGGCAACCTGTTCGGGTGCGACGACTGCCAGCGCGCGTGCCCGTTCAACGACTACCCGAGTGATTCCAACGTCTTTACCGGCGAGCCCCCCAATCGGCTCGTCGGGATGTCCTTGAGGGAACTGAGCGAAGTCGGGGATGAGGACTTTAGGGAATTGACCCGCGACAGCGCCATCGGCCGCTGCAAGGCCGCTGGATTGCGACGGAACGCGCGCATCGTGGCGCGGAATCTCGGTGACACCGGGGCGAAACGGGGGGCGGCTGGGGATCAGGGACCGACGTAAGCGGGCCGGGTCCGTTGTGGAACCCGTTGAAAGAGCATCGTTGGAAGATCGGTGAGCGTGCCGTCGTCCAACAGCGTGTAATAGCGTCTTCGGGCGTTGACCATGAAGTTGAACAGGTGCGCGGCATGGGTGTACTTGAGCGCCTCGTCGATATAGTCAACCGCCTGCCTAAAACGCTGCTCGTGGCCGTGAATCTCCGCGAGCCGCAGCGCGGCGAACATCTGGTAACTCTGGTCGATGTGCGGGGCTTCCACGTCGAGCGCCGCCATGTACGCGCGGGCGGCCGCCTCGAACTCCTGCGCGACGAGGTTGAGTTCGCCGTTGTAAAAGTGGTAGATCACGTCCTCACCGTGATTCTGCCGGTAGCGCTCCAGGCCCTCCGACGCTTCGGCAAGGCGGACGTCGTAGATGCGGCCGACGAATTCCAGCTCTTCGAGTTCGATTACCTCGTAGGGCTCGTCGAGACCCTTCAGCAGCTTGTGCGCCGTATCGTGGAAGAACTTCATCTCCTCGGATTCGATTACCCCTGAGAAAGCCTCTCGTGCCTCGGTTGTCCTGCCGGACTTCGCGTAGAGGATGCCGCGGTTTAGCAGCGCCAGCGGGAGCATCCAGTCGGGTCTCGCGACCGGATTGTCGATCAGCGTGGTGAACGAGAATACCGCCGTTGCGGGAGACAGGAAAAACATGTCGGAGAAGGCCCGGTGAAGATGCATGCGCTTTACCAGGTTCCAGTTCGCGTCGTGGCCCCGGCGGCCCAGGTGGCGTGCGAGACTCTTGTCCTCGATGCGCTGGAATTCCCTCAACTTCAAGGGATAGAGCGGTGCCAGCACGCCGTACGGCTCCGCCAGCCGGGTGTAGTTCGGGTAGCGGTCAACCAGGGCGGACATGGCGGTGATACCCTTTTCCAGATGCCCGTCGAACAACAAGTCGATGGCCGCGCGCGCGATCTCGTAATCGCTGTGAAACGGACCGTTGTTGGTCGCGGCGTATTCGATCATTCGCAGGCCCTTCTCGCGGTCGCCGCTGGGAAAGAAAAGGAGCTTTGAGAAGAACTTCACCACGCCGGGAATCGCGTCCGCGAAATACAAAAAAGCGCCCAGGTCGCCCTGGGCGTCGGGGTCATCCGGTACGTGCCGCAGGTATTCCTCGAAATCCTTTTTCGCCCGCCCGCCCGCGCGCCCAGCGCTCCAATAACCCTTTGTCAGAGTGTGCAGCTGCGCCTTGCCAAAATGGGCGCGGGCCCGGTAATAACGGAACTTGGGGTCCAAAGCGCCGTTTTCCGTCGCCTCGTCACACAGCTCGATGACGCGGTCGAACACGGCGTGTATCCGATTGACGTCGTCCCGCAGCAGTTCCTTATTGTTGTCCTCGTCGGGAAGCTGGTCGCGCATCACACGCGCCTTGAGCAGAAGCACCATGGGATCGCGTGACGTCGCCCACGGCTCGTCGCCGAGGATGGTCATGGCGGAGTCCGACCTGCCGTCGCAGATGAGGTCCATAATCTGGTATGGGTTAATGGATTCCGCGGGCCGCAAGCTGGGGGACAGCGGCTCGGGCGTGTCCTTCTCGGACTGCGTGGCTCCGGCGGGGTGGGCCACGAACAGGAACGTGGCTGCTATGACCAACAGTCGTTTCACTCTTTAACCCTCTGCTGGCGGCAAAGTGTGCCGAAACGGGCTACAGGCATAATGCAACAGATCGACTTTCAAGAAAAGCGGAATCTTTTTTGGATGCTGGTTGTCCTCGTGCCTCCTTGGCATATCTATTGCATCATCACGGTTAATCCCCTGCGGGACACAGATATGGATAAGAGCGCCGATCAAAATGCCCACGAGTCCGGTACGGCTCTGGAACCCCTTCACGCCGTGGAAAAAGTGCGGCGTATTACGAACACCCTTTCCAAGTTCGTTACCGGCAAAAAGACCTACGCAAAAAACAATCCAACACTCGCCAAGTTCGCAAAGGAATTCGACGATGCCTTTCGCACGTTTTTCGAAGACCACGAAGCGCTTGTCCTGACCGTGGAGCAGTGCGAGATGAAGTGGGAGGGCCGGGTAGTCTACGAGAACGAAAAGATCGACGACAGCCTGGCGTTCATGCTCTACAAGGACGGCATCGGCGAGGTTACTTTTCACAACAAGGTCAATTCGGAACAGCTGGAGAGATTCGTCGATCTTCTAAAGGACGAAATCCACAACTTTTCTCCCGAAGAAGATATCGTAACCAAGCTCTGGCGGTCGGACTTCGAAGACATCACGTACCGTGTGCTCGACGAATACCTCGTCGGCGAGTTCGACCACGGCCAAAGCAGCGACCGCTCCGCCCTCAGCGTTCTCCAGGCCGGCGATCATCCGGGTTTGCCCAGTTTCGCCGACAGCGGCCGGGTCATCGTGGATGCGACGGACTCGATCGAGTCGATCAGCTCGTACCTGATCGACTTATTCGCCGGCGGGTCGGCGGCGACTACCGAATCGGATAACGAGGAGCTGTTCCAGAAGATGCTCGGGTCGTTCTTTACGATCAGTAGTGAAGAGTTGAAACTCTGCCAGGAGGAGATCCACCGTGAGAAGCAACGGGACCCGCTGATCTGGTTTCTGGATGGTATTTTCGATTTTGCCCTGCTTCAGGACAACCCGTCGGTCGTACGCGACGTCACCGACGTAATCGAATGTCTCATCGAGTTCATCGTCGCGGAGGGAAAGCTGCCCATACTGGATGAGACCCTGAATCTCATCAAGCGGTTTGTGGGCAAGCGTCCTGTCCCGGAGTCTCTCCAGCCGTTCCTGACGAAACTCGAAGACCGCTTCGCGGATACGTCTTTACTCCTGACACTGGGAGAGAAAGCGGTCAAGTGGAACAAGGACGCCGAAGCGCTTTTCGCCTACTTTCGCACGGTGGGCAAGAGGTCCGTGCCGACGATTTGTTCGCTTCTCGGTGACCTCCAGGGCTCCAAGCTTCACGTGGCGGCGTGCCAGACCCTGGTCGCTGTGGCCCCCGACGACATGCACGAGATCATCGAGACAATGAACGTGGACGATCCAAAGATTGCCAGAGACATAACATTTCTGTTGGGTGCAATTGAGGGAGACAATATTCCGCGGGTCGTCAAGCAACTCGTGCACTACCCGGAACGCGCGGTGCGCACGGAAATAGTCAAATACCTGGCCGGGAAGCGAACGGAGGACGCCGTGATGCTGCTGGCCGTGATGCTGGAGGACCCGGACAAACACGTCAGGTTCAGGACGCTGGCTGCCGCCGAGCGGATCGAGCACCCGATCCTCACCAACAAGGTCTGGGCCATGATCGCTGGCAAGGAACTGGGTCAAAGGAGTCTTGACGAGCAGGAACACTTTTTCAAGACGGCCGGCAGGCTCAAGGGTAAAGAAATGTTGCCGGCGATCAAAGGCATCCTCGACAAGAAGAAATTGTTCGGATTGGGCAAGGGCGCCAAGGAGGACAAGCTCCTGGCGATCCGTGCGCTGGAGCAGATCGGCGGCCCGGAGTCGGTGGGAATGCTGGAGGGGCTGGTGGACGACAAGAACACGCTGGTCAAGACCAAGGCGCGGCGAGCGATACAGGCGATAGAGAAGACCGCCCTCTCGCCCGAGGCGGGGAGCGGGACTGGAGAGGAACGCGAGGAGGCGGATGATGACCGAGCAAACGAAGAATAAGGGTGAAAAACTGGGGGACGAACCAGAGCACGGAACCGCTGCTCTCGACACGGGAGAGGTCGTCAGGAAGTGGGGGCCGCCGCTCGTACACCTCCTTTTCAGCGCCAGCAAAACGGTTCTAGTGCACGATCTCGGCAATCGAGCCACCCAGCGCGTCTTGTGTGATCTCAAAATGGTCCTGGACGAGATCCTCGCGATCGAGGACCGCATCCTGATCTCCGTTTCAACGGAGTTCCTCCGGATCAACGACGTCCGCGTCATCGTGGAGCCCCAGAATTTCTCGACCTTTCACTACGTCATCGAGGAGATGAAATCCCGCGACGTCGAGGCGATCGAGTTTCGGCCCGATGTCCTCGAGGACGAGTTGGGGGTTTTCCTCAAGGCCTTCTTTGGCGAGATCCCCGAGGGACGTACCTTCAACGATCTGCTGAGAGAGCTGGAAGACGGCGGCGTGCAGCTCGTGCGGATCGTTCAGTGGGTCGAACGCGAGCGGCAACTGACGGATAAGCGGGTGGAAAAGAAGGAGCAGAGCATCAGCGGCCAGAGCAACCAGGTGTTTTTCAGAACGGTCCTGCTGATGGGCGAAATCATGAAGGGCATCGAGCAGCGGCGCGCCATACAGTTCCAGAAGGCAGAGCGGCTGACCCAGCAAATGGTAGACATTATCCAGGCGGATGAGTCCATTCTCGTCGGGTTGGCCAGTATCAAGAAGCTCGACGAGTACACGTTCACCCATTCGGTCAACGTGTGCATCCTGTCCATGTTGATCGCGGACCGGCTGCGACTGTACAAGAGCGACATCGCACGGCTCGGCGTTGCCGCGCTGCTGCACGATATCGGCAAGACCTATATTCCCCCCGCGATACTCAACAATCCGGGAAAACTGGAAGGCCAGGACTGGGAGCTGATGAAATACCACACCTTCCTGGGCGTCAAGGAGCTCTCGCGGGTAAAGGCGAAGCGTGAAATCAGCGATGCGCTCTTCGTCGCGTTGCAGCACCACGTCCACTATGATATGAACGGCTACCCGCAGCGGTCGGGGGGATGGGATCTGCCCCTCTTTACACGCATCGTGACCGTTGCCGATTACTACGATGCGATGACGACACCACGCGTCTACAGCACCGAGCCGCTGACACCCGACAAGGCCCTGCGCTACATCCTCATGAAGAGCGGGGAGATCTTCGACCCGTTCATCACGAAAGTGTTCATCCAGGCCATGGGTATATACCCGATCGGGACCACCGTCGAGCTGGATAACGGCGACCGGGCTGTGGTCGTCCGCCAGCACCGCCGCGGCCATTTCCTGCACCGGCCCCTCGTGCGGTTGTTGCAGCCGGCGAGCGAGGAGGGCGATCCGGTGGTGGATCTGAGCGAGAAATCCGACGACGGTGCCGGCTACCGGCGCTCGGTTGCCAGGGCGTACTTCGACCCGGCGGGGGAGCAGGAGAAGGCCCGCTGTTTCATGGCGGAGTAACGCCGGGCCGGGGCGCGCCGCCAGCCCGCGGCGTCGCTCACCCACGGCCGCGAGAGAGGCCCCGTCGCCGGCTCAGTATCTTGGCATGGAAGGATCGACCTCGTCGGACCACGCGAGGATCCCCCCGCGCAGATTCCACACGTTTCGAAAACCCGCCTTGCACAGGAAATCCACCGCTGTCGCGGAACGAACTCCGGACCGGCAGTACACGACAATGTCGCGCGCGGGGTCCAACTCGCCGAGCCGGCCGGCAATCTCCCGCAGCGGGATCAAGTGACCTTCGAGGTGGCATATCCGGGATTCGTGGGGTTCCCTGACGTCGAGCACGAACGTGTCGTCTCCCGCGTCCAGCCGGGCCTTGAGCTCGCGTGGAGTCATTTCGGGCACGGCCACCGCCGAGGTTCCTTCACCGCAAAACTCCTCGTAGTCGACGAGATCGATTACGCCCGCTGAATCTCCGCACGTCGGACACCGCGGATTTTTTGGCACCTCCACTTCACGGAACCGCATCTGCAAGCAGTCGAACAGCAACAGTCGGCCGGCCAGCGTTTCCCGCTTGCCGAGGATCAGCTTGATCGCTTCAGCGGCCTGAATTGTGCCGATGATTCCCGGCAGAACACCGAGCACTCCCGCTTCGGCGCAGTTCGGGACGGCTCCCCGAGGCGGCGGATCGGGATAGAGACAGCGATAGCACGGCCCGTGGGGCATGCCGAATACCGTCGTTTGTCCTTCGAAACGGAAGATGCTGCCGTACACGTTCGGTTTGCCGAGGCGAACGCAGGCATCGTTGACCAGGTAGCGTGTTGCGAAGTTGTCGCTGCCGTCGATGACCACGTCGTAGCCGCCGAGGATCTCGATGGCGTTGGTGCTCGCGAGACGCACGTCGTGCGTGACGATATCGACGTGGGGATTCAGATTCGACAGGCGTTCGCGCGCCGCCTCGACCTTGGGCCGGCCCACGTCCCGCGTACCGAACGCGACCTGCCGCTGCAGATTGCCAGGATCGACCGCGTCGAAATCAACCAGCCCGAGCGTGCCCACGCCCGCGGCACTCAGGTACAGACCGGCCGGTGCCCCCAGGCCACCGGTCCCGATCAGCACCACCCGGGCCGCTCGCAGACGCAACTGGCCTTCGACGCCTATTTCGGGCATGACGAGGTGGCGGTTGTAGCGCTCGGTCTCCTCCGGTGAGAGACCGTGCGGGGGCGTGGCAGGCATGGGTGCATCCCCCGAACGTGGCGCCGGCCGTAGGCGCCCAGTATGAGTGATTTCATTTGCTCGCTTATTCTTAGGCCGTTTCACGAGGTTGTGGGAGCTGCTGCCTTCCATTATAAGGGGCGTGATTGCAGCCCGCAACGATCGAATGCGAACACGGCCACGGGTATGCGGGAGAGTACCGGGACCTCACGGGGCAGCCGGCGCGCAATGGGGGCGAAACGCGTTTGTCCCACTGCTCTTACGGGTCACAAAAACCTTGGAACTCACTGTTTGACTGGGGTATATTACTATGACGGGTGTCCGAGCGCGGATATTTTTCGTGGCTCCCCCAATCCGGTATTCTAATTGCAAGTTCTGGCCCGAACGCCCGACTCATAGGGCGAGGCCGTCGTGACTGGGCGGCCGACAACGAGGAGTGGAATAATGCGCAAGAGAATAGGCGCCGTGGCGTGCCTCTCGGCGATGGTTGCACTCGCGGTGATGACGGCAGGTGTCGCTCTCGGCGATGAAGAGGGCCCCGTGGTCCTCATCGAGCAGACCCGCCATGACTTCGGCGAGATCTTCGAGCAGAAAATGTACAAGCACGCCTTTACCATCAAGAACATCGGGACCGCCGATCTACGGATCGAAAAAGTCCAGCCTGGCTGAGGCTGCACCGTGGCCCAGTTCGATGAGGTCATTCCTCCTGGTCAGGAGGGCAAAGTGAATCTCGAGATCATCGGCGCGAAGGTGTCGGGGAGATTCAACAAGAACGCGACGATTTTTACAAATGATCCAAAGCATCCTCGTATGACCGTGTCGATAGCGGGGAAGATTCTCCGCTACGTCGAAGTAACGCCGTCGAACCGCATCTTTCTCAGGGGCATGTACGGGGAGAGCGTATCCAAGGAATTGACAATTACTTCGAGCGAGAAGAAGAACGATTTCAAGATCGTGGATTTGTCGTCGAACATCGACGACAAGATCACTTACAAGGCGGTAGCTCAGCCGGAGCCGGGCACATACAAGATTCGCCTTTTCAAGAATCCCAAGCTGCCGACGATGAATACGTGGGGATCCTTGACCATTACGACCAACAGCGAGCACGCACCGGAGAAGAAGATCCAGGTCAACGTGACCACCAGGGGATCGATTGTCGTGCAGCCGTCGACTCTGAACTTCGGTTCTGTGTCGGGCGAAAGCAGGCTGGCTGGCGTCGAGAAGTCCCTGACCGTCTTCAAGGTCAAGGGCGAGTTTTCGATCAAGGATATCAAGTTTACGACCGATGCGTTTCGTGCCAGCGTCGAACCGATCGAAGAGGGAAGAAAATACCAGGTAAAGGTCAATTTCCAGCCGGGAACGCAGGCCCAGGCCTATCTGGATGAGATGATTATTAACACCGATGACCCACAGGAGCCGGCGTTGAGGGTTCGCTTGCGGGCCCGCAAACTCTAGCGAGCTTCCACGGGATCATTGCAACCAAGAGGGTTTCGTATGAACAACACGCTCAAGACGATCATCGGTATCGCGCTCGCCGCCGGACTGTTCGGGACGGCCTGCAGCGATCAGTCCAACGAATCTCGTGCGGCGACGGACGACGACGCGGCCGAGGTGCAAACGGCCGCGGCCGAGACGACCACAGAGAGCGAGGCACCCAGCGCGTCCGCCGAGGCGTATGAAGCCGTGTTGCTAAAAGTTCGCGCACTCGAACAGACGGCCTCGTCGGCGACGACCCGCGAAGCCGCCACGGGCGCCATCGGAAAAATGGAAGCCCTGCTGTCGGGGTTCATCGGCGAGCACCCGGGCAGCGCCGAGGCCAACGACGCCCGTTTTCAGCTCGGAACACTGTACTATGCCCTGCAGCAGCTGGACAAGTCGATCGCGTACATGACCGAGTTCGTCGACAACAGCGGCGGCCAGAAGAGCGACAAACTAGGTTACGCGCATTACTACCTCGGCGAGGCATACAAGAGCGCCGACCGTTTCGAGAAAGCAAAAAAGCATTACAGTCTCTACGTCGAGGAGTACGGCCACCTGAACCGCCAGCTGCTGGCGAACGTGACGGCGAGCCTCGAAGATCTGGATACGCTGAAGAAACTGGCAATCGGAGGGGACCCGATACCGTTCGACGTGAAAGGAATCGACGGCAAGGAGTTGTCGCTCGAGAAGTACCGGGGCAAGGTCGTTCTCATCGATTTTTGGGCGACGTGGTGCGGGCCGTGCCGGGTGGAGATGCCCAACGTCGTCAACCTCCACAAGAAGTACCGGGAAAAGGGTTTTGAGATCATCGGAGTGTCGCTCGATCGTGACCGCTCGGTCTTCGATAGTTACATCAAGAGCAACGATATGGTGTGGCCGCAGTACTTCGACGGCGCGGGGTGGAATAACCGGGTCGCGGCGAAGTACAAGGTACGGTCCATTCCGGCGACCTATCTGATCGATCGCCGGGGCAAGATACGTTACCGTTCGCTGCGTGGCAAGGAGCTCGAAGAAGCGGTGGCCGAGCTGGTCAAGGAGAGGGCCTAGACGGAATCGAGACCGGTGCGTTCTGGGTGCCGGTTGATGAGACTCGAGATCAGCTCGATTTCCATATCGACACGTTCGTCCCAACCCGTAAACGTCTTTGACGCGAATTCGCGAGCGCGCCGGCCGAGCGACCGGCGCGCTGCTTCATTGTTTAGCAGGCCAGC
>JBHHVD010000016.1:0-41602 GCA_046754105.1 Candidatus Krumholzibacteriia bacterium
CATGCTGCAAAACTTCGGCCCGCACATCGAGCAGAAGTGCGCCAGCTTCGCGCCGTCGGCGGGCAGCGACTGGTCGTGAAAAGCGCGCGCCTTCACCGGGTCGAGCGCCAGGTTGAACTGGTCTTCCCAGCGGAATTCGAACCGGGCCTTGCTGAGCGCGTCGTCCCACGCTCGCGCCCCGGGGTGGTTTTTGGCCAGATCGGCGGCGTGTGCCGCGATTCGATACGCGATGACACCCGCCTTGACGTCGTCGCGATCCGGCAGTCCCAGGTGTTCCTTGGGCGTAACGTAGCACAACAGCGCCGTTCCGTACCATCCGATCTGGGCCGCCCCGATGCCGCTCGTAATGTGGTCGTAGCCCGGCGCCACGTCCGTGGTCAGCGGACCGAGGGTGTAGAACGGCGCCTCGTGGCACCAGTCGAGCTGCTTGTCCATGTTCTCCTTGATCAGGTGCATTGGCACATGGCCCGGTCCCTCGCACATCACCTGCACCTCGTGTTCCCACGCGATCCGGGTCAGTTCCCCCTGGACCTCGAGCTCGGCGAACTGGGCGGCGTCGTTGGCGTCGGCGATCGCGCCCGGGCGAAGTCCGTCCCCCAGCGAGAACGACACGTCGTACGCTCTCATGATTTCACAAATCTCACGGAAGTGCGTGTAGGTGAAGTTTTCCTCGTGGTGCGCGAGACACCACTTGGCGAGGATAGATCCCCCGCGCGACACGATGCCGGTAACACGCTCGGCCGTCAGCGGTATGAACCGCAGTAGCACGCCGGCATGGACGGTGAAGTAGTCCACACCCTGTTCGGCCTGCTCGATCAGCGTGTCCCGGTACACTGCCCAGGTGAGGTCTTCCGGAACGCCGCCGACCCTTTCCAGCGCCTGGTAGATGGGTACGGTCCCGATGGGGACGGGTGAATTCCTCACGATCCATTCCCGGGTCTCGTGGATGTCCGCACCGGTCGACAGGTCCATGACCGTATCCGAGCCCCACAATGTCGCCCAGCGCAGCTTCTCGACCTCTTCGTCGATCGAGGACTTTACCGCCGAGTTGCCGATGTTCGCGTTGATCTTGACCTTGAACGCACGCCCGATAATCATCGGTTCCAACTCGGGGTGGTTGATGTTTGCGGGAATGATTGCTCGTCCCCTCGCGACCTCCTCGCGGACCAACCCGGCGTCCATGCCTTCACGGACCGCGACGAACTCCATCTCGGGAGTGATTTCACCCCGTCTCGCGTACGCCATCTGGGTGACGCTGCCGCGGCCACGCAACCGTGCGCGCCGCAGGCCCGCGGGTATGCCGACGCTAGTTGCCGCGCCGCCTCCCACCGATTCCGCCACGTCGCGTGATCGAATCCACTTCGCCCTCAGCGCTGGCAGGCCGCCGCGCACGTCCGCTTCGTGCGGCCCGCTTGTATCGTAGACGCGAAAGGGCACCTCCCCGCCGGCCAGGGAGATCTCCCGCATCGGGACACGAAGGTCCCCGCCGGCATACACCTTGCGCGAGTTCGGGAAAACCCCGCTGTATGGATCGCGGGCCGTTTCGCCACCGGCCCGGCGGCCCCCTCGGGTTTCTTTCTCTTGTGGGTTTTGCATCACCGACCTCCTGGTCACACCCGCCGTTGGGGCTCGTCCCGGGAAACAAAAAAACCGCCCGGCGCCGCGGACGGTTCTGTCGAGTGAGGAACCTGCATGGCTCCCCCTGTCATACTGCCCGCCTTCCCTCCGCCGGTGTCAACCGGATCAGGTTCCAAGGGTCTTGTCTCAATCCCGTCGTGGTGCGGGATACCCCTGGCGGATCGATTTGATACTATGCACCCGCCCGCCGCCCTGTCAACGACAAACTCCCCGGCCCGCGGGCGGCACTTTCCATCAGGCAACACGGTACGTCAACCACCAGTAGTACGCACCGGAGCTCACCTCGAGGCACTCGCAAAGCGGCGCCAGCAGCCGCTCCAACTCCTCCACATCGTAGTAATTCTTGATGATCTCGTGGTTGGACCCATCAGACAATTCCCGCCTCCGGAACGTGTCTTCACTCCCCGCAACGCGAATGAATTCGCCGCCGCGCCCCGGCCGCCGGAAGTTGTCGATCATGAACACGACCGCCCCCGTTTCCAGACGGGAATGAAAACCAGCCAGGAAAACGCTCATCATCGCCTTGGGAACATGTGACAACCAGAATCCGGCAAGCCCCGCGTCGAATTTCCCCGCCAGGTCCTGCAAGTCGTACGCGTCGGCGAGCAGATACTCCACCGCAGCGCCCCGCGGGCTCCGGTCGCGGGCGATGGACAACATTTCCCGCGAGGCGTCAACGGCCACGACTGCCCGCGCACGCCCAGCAAGCCGCCTCGTCCAATAGCCGGTCCCGCAGGCGATTTCGAGCACGTTGCGGCCCTCGAGGCCCCTCTTCATCGTCTCTGCGGCGCACTGCAACTCGTCGCGGCGCGCGCGGTCGCTCCGGTTGTAGATGTCTTCGTATTCCGGCGCACGCCTGTCGTAGTAGCGCCTCAAGACGGAGAGTTGCGAGTTCAGATTCACGCGCGGTTCTCGTTTCGGGAAGGAAAGACCGCCCGGGTCACGGCCGGAGGACGATATCTGCCGTGCACCGCCACACGCCCCCGTCGTCGCGCTCGAGCGCCTGCAAGAGGTAATACCCGCCGCGGTTCGCGCGCTCTTCGATGTCGTCGGGGAGCAGCGGGTCGCCCTCGAACAACAGTTCGAACAGCTGCTCCTTTCGCCCGGGCGGGGTTACAAAGAAATGGACGTGCGCGGCGATGTTCCCCTCGGGGTAGGGCCCGGGGCGTACCGAGCTGAGTTCGTAACGCCCGTCGCCACCGGTCTTCATCCAGCCTTTGAGACGCGGGTTCGATGGGCCCCTTTCCTCTGCGGAATAGTATCCGCGAACGTCAGTGTGGTATGCGTATACAACGGCCCCTTTGATCGCGGTCTTGCCGTCCGCGGCAAAGACGGTGCCCGATACGATCATCCGCTCGCCCGGCTCGTCCTCGCCGGCGAGGGCCGCCTGCCAGGTCAATTCGATACCTTCGGGCGGGGCGTAGTCGCCGGGGGTGAGCGCGATTACGATCAGCAGAAGAACGTTCAGGCCGGACATTTCGTACCTCCGTTTGAAACCCGCGGCGCACGGTCAGTCGCCGATAATGTGGCCCACTCCCCGCCGGTCACCTCAATCGGCAAACGGCGGTTGTATGATGCCTTTTTCCGTAATGTATCCCTCGATGAGATCGCGCGGTGTTACGTCGAACGCCGGGTTTACGGCGCGCGCGTTCGCGGGCACCGTCACCACACCGCGAAACTCCTTCACTTCGCCCTCGTCCCGTTCCTCGATCGGGATGGCCGCACCATCGGCAATGCCGGTATCGATCGTACTCGAGGGCGCGGCGATATAAAACGGAACGCCGAATCGTTTGCAGACAATGGCGAGGTTGAGGGTACCGATCTTGTTGGCCGTGTCCCCGTTGGCGGCGATGCGGTCGGCCCCGACGACAACGAGCGACACCATTCCCCGGCTCATCAGCGACGCCGCCGCTCCGTCACAAAGCACGCTGACCGGAATACCCCGCTGTTGGCACTCCCATGCGTTCAACCTCGCACCCTGCAGTAGCGGCCGCGTCTCGTCGGCGTAGACGTGAATGTTCTTGCCCGCCTCGGTGGCTGCGAACACCACGCCCAGCGCGGTGCCGAACCCGCTCGTCGCCAGGCCCCCGGTGTTGCAGTGGGTCAGCACGTTGTCTCCGTCGCTGAGAAGCTCCGCGCCGTGCTGTCCGATCGCCATGCACATTTCCAGGTCTTCGTTGTACATCGCCATCGCCTCTCCGTGGAGCGCCGCCAGCAACGCGGACGGCCCTTCCCACTCGCCCTCATAGACACGCTTCATGCGCGCGACGGCCCACCCGAGATTGACAGCCGTCGGCCGGGTCGCCGCGATCTGCTCCCCCACCGCGTCGAGTTGCCGGCGCACGTCGGCAAGCTCTCCCGGAAAGTCCTCGACGTGGATACCATCCTGGTCGAAATAGTAGCCGCGCTCCCGCCGCCATTTCTGTTCGACGGCGAGCAAGAGCCCGAACGCGCCGGCCACACCCAGCGCGGGCGCGCCGCGGATGCGCAGCGAAGCGATCGCCTCGCACAGAACCTCGACCGTTTCGATGCGCAGGATCTTGTACTCGGCGGGCAGGAGCGTCTGGTCGATCAACTCCACCGCGCCTTCTTTGAACAGGATCGTCGGGAGGATTGTCACGAGACGCCTCCGCCTTTCTTGAGCAGATCGAACAACAGTGCCACCGGCAGGCCCACCACGTTGTAGAAACAGCCCTCCAAGGAGCGCACGAGGCCCGCCCCAAGGCCCTGAACGGCGTATGCGCCGGCCTTGTCCCGGCCCTCACCCGAAGCGACGTATCCGTCGATCTCGAGGTGGGAGAGGTCCCGGAAGGAGACGCGCGTGCTCTCGTGGCCGCAGACCTCGATTTGTTCCGCGTGACGGCACACCGCCACGCCTGTAATGACCGTATGCACCCTGCCGCTGAGTCTTCTGAGGAACGCGCGTGCCTCTTCGTCGTCCACGGGTTTCTCCAGCGCCTCGCCGTCGAGAAACACCATCGTGTCCGCCCCGATCACCGTCGCGCGCGGGTGACGGTCCGCCACGTCTCGCGCCTTCAATCGCGCGCACTCGACGGGGCGCTGCAAAGCGTCGAGGGCGGACGCCATTTGCTCGACGTGGTCGGCCGCCGGAACGATGTCGAAACTCAGATCGAGCCCCTGCAGAATGTCACGCCGCCTCGGCGAACGCGAACCGAGGATCAGGTTACGCTGTACCGCTTCGGGCAGGAGCGGATTCACGCGGGCTCCTTGTCCACGATGAGAGTCACCGGTCCGTCGTTGACCAGGCTCACCTGCATGCGCGCGCGAAAGACGCCGCTGGCCACCTCGCCGGGCGCCTCCTCCCGGACCATATCTTGAAAACGCCCGTAGAGATCCGCTGCAACGTCCACGGGTGCGCTGCCTTCGAAACTGGGGCGCTTGCCCTTCTTGCAATCACCGTACAACGTGAACTGGGACACGAGCAGGACGCCACCTCCGGTCGCCGCGAGATCCAGGTTCATCTTGCCCCCCTCGTCTTCGAACAACCGCAGTGACACGATCTTTCGCGCCATCCATCGCAGCACGTCATCGTTGTCGCCCGCCGCAAACCCCACCAGAACGGCGATACCGCCTCCGATCCGCGCCACTTCTTTGTGATCGACGGTTACGGACGCGTGCTCGACTCTCTGTATGACGGCGCGCATGGCTCAACCCTCGTGCTGGCGGATGTCGGCCACGTGGATCTCGACACGATGCCGATTTCGATAATACCCCTTCTTGAGCGTTACGGCCATGTCCACCGCGCGGCCATGCAACACTTCGGGGGCAATCGCCCTGTTCTCCCAGTTGAAACAGATGCCGTCCGCCTTGTGACCATCGCTGTCGGCAAGAAACAGTTTCAGGTGCCCGTTACCAACCCAGCGCGTATCGCCTCCGACGCGCACGTTCGCCAGCTTCCACATGGGGGTCCGGTTCCCGTTACCGAATGGCTCGCAAGCTCCCAGAAAATCCACGAGCTCCATCGTTGCCTCGGCAACCGTCACATCGGCGTCGATGTCGAGGCGGGCCTTACCGGGCGACGCGGACGTCACTTCGGCCAGGCGGCGGGTGAACTCCTCGCGAAAGGCGTCGATCTTCCCCGGTTCGAGACTGAAGCCGACGGCCTGCGCGTGGCCGCCGAAACGGGTAAGAAACGACTTGCAGTGGTCGAGTTGCTCCTTCAAATGCACGCCGGGCACGCTCCTCCCCGACCCCTTGGCAATACCCCCTGCGGTCGATATCAGCAGCGCCGGCCTGCCGAACTCCTCCGCGACCCGCGCGGCCGCAATACCGAGGACCCCTTCGTCCCAATCCTCCCCGGCCAGCACGAATGCGCCCCGTCGCTGCCACCCCTCCGAGCTCCGTATATCTCTCGCGACGTCGGTGCTCACCTTTTCGGTCAGGTTTCTGCGGTGCTCGTTGTCTGCCTCGAGTATGCGAGCCAGCCGTTCCGATTCCAACCGCTCCCGGGAGCACAGTATCTGCAGCGCCGGTTTGGGGTTCGAGATCCTTCCCGGCGCGTTCAGGCGCGGGGCCAGCAAGAACCCGATGTGAGAAGCGGTAATCTCCGGCGCCGCCAGCCGGGCCACGTGTTTGAGGGCCGCGATGCCGGGACGCGGGGCCTGGTTGATGAACTCGAGCCCCCGTCGAACGAGCAGCCGGTTTTCATCTACGAGTGGGGCCACGTCCCCCACCGTGGCCAGGGTCGCCAGATCCAGGAGCTCGTCGCTGCGCCGCCGGCCCTGCACCCCACTCGCCTCCAGTGCCTGAACCAGTTTCAGCGCCACCCCGGCGCCGCACAGCCCGCCGAACGGGTAGGATTCACCGGCCCGTACCGGGTTGAGCATGATTCCGCCGGCCGGCCGGTCGATCGGAAATTCGTGGTGGTCGCACACTACGATTTCCATGCCCGCTTCTTCGAGGCGCGCTACGTTGTCTACATCCGAGGTACCGCAGTCGACAGCGATGAACAACCCGACCTCGTGTTCGATCGCCCACTCCACCCCGCGCCTGGCGATACCGTAGCCGTCCTTGCGGCGGTCGGGCAGGAAACGGAAGACGTGCGGCACCAGGCCGCACAGGAATTCGTACAGCAGCGCCGTGCCGCAAATACCGTCGACATCGTAGTCTCCGTGAATGAGGATTCTTCTGCCCCGGTCGATCGCGCCACGCACGGCGGTCACCGCTCGCTCCATGTGATCGAAACGGAAGGGATCGTGGAAGCTCGTACCGGAGCCGGAGAGGAACGGGGCCGCCTCCTCCGGGGTCGTCATGCCCCGTGACGACAAAAACCGGGCCCCCGCAGGTGGTGTGCCCAGCGCCTGTACGAGCCGCTCGACACAGGCGGGGTCCGGCGTCTCTTTCTCTTCCCAATGGAACTTACCCGGCAATCTGGTCATAGGCACAGTAATCGAGAGAAGTCCGCCGGCCGGCGGGGCGTCGCCGGCGACGATTCCGGCGCGGGTCGGCTGAGCGCGCGGGGGGGGTAGTCCGCGCCGGGCAATAGCGATGTCGAGCAGGCCGTAAGCCGAGTTCTGTTCCCAAAAGGGTGACGGCCATTTATCTGGGATGCCTGTTGCCAGACACCTCTTGCAACCAACCCGAGGGTCAAGCGAAGCGAGGCGTCTTCTTCCCTCCTATTTGGTCTTACACCGGGTGGGGTTTGCCGGGCTACCGCTGTCACCAGCGGTACCGGTGAGCTCTTACCTCACCTTTTCACCCTTACCGGCTGCGGTCGCCCGCGGCGCCGGCGGTATTTTTTCTGTGGCACTTTCCTTGGAATCGCTTCCACTGGCCGTTAACCAGCACCCTGCCTCGTGGAGCTCGGACTTTCCTCAGGCGCCAAAAGGGCCCGCGGCCGTCTGTCCTGCTCGACACCGGCTGTTTCCCCGTTAACATACACTCGACCGCCATACATGGCAAGCTCACGATTTGGCATCGAGCGCATCGTTGGCCAGGCGGTCGACCGCCTTGTTCTCGGCGCGCGGTATGTGCACTACCTCGACCGACGAAAACTGTCCGATCAGCGTCGTCGCCCGCTCGAAGAGCGGCTTGAGCGACGGGTGCTTCACCTTGTACTCACCGTTGAGTTGTTTGACTACCAGCTCGCTGTCGAGCTTCAAAACCACGTCGCTCGCACCCAGCTGCCCCAGCAGCTCCAGGGCGAGGTGTACCCCATGATACTCGGCCACGTTATTGGTTGCAGTCCCCAGGACTTTCGATCGCCGCAGCAGTTCCTCGCCGCTCTCGTCGGTGATAATCACCGCGCACGATGCCGGCCCGGGGTTGCCGCGTGAAGCGCCGTCCGCCTGGGCGGTCAGGCACCCTGCCCGTGGTTGGCTCCCCGGCGAACGAGTGCCCGCGCTCGCTATTCGTCTCGCCAGCGCTTCGAGGATTTCGGCGGCCGCTCCCCGTTCGAGGCCGGACCCAGCGAGAGCACGCTCGACGTCTTCGCCGCCGCGCAGCGCCTCGAGCAGCCGGATGAGCTTGCCGGCGGCCCGCCGGTCGCGCTCAGGCATCGTAGTGCACCAGGATCCTGCCACAGGCTTCGCAAGTAATGATGCGGTCATTCTTGCGCACCTCGACCGAGGTCTGGGGCGGAATCCGTGTAAAACATCCCTGGCAAGTTTCGCCGGTGATGTTGGTGACGGCGCAGTTGGTCATCTTGGCCAGCACCCGCTCGTAGCGCCTCCTTACTTTCGGATCGAGCTCGGAGAGCATCTGGGGCTTTTGCGCCTCCAGCTTCTCGACCTTCGTAGTGAGATCGCGCGCGCGCTCCTCGAGTTGTTTCCGCTCGGCTTCGAGTTCGTCCCTGCGCGCCGAGCTTTTCTCCATGGACGCCTTGTTGTTACTGCCAAGATCGTCGAGTTCATCCATCAACAGGAGGAGGCGTTCTTCCTTTGCGTCGATGTCTTTTTCCAGGTGGCTGATTTCATGCAGCATCGCCGTGTATTCTTTGTTCGTTTTCACTTCCATCAACTGCGTCTTGTATTTCTTGACTTGTTCCGCGTTGTCCTGGAGCTTTTGTTCCAGAGTCCGGCGCTCGCTCTGGGCGTTCGTCAGGCGCTCCGCGGCGGATGCTTCCGCGATCGCGATCTCGTCCTGGGTTTTTTTCGCCTTCGCGATCCGTTGCGGAAGGAGCCCCAGCTCCGTCCGGCACTCGGCGATCCGCGCGTCGAGCTTGGCAATTTCGACCAGTACGCGTAGATCGCGCTCGGTTTCGGTCATTTCGCCCTCGTCCCCCCAAAAAAACGAGCTCCCCTCGGTCGAGAGAAGCTCATACGTTTCCGGCGCATCCGGAACGCAGTCCCGTCGCGCTGGCGCCTCGATTATTTCGAATTGTGATTCGCACGATGACTCCAGACGCGTGTCGTTCGCACGCGAAAAAGGAACTCTACGTCACGCCCTGCTGCCCAGTCAAGTGCTATCCCAGCCACCCCGCGACGGATGCCGATGACTCAAACGAAAAGCCCCTCCAGCGGTGGAGGGGCTCTGGCGGTTGGTGGGCCCACTAGGACTCGAACCTAGGACCAGCCGGTTATGAGCCGGCGGCTCTAACCACTGAGCTATGGGCCCAAGACTCACCCTGAAAAAAAAGCGACGTAAGCCGCGACCGGACAGGTCGGCGGCTTGAGTCGCCGAAGGCTACGCGGCCGCCAGGTCCGCCCAGCCTAGACTACTTCCGTGTACCCTTTGAGCTTCCTTGCCCGGCTCGGGTGCTGGAGCTTCTTCAGGGCCTTGGCCTCGATCTGGCGAACGCGCTCGCGGGTCACGTTGAAGATCGTGCCCACTTCTTCGAGCGTTCGCGGCGTACCGTCTCCCAGACCGAAGCGGAGCCGGATGACCTTCTCCTCGCGCCGGGTCAGCGTACTAAGAACCTTCGTCAGCTGCTCGCGCAGCATCGCGTGCGCCGCGGTCTGCGCCGGTGAAGCGGCTCCGGTATCTTCGATAAAATCGGAGAGGTTGCTGTCCTCGTCCTCACCGATCGGGCGGTCGAGCGAAATGGGCTCCATGCTGGCCTTCATAACACTCTTGACCTTGTCGACCGGGTAGCACAGCCGCTTGGCCACCTCTTCCGGCGTTGGATCGCGCCCGTTCTCCTGGACCAGCTTACGGGCCGTGCGGGACACCTTGTTGATGGCTTCGATCATGTGGACCGGCACGCGGATCGTGCGCGCCTGATCGGCGATCGCCCGGGTGATCGCCTGTCGAATCCACCACGTGGCGTAGGTGCTGAACTTGTAGCCCTTGCGGTAGTCGAACTTGTCGACGGCGCGCATGAGACCGCTGTTTCCCTCCTGAATGAGGTCGAGAAACTCCAGACCCCGGTTCGTGTACCGTTTGGCGATGGCAATCACCAGGCGGACGTTGGCCTCGATCATCTCCCGCTTGGCCGTCTCGCGCTCCAGTTCGCCTCGCCGGATGTCACCGACCAGCTTGTAGAGCCCTTCCCTGCTGACGTTCTCAGACTTCTCGACCTTCTGAATCTCCTTCGTCAACAGCCGCATCTTCTTCTGGAAATCCTCGAGCACGTCCTGCGACCACGGACCCTTGCCGTTGATGCGGATACTGCGGCGCCGCTTGTAGCTCTTGAGCTTCGCGATGGCCTCGTTCAACTCCACGAACGACAGGCCGATGAAGCCCTCGTATTCCTTGAACTTGGCCTCCAGCTCCCCAACGTGTTCGAGCGTCTCGTGAATCGACTCCACGATCCGCTCTAGTTGTTTGGGATTGAGCTGCAGTTTGACGTACTCGTCGAAGAGCTTCGTCGTCCGCAGATCGATCGACCGCTCGAGGCTGGGGCGTTTGGCGGCGTTCTTCTTGAGCTTCGCTTTTTTCTGGAGCTCGACAATCTCGCGCCGCAGGCGGGTGATACGCTTGACGGGCCGGAATCGCGCCTGGCGCTCCTTCTTGCCTGTGTAATGGGGATGGAGCCCTCCCGTCTCGACCTGGATCACCTCATCGAGCCTTAGCTCCTCTTTTTCCACTCTGCGGGCCAGAGCTTGCAGTTCGCGGATCGGGCTGTCAAGCGACACGACCGCCTTCGCTATCGTCAACTGTCCCTTCTCGATGCGCTTGGCCAGCTTTACCTCGCCTTGCCGGTCGAGCAGGGGCACCTTGCCCATCTCGCGCAGGTACATGCGCACCGGGTCGTCGTAACGAATGACGGTTTTCAGCGCTTCTTCGGTCTTGGCCCCTTCTTTCTCTTCCCGCCGCTTCTTGGCCTCCATCTTGAGCCGTGCTTTCTCCGGGGAATCGAAGAAGTCGATCTTCTCCTCGCTGAGACGGTCGTAGAGGACTACTATCTCGTCGGGAGAAAAATCCCTCCCGACCAGAGCTTCGATTTCGTGATTCAGGATGAAGCCTTTGTCGTCCGCCACCCGTCGAATATCTTCCAGCACGTCTTCAAACTTATCCATTAAACACCTCAATATCAGAGTTCTGACAGCGCCCGCTTCAGGCGCGCGTAGTGCTCGGCCACAGCCACCGCGTCTTCGCTTTCCTCGGGCAATTCCTGCAGCTTCTCACGGAGAACACTCAGTTCGTCGCGGATTTGGAGTTCTTTCACCCTCCGCACGGTATCTTTGAGAAGTATGCCTGGAATTCCTGGAGGTGGCGAGATGAGGGAGATTTCTGCGGCAAACGCTTCTAATCCCGCCATTTCTGCATCTTGCTGAAATTTATTGCTGCCTATATCAATATGGTTTTCCCAAGCGGAGTCAAGCAGTTTGTAGAATTCTCGGCAGCTTTCATCCGAAAAATCATCGGCATCGAGCCGATCCCTCGCCGCCGCCGTCTCCGGCGTCGTCTCGAGCAGTAGCCGAAGCAACATCTTCTCCCACCGCCGACGCTGGACCCGGTCGCTCGAGACCTCTTCTCCCTGAACTCGCCCGGCCGTCCGCCTCGCCCGGCCGGTCTTCCTGCGCAGACTCTCCGGCTCGACCCCCAGCACCCGCGCGAGGTCCTGGGTAATCATCTCGTAACGCAGCCGATCCCTCTCGTCGCCGAGACCGGCCGTCACGCGCTGGACGATCGCCTCCTTTTTGCGAGGCGTCATGGCGGTACCTTTCATAATATAGTCCAGGTATTGCAAATATTCCATTCCAGCGGCCATTTTTTTTCGAAACTTCGCCTCGCCGAGATTCTGAACCGCCATATCGGGGTCGGTTCCCTCCTCTAACGCCACAATGTCGACATCCAGGCCGGCCGCTATGAACACCGCGCCCGACACCAGTGCTGCGTCCACGCCCGCCGCATCGGCATCGGGGAGGAGTACGACCCGGCGCGTGAGGCGGCGCAGGAGCGCGGCGTGGTCGTGGCTGATGGCCGTGCCGCAGCTGGCGACGACGTTCCGGATGCCTTTGACGTGCAAGGCGATACAATCCATGTACCCTTCGACCAGGATCGCGCAACGCTCGGCCCGGATCGCTTCCCGTCCCTGCGGCAGCCCGTAGAGAATCTGGCGTTTGGCGTAGACCGGGCTCTCGATCGAGTTGAGGTACTTCGGGTCCACGGCCGGGTCGAGCGTCCGGCCGCCGAAACCGACCACCCTGGACGCGGGCGAGAGGATCGGAAACATCAGGCGCTTTCTGAAATAATCGTAGTAACCTGTTGTTTTATCACGAGGTACAATTAGCTTCAATTCCCGGGCAACCTCGACGGGGATCTGTTTGCGGTGGGCGGTTTGGGCGAAGCCGTCCCACCGCTCGAGTGCCACGCCCAGTTGGAACGTCTCCCATGCGTCTTCCGGCACACCGCGTGACTTCAGGTAGTCCCGGGCCGCCCGGCCCGTTTTTGTGTCGACGAGGTTGCGGTGGTACCAGCGGGCCGCGAAGTCGTTGACCCGGTATCGCATTTCGTTCTGCGAGCGGTGCGGGTCCGGCCGGTCGTCTGTGGGCACCTCGACGCCGTACTCCCGGCCCAGGCGGCGCACCGCCTCCGGGAACGAAACCCCCTCCATTTCCATCAGGAACGTAAAGACGTTCCCGCCCTGCCCGCACCCGAAACAGTGGAATATCTGGCGGTCGGGGTTGGCGTTGAAGCTGGGGGTCTTTTCCTCGTGAAATGGACACAGGCCCTTGAAATTGGATCCGCTGCGGCGCAGGTCGATGAAACGAGAGATGACCTCCACGATGTCCGCTCGTTCGCGGATTTCGTTTATCGTCTGTTCTGGAATCTGCACCGTTCGGCCCTCTAACCCAGCGTGGCGATCGTGACCCCGGCGCCGCCTTCGGTGGGCGCACCCGGGCGGCTCGCCTTGACCCTGGAGTCCTTCTTCAGCTGGGAACGGATCGCCGTCCTCAGGACGCCACCACCGATCCCGTGGATGATCGTGATCTCACGCACCCCGTTCAACACGGCCCCGTCGATGAAGCGGTCGACCAGCGACAGCGCGTCTCCGCGGTCCTGGCCACGCACATCGATCACGGTGCCCGCAAGCGGCTCGACATCGACTTCGATACCGGGTGGCTCTTCACCCGCCGGCTCTCCGCACCGGTACAGGTTGCCGGTGCGCGTGTTGATGGTCTTGCCGTTGATCTCCACCGCCACCCGGTCCCCCACAACGGACAGCACGGGTCCGTTGGGGGAACCCGTGGGACTCAACGACACGAGGTCGCCGGGTTCGATCCGCTCGGCGTGCGGTCGCGGCGGCTCGTCACCCTGGAGCTCCTCCGCCATACGGCCCATTCGCCGGCGGCCGTCCCGCACGGCCTGCCGGGCCGCGCCGGTCTCGCGGATCTGCTTTACGATGGACTCTATTTCCTTCCGCGCCCCGAGGAGGACATCGGCCGCTTCCCTCCGTATGTTCTCACGTTGTTCGCCTTCGTACACCTTCATTTCACGCACTTTTTCATCGTAGGATTCGACCAGCGCGTTGAGCCGCCGGGATTGGTCGGCAAGCGAGCGGCGATCGCGCTCTGCGGCGAGCCGCGTGCCCTCGAGCTCGCTGAGGAGCTGTTCCAGGCGGAACGCCTCCTCGCCAACCATCTCCCGCGCGCGCTCGATGACGGGCCCAAAGAAGTCGAGCCTGCGCGCGGTCTCGATACCTCGACTTCTACCCGCGGTACCCTGCAAGAGCCGGTACAGCGGGCGATCGTTCTCGTCGTCGAACAACATCGAGGCGTTCTCGACCCCGTCACTACCGAGCGCAAAGGCCTTCACCCGCCCGTAATGCGTCGTCGCAATCACCGTCGCACCCGTCGATTGCAGCCGCTCGAGGGAGGCGATCGCCAGCGCGGCTCCCTCGTCCGGGTCGGTGCCGTCACCGATTTCGTCGATCAGGCACAAGGTACGATCGTCGGCGTCCCGGCACATGGCATCGAGGTGCCGCAGGTGCGACGTAAACGTACTTAATGACGAGGCGATCGATTGCTCGTCGCCGATGTCCGCGAATACCTTGTCGAACAGGGCAAACTCGGAGCCCTCCGCGCACGGCACGGGTAGCCCGCTTTGATAAACCAGCACGAGGAGCCCCACCGTCTTGAGTGCTACGGTCTTGCCGCCGGCGTTCGGGCCGGTGATCACCAGCACCGCGCGCTCGCGGTCGAGGCGCAGGTTCAACGGCACGACCTTCCGCGTCGCGCCCGCGGCGCGGAGTGAGATCTCCAGGAGCGGGTGCCTCGCATCCACCACCCGTAGTGAGCCGTCGTTCGACGCCGCCGGAGCGACGCACTTGAACTCGGTGGCGAAGGCCGCCTTGGCGTTCAGGGCGTCCAGCCGTTCTACGACGGCGGCGTTAGAGGTTAGCGTATCGCTCACCGCCTCCACAAGAGCGGTCAATTCACCCACGATGCGCGCTTCCTCCCGGGCTTCGTCGATGAGCGTGGTCTCGAGAGCGTTGTTCTTTTCGACCAGCGACAACGGCTCGAAATAGAGCGATCCGCCGGAGTGCGACCTGGAATGAACGATGCCCTCCCGGCGCCGGCACTTCTCGCGCGGCACGACGAGCATGTAACGGCTGCCGTTGAACGTAGCGCAATCCGGCGACCCCACAGACTTCGCCAGCCGGTCTGCGAAGGTCCGAATCTCGTCTCGGGCCCTGCGCAGCCCGGCGCGCAACCGTTTCAGCGCGCGACTCGCCCCGTCTCGTACGCGTCCGTCCGATTCGAGGGCATTCTCCACGGCCGCCACCAGGTCGTCGTGCGGGCGCAGCCGGGAGGCGATCTCATGGAGCGCCGCGTAGCGGTCCCCTTCCTTTGCGATACTGCGCCGCAACTCCGCGGTGGCTCGTTCGAAAGCGGCAACCTCGATCAGGCCCTCGGGGGATATCACATCGCGCTCTTCGGCTCCGAACCAGCGCCTGGCCGAGGTATCCGGGATCGGGAGTGTGCCGTAAAGCTGCTGGTATTCTCTCGTCTGTGCGATTTCGCGCAGGCTGTCCGAGATTGCCGCTTCCTCGTTGGTCGGGTGCAGCGCTCGCAGCAATTCCCTCGCCCCTTCGTTGCGGCAGCGCTCGCAGATGCTCTCCACGACCGCGCCGAACTCCAGAGTGCCTGCCGCATGGGCAAAGGGGCTCGTCTTTTGGAGAGGCCGGTTCATGAGCCGGAAGGGGGCACTAGATCGTATTGCTTCGTTTGAAGATTTCCTCGAAACGTGCGGACCGGGACGTCCGATCGATGACCCAGTTGAACACCTGGCCCGCCACCGGTCGCAGGAAGAGGCTCAAGGACGCGCGCGCTACGTCGTTGCGAAACGCCCTTGAGATGGGCAGCTCGAGCGTCACCGTGATCATCAGGCTGGCGACGAGCATCGCCATGATGAGCCCGAGTACGGCTCCCGTGAAACGGTCCACCATGCGCAGGATCGTCATCTTCACGACCCGCCCGACTGCGATGGCGGCAAAATGGGTCGCCACCAGTCCGGCGATGAGGAGCACGACGAACGAGATCACAAGCGCCACCGAATACGCGACGTCGAAGTGCCGTTCCGCGAAGCGCGCGAGCCCGCCCGCCGCGAGAATGGCGACGATGATCGCGCCCACCGTACCTGCCAGTTCCACCGCCTGCTCGAGAAACCCCTTGGCGAAACCGATGAAGGTGCCGATAAAGAGCACGCCGAAGAGAGAGAGGTTTACTATGCCCATTATATCCATTTTCGTCCGCCTGGCGCCTGGCCGCCCGACGAGGCTCACCCAGACCGGCGTTTGCAAGCACCGCATCCCGGTTCAATCGCCGTTCAACATCTCCCTGACGCGGGTAGACACCATCGATCCGTCCACGCGGCTCCCCGCTTCCTGCATGACCGCCTTCATCACCGTCCCGAAAGCTCCCCCACCACGCGCCCCGGTTTCCGAAATCTTAGCCTGGATCAGCGAGGTCAATTCCTCCGCTTCCATCCGCGGCGGGAGATACGCCATCGTAATCTCGTACTCGGCTTCCTCCCGGTTCGCAAGATCTTTACGCCCGCCCTCGACGTACTGGTCCATGGACTCCCTGCGCTTCTTCGCGTATGCAAAGAGAACCTTCTCCTCGTCCTCGGCCGACAGCGCCTCCCGCGCGGCGATTTGCGCGTTTTTCAGCTCGGCCCGCAGCATGCGGATCACTCCGAGCCGGACCTTGTCGCCGGATTTCATCGCGGCTTTCATGTCCTCGATGAGTTTTTCGGAAATCACTGCCGTGTCTCCTCGAAACGATTCAGGAATGGGCCCTGCACCGGCCGTGCACGCTGCACGTTGCACCCACCACCAACCGGGTTCCGCCCGCTACCGCCCGGGCCGCTAGTATCGTATGGCAAAAAAGGTGCGCTGTCAAACCGCGCCGCCGCCGCGGTCAGCGGACGGCGAAAGGAGTGCCGATACGAGAGCCGCCGCCGCGGTCTCGGACCGCAAGCGGTGGTTGGAGACCGAACGAAAGCGGCACCCTCGGCCCTCGAGTCGCCCCACCTCACCGGCGGTGAAGCCGGTCTCCGGGCCGACGACGAGCAGCAACGAACCTCCCGGAGCTTCCACGGCCAGGGGCGGCGCGTCGGCTTCACCGGCGATAACGAGCGAGTGCCCGCTCGCCTCCTCGAGAAGCCCCTCGAAGGACACGACGCTTTCGATCGACGGCAGTATGGAGCGAAAGGACTGTTTCATCGCCGATAGGGCGATTCGCCGCAGCCTCTCGAACGTAACCTCCGAGTACTCTCGGACGTGGGAGCGCGCGGCGATGAACGGCAGGCAGCGCGTGATCCCCAGTTCCGTGCACTGCTTGACGGCCTGTTCGAACGCTTCCTTCTTGAGACAGGCGAGCGCGAGCGTTACGCGCTCCGGCACGGTCCGGTGCTCGACCACTCCTTCCACGCCCATCGTGGCACCGGCGTCGTCGATCGATTCGACGGTGGCACGCACCAGCAGCCCCCGGCCGTTGGTGACATACGCGCTGTCGCCGCTCCTCGTTCGCAATACGCGGTGCAGGTGGTGGTGCTCGTCGCCGGTAATATACAGGCGAGCCGTTGCTTGCTCCAGCTCCGGCGAATAGTGCAGAAAACGATGGGCCTGTTCACGACGCATGGGGACGGTGCAGGAAAAGAGGTCAGGACCGTCCGGGGGGCGGGACCTTCTTGCCCAGTGTCTTGTCGAGTTCTTTGAGCAGCTCGGTCTCGGCCTTGCTGAGCTTGTCCGGGACCCAGGCGACGACGCGAACCAGCTGGTCGCCTCTGCCGTAACTGTTCAAGCGGGGAATTCCCTTTCCTTTCAGACGGAAGATCTTGTGGGAGGGCGTTGCCTTCGGGACTTTGAGCAGCACGTCGCCGTCGAGCGTCGGTACTCCGACCCTGGTGCCCAGGGAGAGTTGGGAAATGGTCAGCGGCAGGTCCATCACGATATCGTTGCCGTGCCGCTCGAACAGTCCGTGCGCGGATTCCTCGATGATGACGTAGAGGTTGCCCGCCGGCCCGCCACGCTCGCCTACGTTGCCGCCGCCGCTGATCGTAATGTAGTTGCCGCTTGCAACGCCTGCGGGGATCTTCACGGAAACGGTCTCGCTGCCGCGAACGGTCCCGGTACCGTTACACTCGCGGCACGGATCCTGGACCACCCGGCCTGCTCCCTGACAGCGGTAGCAGTCCGAAACGTTGACGAATTGGCCGAGCAGGGAGCGCTGCACCTGTTTGATCTGCCCCGCCCCACCGCACACGTCACAAGTCACGGCCTGCGAACCCGGTGCCGCCCCGGCCCCGTCGCAGGTCTCGCAAGACACCTCTTTGCCGACCCGGATCTGCTTCTCCACGCCACCGGCGACCTCCTCGAGCGTGAGAGTCACCTTGGCCTGCAAGTCGTTACCGCGCTGGTGCCGTCGGCGGTCGCTCCCCCGGGCCGCACCGCCAAACAGGTCGCCGAGGCCAAAGCCTCCGAAATCGCGCATGAACGCTCGCAGAGCGTCCGAGAGATCGAAATCCGTTCCATGGCCGAAACCCCCGGCGCCGGCACGGCTGGATACCCCGGCGTGCCCGTACTGGTCGTAGAGCCCGCGCTTCTCCCCGTCGCGCAGGACTTCGTAGGCCTCGGTTGCTTCCTTGAATTTTTCCTCGGCGGCTCCGTCACCCGGATTGCGGTCCGGGTGGTACTTCAACGCCTGCTGGCGATAGGCTTTCTTGATCTGATCCAGGGTCGCGTTGCGATCGATGCCGAGGACGTCGTAGTAGTCACGTTTGGACATCTGTTCAAACCCCCGCACAAATAGAGCCCGGTCGGGCTCTAAATTCGAGGGGAATATAACACGAAGGGGGGTCGATGCAAAGCGTTTCGGCCCTAGCTGAGCTCGGACGAATCCGGGGCGCTGTACATCAGCTCGGCGAACTTGTGCATGATCGCCTGTAGTTTCTCGGTGGCCACACGCAGTTTGTCGACGTCCCGGTCGGCGCTGTTCTTGACCTCGCTGAGTTCCTTCATGGCGGCCTCGATCTCTTTGAGGTCGTCCTGTGTGAACTTGTCTGCGAAGTCCTTGATCGTCTGCTCCGTGGAATACAGCAGGATCTCCGCTTCGTTGAGCGTCGTGGAAAACGCCCTCTTGACGGCGTCCTCCGCACCGAATTTTTCCGCGTCCTTGACCATGCGCTCGATCTCACCGGCGGACAGTCCACTGGCCTGCTTGATCTCGATCTGCTGGCGCTTGCCCGTACCAAGGTCCTTCGCCGATACGTGCACGATGCCGTTGGCGTCGATATCGAAGCTGACCTCGATCTGCGGAACCCCCCGGGGTGCGGGCGGGATGCCGACCAGATCAAAACGACCCAGCGTGCGGTTGTCCTTGGCCATCTCGCGCTCACCCTGCAACACGTGAACGCTCACCGCGGGTTGGTTATCCGTTGCGGTCGAGAAGATCTGACCCCGGATGGTCGGTATGGTCGTGTTGCGTTCGATGAGCGCCGTCATCACGCCACCCAACGTTTCAATTCCGAGGGAGAGCGGTGTCACGTCCAGCAGCAGCACCTCTTCCACCTCACCGGAGAGCACGCCCCCCTGGATGGCGGCGCCGCGGGCGACCACTTCGTCCGGGTTGACGCCCTTGTTCGGGTCCTTCTTGAAGAAACCCTTTACCGCTTCACGAACCGCTGGCATCCGCGTGGATCCCCCCACCAGGATGACCGCTTCGATGTCTTTGGTCGTAAGTTTCGAGTCCTGCAGCGCTTTCTTGCACGGCTCGATCGATTTCTTGATGAGGTCCTCGACCAGCTTCTCCATTGTGGCTCGGGTCAGTACCGTTTCGAGGTGCTTCGGGCCGGATTCGTCCGCGGCCAGGAACGGCAGGTTGATCGTCGTCTCCAAAGCGGCGGAGAGTTCGCACTTCGCTTTCTCAGCTGCGTCCTTGACACGCTGCATCGCCATCTTCTCACCGGTAATGTCGGGCCCGCCCTCCTTCTTGAACTCCTCGACGATCCAGTCCATGATCTTGCGGTCGAAATCATCGCCACCCAGGTGGGTGTCACCGTTCGTCGCCTTCACCTGAAAAACCCCGTCGCTCAGCTCCAGGATGGAGATGTCAAAAGTGCCTCCACCAAGGTCGTAGATGGCAAGGACGCCTTTGCCTTCCTTGTCCATGCCGTAGGCAAGCGCCGCTGCGGTGGGCTCGTTCAGGATGCGCAGTACTTCCAGCCCGGCAATCTTGCCCGCGTCCTTGGTCGACTGCCTCTGGGCGTCGTTGAAGTACGCGGGAACGGTGATCACCGCTTTCTTGACTTCCTCGCCAGCGTAGTCTTCGGCAACCTGTTTGAGGTTCTGGAGAATCATCGCGGCGATTTCCTCGGGGCGGTATTCCTGGTCCTTGATTCTGAGCAGCGTTTCGTCGGTCTTGCCCTTCACCACTTCGTACGGAACGTGCCCGCGGTCGCCCTCACACTCGCTGAACTTGGAGCCCATGAAGCGCTTGACCGAATAGATCGTTTGCTCGGGGTTGGTAATCGCCTGGCGCTTGGCGATGTGCCCGACCAAGCGTTCCCCGTTTTTCGAGAATGCCACGACCGAAGGCGTCGTGCGGTTGCCTTCGGCGTTGGGAATAACGATAGGATCCCCACCCTCAATGATGCTCACGCACGAGTAGGTGGTTCCCAAATCGATTCCGATGACCTTGGACATGCGACTCTCCTTACCAAACGCTTCCTGACGGACGTCTTCGTGCGGATGCAAAATTCAATAAGCCATATGTTATTTTGCAATCACAACTTTCGCCGGGCGCAGCACAGTGTCGCCGATGACGTATCCCTCCTGGATGACTTCCACGACGTGGTTCGACTTCACGTCATCGCTGTCGATACTCGCCACCGCCATGTGGTAGTTCGGGTCGAAGTACTCGTGAAGTGCTTCCATCTTCGTTACACCGAATTTCACCAGAACGGACATCATATTGTTGTATATCAATCTGATACCTTGCACGAAATCGTCGCTTCGATTACCGGCCACTGAAAAGGCCCTTTCGAAATCATCGACGACCTCCAGCACCTCGAGGAGCACCTCGCCGGTCGTTTGCTGTCTAAGCAATTCCCATTCCTTACGGGTTCTTTTTCGATAATTTTCGAATTCGGCTGCGATGCGAAGTTGCCTGTCCTCTGCGGCTTTGGCCTGCGCTTCGAGTTGCACGTTCTTCTTACTCAACTGCAGGATTACCTCGTTCTTCTCCAGCAACCGGGCAAGAACTTCCTGGTCGCTCGGCTTGCGGCGCTCCGCCCCCCTGTACTCCTTTTCGGTACTGCGGCGCGATTTCTTGCGTGGTTCGCGGATGGCACGTTCCAGTTCAACGAGTGGCTCGTCTTGTGGAGAGTCATCCGCCCCTTCGGCGGGCGGCACCGGGGCGAGCGTTCCGTCCACGCCGTCGAGCACTCCGGCATCCTCGAAGCCGTCGAGGTCCTCGACAAGCGGTTCCTCGTCGAAATCCATTCCCCCCGCTTCGCGCGTTTCGCTCGCGCCGTGGGCTTCAGCGTCGGTGCCGGCGGACGGGTCCCCCGGTGTGTCGGTGGGCGGGCCTGCCGCGGTGCCCCCGGACCGGCTCTTTTTCCGGCTGGAACCCGACCCTCTCCCCTTTGCGTCGGGCATATTTTTGTCGCTGTGCTTGCGCTCGCCACCCTTGGACCGCTTTCGAGCGGCCTGGAGGTCGATCACGGTCTGCGGTCCGAACGGTTTCTTATCGTCAACCACTTGTATCTCCTTCACTTATCGCGTGCCGGGGCCGGCGCGGCCACCCGCTACCGGACTCAAGCACAAGCTGTGCCGTTTTCACGGCCCAACGCCATGCGCCACGCCGCGCGGACCGCGGCCGGTAGCCCCTTCTCGGTCGTAATCAAGAAACCGTCGCAATTCGCCCACGGGGGCCGCGGGTGACTCCTCGGGCCGGGCGCCGGGGACTAGAAATACTCTTCGCCGATGGCCCGCAGTTCCCGAGCCGCCGCCCCGACGAGCGACATGTTGAGATCGTAACGCATGCGGGTCGGGCCGATTATGCCGAGTACCCCGCTGGAGCCGCCCAGGCGGTACCCCGATGTGACCAGGCTGAACGGGCGCAGGGCCCGGTCGCTGTGTTCGTGTCCAATCGTAATCCGCGTCTGTTCGCTCGAACGATCGGAAAGGATCCGGGCGATGTATTCCCGGTTGTGCAGGAGGCGAAGGAGCAGCCGCAACAGACGCAAGTCGGCCGGTTCAGCGCGCCCCGGCAGCTGATTCCTCTCTTCGAAGTACAACTCGACCGCGGGGGGGCCCGAGAATATCTCTTCGCGGTGTACGGCGACCTCGCGGGCGACGATACCCTCGTCCGTCACGTTGTCGCGAACCGCGTTGTCCAGCGCCTCTTTGGCCTCGACGAGCGATTTATTCGCGACCAGCCGGTTGATCCACACCTGCGAGCGTTCGATAACGTCGTGGGTGAATTGTCTGCCCATCCGCAGAACGACGGTCCGCTCGTACTCCGGGGAAAGATTGACTACGACCAGCAGACGCGTGCCCTCGAGGCTTACCAGCTGCACGCAGCTCACCCGACTCTCCTGGATCACCGCGCCGTAGACCACCGCGAGGTTCTTCGACAGTCCTCCCAGCACTCGGGACGCGCACGCCATAATCTTACTGGTGTCCAGTTCCTGGTCGCGCAACTTGTTGCGAAGGCGTGAAGAAAAAGTGTCCCGAACGCGTGCTCTCGTTTCCAGGTTGTCTACGTAGGCCCGGTATCCGTCATCGGTGGGTACACGGCCGGCGGACGTGTGCGGTTTGGCCAGAAATCCCCCGTTTTCCAGCCTTGCCATGCTACTACGAATCGTGGCGGTACTAACCACCAGGTCCGCGGTTTCCTTCACCCTTTGCGAGCTGACGGGCCTTCCGTCTTGTACGAAGGCTTCGACAACCGCTCGCAGGATGCGCAGGTCTCTATCGTCCAGCATGAGTTTTCTCCAGGTGTGTCGACCTGTTAGGTAAGGTAGCGCCCCCTCGCGCCACTGTCAAGACGTCCGCCCGGCGCGATACCTCCGGTCACGCCGCCCGGGTCAAGCGGAAGAGAATGTCGTTCAATACCAGGTACCCGCGGTCGGTCAAAACCAGGCGTCCGCCGCGCCGCCGGGCGAGCCCCTGCGTCGCCAGCTCCGCCGGCACTTCGGGTGGGCACGAGATGCGGTCGACCGCCAGGCCGCGCGACGTCCGCAAATCCAGCATGAGGGATTCCAGTTCCCGGTCGACTTCACGCCGGACATCGACACGCCTCGTCTCGAGTTGCCGGGCACCCCTCAGGTACGGCTCGATTGAGGGCTCGTTATGAAATCGCTGCCCGTTGACGCAGGAGTGCGCCCCGGGACCGATCCCCAGGTATTCGCCGCCGTCCCAGTACACCCGGTTATGGCGGCTCTCGTAGCCCGGGAGCGCGAAATTCGATACCTCGTAGTGCGTGAAGCCATGCTCTCCGAGCATCCGGCACGCAGCCAGGTACTGGTCCGCGGCGCTCTCAACATCGACCCGGCCAAGGAATTCCCGGACCCCAGAGTCCATATCCCCACCCGCCTCCAGACAGTAGACCGAGACATGCCGGGGCCGCGCGGCACAGACCTCTGTAGTCGTCTCCTCCAGTTCGCGCAGTGAGCTGCCGGGGACTCCGAGCAGCAAATCGACGCTGACATTGTCGAAGCGGCGCCGGACGAGCTCCAGGGCGCCGCGGTTGACGTCCGGCGCGCATCGCTTGAGCGTTCGCAGCGCCCGCGCACTCATCGACTGTACTCCCAGGCTAACACGGTTGACGCCCAGCCGCCGGAGGTCCGCGGTCCGTTGAGCCGTCACGTCCTCGGGGTTCACCTCGACGGTAATCTCCGGCTCGTGCACGGAGGAGAGATACGGAGCGAGCACGTTGATGATCCTGTCGAAGGATGCCGCGCGCAATGCCGACGGCGTCCCACCGCCAAAAAACACCGTGGGGGCGCGGAAGGCCTCACCGATTTCCTCAACCGCACGGCCGAATTCGCTCAACAAGGCGTCGACGAACGCATCTTCACGCTCTTCTATTTGGGGGACGTGGTAAAAGGTGCAATAAGGGCAGCGTCGCTTACAGAAGGGAACGTGGACGTAGATGGAGACGGCGCGCATCGGCTAGCGGATCACGTCCCCGATCCGGGAGAATCGGACTGCCCTCGAGGCGCTGTCCCAGGAGAAGTATATGAACATTGCTTTGCCCAGGATGAGGTTCTTGTCCAGGGGACCCCACACGCGGCTGTCCGCGCTGTTGTCACGGTTGTCCCCCATCATGAAAATGTGCCCCTCCGGGACCGTGTATGGCCCGTACTTGGAGCCGTGGAAGTACCGGGCGTACATCTCCTCGCGAAACTCCCCGTCCACATAGAGCTTCCGCCCCCTCAACTCGACGGTTTGCCCTGAAACAGCTACGCAGCGTTTGATGTAATCCGTATGCCGGTCGCCTGGATACTTGAATATAATGATATCACCCGGCCGGGGTTCGCGCACCGCGGGCAGACGCTTGTCGATCAAGGGCAGTTTCGCACCGTAGATGAACTTGTTCGCAAAAAGGAAATCCCCGACGAGCAGGGTTTCCTCCATGGACTCGGACGGTATCTTGAACGCCTGGATGAAGAACGTCCGCACGAAGAAGGCCAGGAAAACGGCCATTCCGATAATCTCGGCATACTCCCTCAAAATCGATTTGCGATGCTTCGAGCTCTTCCTGGTTGTACCGAACATTCGATCCTCTTTCCGCGTTCTGTTAGCTCGACCGATCTACTTTCAACACCGCCAGGAACGCCTCCTGCGGAACCTCGACACGGCCTACCATTTTCATCCGCTTCTTGCCCTCTTTCTGCCTCTCCAAAAGCTTGCGCTTGCGGGTGATGTCTCCCCCGTAGCACTTCGCCGTCACGTTCTTGCGTAACGCCTTGACGTTCGTGCGGGCGATCACGCGCGTGCCGACCACCGCCTGGATTGCCACTTCGTAGAGCTGCCTCGGGATCACTTCCTTGAGCCGTGACGACAGCTCCCTGCCGAGGTGAAACGCCTTGTCGCGGTGCACGATTGCCGACAGCGCATCGACAGGATCGCCGTTGAGAGCGATGTCGAGCCGAACCAGGTCGCCCGCCTTGTGGCCCGTGAACTCGTAGTCGAGACTCCCGTAACCCTTACTGATACTCTTCAATCGATCGTAGTAGTCAACCAGAATCTCAGCCAGCGGAAGCTCGTAGGCCAGTCGCGCCCGGTCCTGGCTCAAATACTCCAGCTCTATATAAGTACCGCGCCTTTCCTGATTTAGTTTCATTATACCACCCACGAATTCGCCGGGGGCGATGATATCGGCGCGCACGTACGGCTCCTCGACCCTCTCGATCTCACCGGCGGATGGAAACGCCGCAGGATTTTCCACTTCGAGCACTTCCGCGTCCTTGCGGATCACCCGGTATTTCACGTTGGGCATGGTCGTAATAAGGCCAAGTGAGTACTCGCGTTCCAGCCGTTCCTGTATCACCTCCATATGGAGCAGCCCCAGGAACCCGCAGCGAAATCCGAAGCCCAGGGCCACCGAGCTTTCCGGCTCGAAGCTGAACGCGGAATCGTTCAGCTGGAGCTTCTCCAGCGCCTCGCGCAGGTCGTCGTAGTCATCCGCATCCATGGGGTAGAGACCACTGAATACCATCGACTTGATTTCCTTGAACCCGGGCAGTGGCTGCGGACACGGGTCGGCGTCGAGGGTGATCGTGTCCCCGACTCTGGTATCGCGCAGCGATTTGATGCCCGTGTGAATGTAGCCCACCTCACCGGCCCCCAGCTGCTCGCTCCGCACCATCTCCAGGCGGAAATACCCCAGCTCCATCGTCTCGAAGACCTTGTTGTTGGCCATCAGGCGGATGACGTCACTATGGCGGAGCGTGCCGTCGAACACCCGCACGTAGACCACGGCGCCCTTGTACTGGTTGAAAAAGGAGTCGAAGACGAGAACCTGCAGCCGTGCGTCGCGGTCACCGCCCGGCGCGGGAATGCGTTCGACGATCGCCTGCATCAGTCCGTCAACGCCCGTGCCGTCGCGCGCGCTGACGGAAAGGATGTCCCCGGCGTTGCCCCCGATGACGTTCGTGATCTGTTCCGCCACGTAATCGACGCGGGCATTCGGAAGGTCAATCTTGTTGATGACGGGGATCACTTCCAGGCCGTGCTCGACGGCGAGATACAGGTTGGAGAGCGTCTGTGCCTGGACCCCCTGAACAGCGTCCACTACCAGTATCGCCCCTTCGCAGGCAGCCAGACTTCTCGATACTTCATATGTAAAATCGACGTGACCCGGCGTATCGATCAGGTTGAAAACATAGCCGAGACCGTCCCTTGCCTTATAGTCCATCCGTATGGGGTGGCTCTTTATCGTTATGCCCCGCTCCCTTTCGAGATCCATCGTATCGAGGACCTGCGCCCGCATCTCTTTCGCGCTGAGAGTGCCGGTCATTTCCAGTAAGCGATCCGCGAGCGTGGACTTGCCGTGGTCGATATGGGCGATGATGCAGAAGTTGCGTATTTGCGATTGTGGAGGGCTCATAGTCGGCAGTCGAATCCCTAGAACTTCACGTCAAAACCCACGTACTTGTTGTTCGAGCCATGAATGATCGCCGGGTCCACGGAGCGCACGTCGAACAGGTGGGCATCCACAAATGCGTCCAGCATGCCAATCAACCATGCGGCTCCCGAGAACCATACGAAATCGAGCGAAGTCTCCCGGTGAAACTGCACGAAAAGATCCTCCTCTTTCCACGCCAGACTCCCGACCGCGAACGTGTCGCGCACCCTGCGCCGGGCCACCTTGAGCCTGTTCTCCGTGATCGCCCTGGTAGCATAGAAACTGATCAGCCCGACCATGATCGCCGTCTTGAGGCGCCTGCCATTGTAGGTCTGCCCCAACCCCGGCACAAACATGCTCGAGAAGATTGCGACCCTCGCCGATTTCCGGCGCTGCCATTCACGCTCGCCGGACAACCGGGAAGCGGCGAGCGCCTCCATGCCTTCTTTGAGGCGCGCCCGTTCCGCCTGCGTATCCTTCCCCGCGTCGACCGTGTCCACGCGCGATGGCGCCCAACCGCTGCGTGCTGCCGACGCCGATCCGGCCCGCGCGCAGATCCCCCCGAGGACCAGCAAAGTAAGTGTAAGCGGAAATAGTCTCATGATCGGACACCGCTGGCATCACCCAACGAAGTGTGGCGGGAATGTGTGGGAATCGAACCCACCCAGGCCGCTTTAAACGACCAACGAAGGGATTTGAAGTCCCCGAGGCCCACCAGGACCCATCCATTCCCGGGCGATGCAAAAATAACTGAATTGGGAAATTATAACAAGGTCCGCTGCCCGCTAGAAGCGTAAAGCCCTACACACGACGCCGGGCGAGAACCTCGATTTCCACCAGTGCGCCGAGCGGCAGTGCCGCCACTTCCACCGCGGCGCGTGCCGGAGGCGTTTCGGCGAAGAACTCCGCGTAAACGGTGTTCATTGCCTTGAAGTCTTCCATCGATTGAAGGAAGACCGTGGCCTTGACCACGTCGTCCAGCGCCAACCCCGCGGCGTGCAGGATCGCCTTGACGTTCTCCAGGGATTGACGCGTCTGGCCGGCGATGTCCGATGCCTCGATTTGCCCCGAACCCGGCACGACGGGTACCTGGCCGGACACGAACACCAGATCCCCCGTGTCGACCGCCTGGCTGTAGGGCCCGATAGCGGCGGGTGCGTGCTCTGTACGTATCGCTTTCTTCATGCTATTCGACGGTCACACTCTTGGCGAGATTCCTCGGCTGGTCGACGTCGCACCCGCGCAGTACGGCGATGTGATACGCGAGAAGCTGCAGGGGTATCACCGTCAGGATGGGATAGAGCATATCCAGGGTTTCGGGAATGGTGATGACGTGCTCCGCGACTTTGGACGCGTCGCTGTCTTCCTCGTTGGCGATAACGATCAACCGTCCTTTGCGCGCCTTGACCTCCGCGATATTGCCAAGGATCTTGTTGTGGGCGTTGTCGCGCGGACAAATCACCACCACCGGCATGTTCTTATCGATGAGCGCGATCGGCCCGTGCTTCATCTCAGCGGCGGGGTAACCCTCGGCGTGCACGTAGGAGATTTCCTTGAGTTTCAACGCACCTTCCAGGGCAATCGGGAAATTGGCGCCGCGCCCTAGATAGAGAAAATTCGTATCGTTGCAGTACGCCTTGGCGATCTCGTAGATCTGATCGTTCTTGTCCAGTATCTGCTGGACCTGCTCCGGGATTCGGTGGAGCGCGTCGATGATTTCCTGGCCGCGGGTCCGCGACATGACTCGCGCGCGGCCCAGGAGAAGCGCGAACAGGGTAAGCACACTTATCTGGGACGTGAACGCCTTGGTCGAAGCGACTCCGACCTCGGGCCCGGCGTGCGTGTAGACACCGCCGTCCGACTCGCGCGCGATCGTGCTGCCCACGACGTTGCATATACCGAGAACCGTGGATCCCTTACGTCTGGCCTCGCGCATCGCTTCGAGCGTGTCGATGGTCTCACCCGACTGGCTTATCGCCAGCGTGATGGTTCCACGGTCGATGATGGGGTTGCGGTATCGGAACTCCGAGGCGTATTCGACCTCGACCGGCACCCGCGCCCGTTCCTCGATCATGTATTCGCCGATGAGTGCTGCATGCCAGCTGGTCCCGCACGCGAGCAGCACCAGCCTTTTGATCTCGCGAAGCTCGGGTTCGACGGCGAGCAGCCCGCCCAGGTGCGCCTCGCCGTTGTCGTAGACCAGCCGTCCTCGTATCGCGTTCCGTACCGTCTCCGGCTGCTCGAAGATCTCCTTGAGCATGAAATGGGCGAAACCGCCCTTCTCGATCATCTCGAGGTCCCAATCGACCTCCTGGATGGCCTTGTCCACGGTGACGTTCTCGATGGTCATCGTCTTGAAACCCGTCGGTTCCACGATCGCCATCTCCTTGTCGTCGAGATAGATGACCTGCCGCGTATGTTTGAGAATGGCGGAAACGTCCGACGCGAGGAAATACTCCTGGTCGGCGATGCCTACGACGAGCGGACTGCCGTTGCGGACTCCGACCAGCTTGCCGGGTTCTTTCCTGGAGAGCACCACCAGCCCGTAGGTCCCCTCCACCTGGGCGACCGCTTTCTGGACGGCGTCTTCCAGGACGCCTTCATGGAAATCCTCTACGAGGTGCGCCAGGACCTCGGTGTCGGTGTCCGTCGTGAACTTGTGACCCTTTTGCTCCAGCCGGGTTTTTATGAGTTGGTAGTTCTCGATGATGCCGTTGTGGACCACCGCGATGTCGCCGGAACAGTCCGTGTGCGGATGGGCATTTATCGTGTTCGGCTCGCCATGGGTCGCCCACCTCGTGTGGGCGATTCCCGTCGTCCCGGCCGATTCCTTGCCCGCAATGTGTTTTTCGAGGTCTGCGATCTTGCCCTTGGTCTTCTCGACTATGACCCCTCCATTGTCTATGATGGCCACGCCCGCCGAATCATAACCCCGGTACTCGAGCCGCTTGAGCCCCTCGATGAGGATCGGTAGCGCCTCGCTTGCTCCGATATACCCGACTATCCCGCACATGATGTGTGACTCCTATAGAGACGATTCCGCGCCCCACGCACCGTCGAGGGCTTTGCGCGCCAGTCCCTGCAGCGCCTCCGTTCGCTCCGACGACATCGATTCCGCAATGATCCGCACAAGACCCTCCGTGTTGGAGAGCCGGATATGGCACCAGCCATCGTTGAAAATCGCCTTGATCCCGTCTTCCGTACTGATTGTAGCAGGTTCCTGGCCCTCGATTAAGCCGGAAATCCGGGGGATGGAGAAGTCCCCGGCCAGGTCGATCTTCTCCTTGGTCATGAAGAACGTCGGATACTGGTTGATCTGGTCGCGCAGCGATTTGCCCCGGTCGGCCAGCAGTTGCAGGATCAGGGCGATTCCCAACATCGCGTCACGGCCGGGATGGAGTTCCGGATAAATCACACCTCCGTTCCCCTCGCCGCCGATCGTGGCGAGGTCCTTGAGCATCCGATCGACGACCATCGCTTCGCCCACCGGCGTACGCACCACCGTCGCCTGGTGCCGGCTCGCGACCCAGTCGACGAGCGCCGACGTGCTGAGATTGACCACGACCGGGCCCTTCTTTTCTGTCTCCAGCACCTGGTCTACGGCCAACGCCAGGGTGTATTCCTCGCTCAGCGCCGTTCCCGTCTGATCGACGAGGGCCAGCCGGTCCCCGTCGGGGTCCAACGCGAACCCCACGTCCGCTCCTTCCTCGCGAACCTTTTCGGCGAGTTCGCGGACGTTTTCCGCGCGAGGCTCCGGGTCGCGGTGGAAATCCCCGTCGGTCTTGCAATGCAACCGGACGACCTTCGCACCAAGCGCTTCGAGCAGGTCCGGCGCGATCGCGCTCCCCGCCCCATTGATACAGTCGATAACCACCTTGAAACGGCGCCTCATGATGCGTTCGACGTCGATCGCGTGCAGGCCCAGGATCGCGTCTATATGGTCGCCGGCCGCCCGCTCGTACGGGGTGATCTTGCCGGTGGCGAGCGCGCCGACGAATTCGTACCGGCCCTCGGCGTATGCCGCGTACACCCTCTCTCCGGTCGCCTTGTCGATGAATACGCCGCGACGGTCGAGGAACTTGAGCGCGTTCCACTCCGGCCCGTTGTGGCTCGCCGTCACGATGATGCCTCCGGCGCCGCCGAGCTTTTCCACCATCATTTCCACGGTGGGCGTCGTAGCGACCCCGAGAGTGACGCACTCGCGGCCGGTCGCGGTGACCGCGGCGGCCACGGCGCTCATCAGGGATTCTCCCGAGGGACGCGTGTCGCGGCCCACGACGATGGCACCCGGCGGTTGCGTCGCACAGAACGACAGGGCGAGACGCGTGACGACGTCTACGTTCAGCGTCTTGCCCACAATGCCACGGGCACCGGCAACACTAAATAACAGTTTATCTTGCGGCGCTTGCTTCATGTTGTTTACCCGACTTCGAAAGATAGAGGAGAACCGCCGGGGTGTCAACCAACGACTGTCCCGCCCCGGGGCCGGGAGACCCGGCGCCACCCCGGGACCCGGTGTCCGGCGCCGGTCCGTGCATTTTCGACACCGATCGCGGGCGTCGCGACCCGTCGCCGCGCGGAAGGCGCACGCCCTACCGGGTATCGTAACACCCTGCACTCCCTTACGCTCTATCCATCCGCCGCTTGGGCATGGAAGTTGCGCCCATGGCCGACTCTATAACTGAATTTGTACTCGCTCACGGGCGGGAACCTCCGGGCCCCTTACGACCCGGGCAAGCGGTGCCGGAAGCACCCGATCCGCCACAACAGGAGAGCCAAGTTATGCTAAATGGAACCAGTGGTGCGGTGAAATTCATCCTGTCGATTCTCTTTTTCCCCATGTTCTTCCAGAACGCCTTCATGAGGTTCGCCTGGGGAATCGGTGATCAAGCGTGGTTGATGCTGGCCAAACGGCTCTTTCTGCTGCTGCCGGTCTGCGCCATTATCGTGGGGTGCTGGGCGAGCGTTGCTTGCCTGATGACCGTGCCGGTACGACAGAACCGCCGTGAGTTCGTCACAAAACTGTTCATAACGTGGTGGGACCTCGGAAAATCGATTTTCTCCTTCTGGGGCGGCGTCTTCAAAATGGTCCTGAACGTGTTCGCCGCGGCTCTCGGGCTGCTGCGGTTCGCCGTACTTGGGCTGTGGTCGATCGTCCAGGACGTGCTTCTGGCACCGTTCGAATTCATCCGCCGGGTCGCCCAACAGGTCGTTAGCTCGCCGATCCCGTGGATCGCGGTGTTCTTGACCCTGGGGTGGTGCGCGATCGAAACGACGATCTTCACCTACGTCATGTCACCGTTAGTGGTCGATACGTTTTCGAACATAACGGGTGAACAGCTGTCGGAAGCGTTCATCCGTATTCCGCTCTACATATTTCTCCTTTTCATCGTGCTGGGCAGCTATGCGGTGCTTTCAAACCTCGTCGATTCCGTCAAGGGCCGGAGCGCGTCTTCGATCTTCGGCATCGGCGCGATAGAAATCGTCGTGCTGTTCGTGGAGGTCGTGTTCTTGTACCGGGAGTTCGTCGATTCGCTCGTACCCTGGTTCGCTCAGTACTCCGAGAACTTCGAGCTTGGCGTGTTCTGGACGCTCGCCATCGCGTGTTTTGTGTGGTTCGGTATCCGGAGCCTGTCGTGGTTCCTTTTCGCCGCGCACGGGACGCCGACGATACTGGCAGTTATCCAGGGCAAGGGAGTCAAGATGTCCGGTCGCAGCAAGCGACCCAAGAACCAGTTCCTCGAGATCTCTTCCGGTTTCTGGAGCAAGATGAAGACCGAGACCCCGTGGATACAGGCCAAGGGAGAGGAACTGCTCGCTTCCTTTATCCTGCCGCCGCTGCAGATCATCGCCGCTGGGCTGAACTTTCTGACCTTGCTGGTAATAACCAGCCATCTGTTTCCGCTTCCCTTCAAGAACATGGAAGCGATCACCTATTCCGAGAACCTGCTCAAGAATATGTCAGACAAGAGCAGCGCGCTGAAACCGTCGCCCGCGAGGGCCCCGAGGCAGCAACCGGCGCCGAAGCCGGCCGCTCCCGCGTTCGAACCGGAGTCCCCGGAGCCTGTGGTCAGCAGCTACAACCGCGAAGGTGACTCGTCCGACGATGCTTAGAACTCGTACCCGGGGGAATACCAGTATGTCAAAACTCAAATTCGCATCGACAGCACTCGTCTCGGTTGCGTTGCTTCTGAACGGCTGCGATTTCGTCACAAAGATGGATAGCAACGCGAACCCACGCCTGTCCATGTTCGTCGGCGTCGATATCAGCGGTTCTTTTATGAACGGCGGCTACTTCGACGACTCGATAGACTTCCTGGCGAACTATCTCTACTGCCACCTCAACGGCGTGGGCGGCCTGGAAGTGCCAAACGCGTTGTTCGTCAGCTCGATAGGCGGAGCGCGGGCCGACGAGCCCAAGACCTTCTACCCGAAGCAAACGTTCGAAAACAAGTCCGTGGATGAGATAGCACAGACCTTGCGGGACATGTTTCCCCGTTCGGACTCGAATCCTTTCACCGACTACAACGCCTTCTTCGAGCAGGTCGCGCACACCGTCAAGTCCAAAAACCTGGTCCTGCGGCCGGTATCGATCGTGATGGTCAGCGATGGGATCCCGGACGTAAAAAAGGACGGCAAGACCGATTTCAGCAGTATCGTCATCCGCCCGCTCGAGCGGCTGGCGCGAAGCGTCACGATACGCCTGCTGTACACCAACGCCGTGGTCGGCAAGAGCTGGCAGACCAAGGTCAAGCGCCGCCGCGTGAAAATCTGGACCCAGGACGCGGAAGTCATGGCCTCGTGGAAAGATGACAAGATTCTGCTGCCGGACAAGCACCTCGACGAGCAGCCGTATTTCTTCGCGTGGCTGGATGACAACGTGAACTTTGGTGTGCGTTCGAGACGGGTTGACTAGAGGTTCACCGCACGCGCTTGTTGGAGCCCCGTTGGGGATTAAGAGAATCCCGGCCGGTCATCGGCCGGGATTCTCCTTTTTCTGGATTCCGTGGGATACCGGTTAACGGATCACTACGAATTTGCCGATGAAGCGGTCGTAGTTCGAGTCCGCCGACTCCACCGAATAGAGATAGACCCCGCTGGCCACGTCCTGGCCGTTGCGGCTCACCAGGTCCCATTTCATCGTCCCCACACCGCCGCTGCCGTCGAAACCGATCTCCTGGACCAGGTCGCCGGAGAGCGTGTAGATACGGATCCTGCCCGGCGACCGCGGCAGGTTGCGGAACTCTACCTTTATCCCCGTCGGGTCGTCGTTGTTCGGCGACAAGGTCCACGCCGCCATCGACTCGCTTGTCGCCGGGTTGGGCACGACATAGATGTTGCCTTCCTCGTAACTGTACGCCGGCTGAGCGACGCTTTTTGGCTCTACGAAAGCGAAATTGGAAGATGGGTCACCTATCTTGCCCTCGAAGAATCGGCCGCGCTCGTCGACGCCGTGGTCCATTGCGGTCACCGCGTAGAAGTACGGCCGGCCGAGGTGCATCGAGCGGTCGACGAAGCGGTAGTACTGCCGGCCCCCGTCGGCGCCGAGTTCCCACAGCGCGAGCGACCGGAGCGTGTCACACACTTCCGGCGTGACGCCCTGCGGGCACGGCGGCTCGACGCCCGGGTATTCGCCCGCGAATTCCTTGATGTAGTGTATGAGATCCCGCTTTACATCGGCGGCCAGGAGGCCGCTCAGCGGCTCGTAACGGAGGGCCTTGATCCCGGTGTCTGCGCCGAAGTTGTTGACGACGTCGACCTGGGCGAGAAGCTTCCACAGGTCGTTCTCGGGACCGTTCTCGGCGGAGCTTCCCGTCGGTCGATGCCAGTTGTCGGCGCGCCAGACGCGGTAGCCCTCGAAGTCGAACACCTGGGTCTTCACGTCGGGAACGGTTTCGCTGAAGTTGTCGAAGTAGATGACCACTCCGCCTTCGCTGTGATCGTCGATCCGCATGAACGGGGGCGGCGGCGCCGTCCCTACGATCCAGGATATCCGGGTCTCCTTGCCGTCGATTCCCGTGAGGAACAGGGCGCTGTCGGCGCCGCTGTACCCACAGGCAATCTGAAAGAGCATTTCGTTCGCGCAGTCGTTGTTGATCCACACCGACGTACCCCTGGGCACGTTGGGAATCGGCGTGCTCAATTCGACCAGACACGTATCGATCGAAATATTCTGGGCGGGACCGACGACTTCGGTTTCGCGGCCCGCGACGCCGGTGTGCTTGTTGCCGTCGAGGTTGAACCAGGCGCCGTTGAAGGTCAGCTGGGCCGCAGAGGCGTTGATGATCGCTCCACCGGGGCCCCTGCCCACGACGAATGCCACCTGGAACACCAGCGTGCTGTCGGGGTCAAGCTCTGCGAAGGGCCCGGCGCTGACCAGCATGCGGTAGTCGCGCGGAACCGTCGCGTCCCTCTCGATGATCTCCTGCGAGAGTAACTCGTAGCGCTCGAAGTCGTTGCGCGGGTCACCGCCCTCCTCGAACGGTTGCCTGCCCGCGAAATTCGCGTAGGTGCTGATGCCGACCCGTTCGGGAGCGAGCTCCCCCGTGGGATCCGTCGTGTGCCCCAGGAACATGACGCCGAAATACCCCGGCGTCTGCCCGCCATCGCCGTCCGCGTCGTACGTGTAGGCGACATCGATCTGCACCGGCCCGAGGTCCGTGCATAGCACGGGGATGAACGCCCGGCCGGTTGCATCGTCTTCGTAGTACTCTTCCAGGTCCCGGGAGCCCGCGTCACAATCGGCGAAGAAGCCCATATAGAGATCCTGGAGTATGGCGCTGCCGATGTTGGTAATGTGATACTCGATACCCACGAAATCATCGAAGCGATCCTCTTCCCACTGGTAGCTTTCCTGGCGCACGAGGATGTTGAGCGGGTTGTGGGTAGGATTGATCTGCAGCGCCGCCGGCTGATCGTCGGTGTACCAGCAGCTGAACATCTGCTTCGAAACCGCTGCGAAGTCCTCGTCGATGGCGCCGTCGAGGTCGTCGTCGCGGCCGTTCAGCCAGTCCTCATCCACGAGGCCGTCCTTGTCGTCATCCGCGTCGGGAGACGGCAGGCGGTTGCCTCCCTTCGCACCCTCCGCCGCCCGGTACAATATGTCGACCGCCTCTTGTGTCGGTCGGAATTCGCGATCGAACGCCGCGGTCGACACCGCCGGCACGCCGTTCTTCAACGCGCCCACCCAGAGTCCCGCGGTGTAGAGGTATTCTACACCGCTGCCCCCCGGCCACTGGGCGGAAGGCATCTCCGAGTACGGCCACCCCGCCCCGGGCCGCGAGCCGAACTCGCCCCAGTTGCCGACGTGCATCTGCAGCTCGCCCACGTTGTGGACGTTCGAGCCGTTCAGTACCATCACGCGCTGCAGTCCCGGCAGCGTTCGTTTGCTCTTTTGGGAGTTCGGGATCCAGCGGGCAAGACTCCGCGCGGGGATCACCGCCAGCGCCAGTATCACGACCAGACAGACCGTTCGCTTTGTGTTCATGCGTCCGTCCTTTTCGAGTGGGCTACCACCCAAAACAACTACCACGCCATTCTCAACGGTGGGGTGTCCTGTGGGGAAGCTGTGGGGTATAGGTGCTTCTGCGTGGGGGTACGATGCGGAATCTACTCAAAAGAAATCGCTTGGGGGCCCGGCTGTCAAGCCGCAATAAGTGACCTACGTCAAGTACCGGACCCCCCGGCATCTTCCTCGCCGCGCCGTCCTGCTCCTTGCGGCAGGGCCACGCCTGTTACTTCAAGAGGACGGCGCGGGCCACGCGGCGGCCGAGCGCGGTTTTGACACGTATGAAATAAACGCCCGACGCGACCGGGTCGCCCCGATCGCTGCGCCCGTCCCAGCGAAGCTCGGCGTCTCCGGCGGCGAACGGCCGGTTCCGTGCCAGCACCCTGACTCTGGCTCCACCGACGGTCCACACCTCGGCCGTCACCGCCAACCGTTCGGGCAGCGAAAATCGCACAGTGGTCGACGGGTTGAACGGATTCGGGCTCACGCCCGTTATTGCGAATGGTTTCGGTAGCCTCGTGGGTTCGAACGCCGTCACCACGTCGAGCGCTACGGGAATCGTGATCGGGCTGTTGCCCGCGTTGCTGACCAAGGTGATCGTACAGCTGTCCGGCCCCTGCCCGGTCGGCTTGACGCAGACCACCAAACGGGTCGTGTCCCCCGGCGCGAGCGTGTGCGCGGTCATGGACGTATCGATACTGAACGGAACCGCCGTACAGCCGTTGATACCGTCGATGTTGAGGATGCCGGGGCCCTGGTTGACGATGCCCACGGTGTCACAGCTGGTGAAGAACGCCTGCACGTTGGTGAAAAGAACCGAGGCCGGCGAGGCAATGGCCGTCGTCACGTCCGCGCACGAGCAGGTCTTCTCAACAGACTTCACGACCACGTTGTCCACGAACATTCCCGTCGCGGTACCCACGAATCCATCGGTGCCCATGTCGAAGAAAAAGCGGACCGTTGTGCCGGCCAGCCCGGGGAACTGGATATGAACGTTGTTGAAGTTGGGGGTGACATCGGATGACCAGCAGGAGAGATCCTGGATCGGCTGACCGCTGCTGCTCTGCCGGTTCGCCTGCCACGGGTAGAACGGGTCGAACTGGGACGCGAACGCGCCGGCGAGCACGGTCTGTGTCGCGCCGTCGTCTATCTCGACGCGCAGCAGGGCACCGTCCCAGGCCTTTCGCTCCGAATCGAGCTCGATATTGTGAGTGATGTCAAAGGTCACGTCGACGAGATCACAGTTCGCCGGTACCACAATCGACGGCGTTATCAGGCGGTTGAGACTCGTCGCCCCTATGTCCGCACAGAACACGGAATTGGCCCCCGACGAGGAGAACGTAGTCGACGTTTCCCAGCGGTTCGATATCCCCGTAACGGCCGTCGTGATCCATCCGGCGGGCAGCGCGGGCGGCGCTACACCGTCGAAATTCTCGCTTAGGAGGACCGTTTCGTTTGGAAAACCCGATGCCATACGGAACGGCAGCAGCGCGTTTCCGGCCGAGGTGCTCATTGTGAGAAGAAACTCTATATCGTCACCGCAGTTGAACACGGGGTCGAGCGTGAACACGAAAGCACTACCGTTGGCGTTCGTGCTCCCCACCCCGGCCAGGGCGCCGAACGACTGCGTGCCGCTAGTGATATTGACGCCGGGTGTGGTCGTAGTAAGCGTACCGGATATGCCGCTTATCGCTCCCAGGCAAGAGCTGTAGTTCTGCACCGTAACGAATAGGTCCACGGTCTCGCCCGTTTCCAGGAATCCGTTGCCCGAGTTGCACCCGGTGTCGACGAAGTTCACCCCAAAGAACGATACCGGGGCGTCCGCCACCGACAGGTCGGATATGTCCACATAGGTGTCCGGCGCGAAGGTCAGGTACGACGGATCGTCTGTCCTGGCGAACGCCGCATAGAGTTTCCCATTGTCCGAAACGCACTGGATGTAGTCTCCGATGTTGGGTTGACTGGTCGTGTTGCCGTATTCGGCGTGAAAAGGCTCGTCGGTAAGAGGTGTGGGGCAAGACCAGGTTAGTCCCCCGTCCGACGAATGTGTGTGCATGACCTCGGTGAGATCGGATGTCCCGGTGCCGTTGACCTGGTCGTACCAGATGATGTCGACTCGCCCGTTGCCCTGATCCACGCTGAGCCAGACGAAGAACTGGGAACGGTCGGAGCCCGGATTGGAGTTCAGCGCCACAGGTGAAGTCCAGGTCACTCCCCCGTTCGTCGAGCGGATGAAGTAGACGTCGGAAAAATCCGGGGGCAGGTTGCGGGACACGTAGGCGACGTAGACGTTTCCGTTTGTATCATCGACGTCCATCCCGATGAACCCACTGATACGATCCGATCCGTACGGGTTCATGGGATCGGAGAGACCCGTAGCTATCGTGGCCGTCGAACCCCAGGTCGTTCCGTTGTTCGTGGATCGAACGAACTGGATGTCCCCGGCCCCCGGAGTCGGGGAACTACGCCGCCAGCCGATGTAGGCGTTACCGCTGGAACCGTCCGTCCTGGGAACGGATCCCTGACCCGAATTCACAAAACTCGTCGGACCGTTCCAGGTCAGCCCCAGGTCGTCCGAGTAGGTTACACGCATGGTCGTGCCGGCCCCGAAATTCGTCCAGCTAATGAGAACGCGCCCGGTTTCGGGGTCGACGTCCATGAACTCCTTGTCCGGAAAATCGGTCGAGCTCGTCGCCGTCGTCACTTCGCGGGGTCCGGTCCACGTCATTCCGCCGTCCGTGGAAACGTGCAGGCACAGGCTACTCTGCCCCAACGGGTTCGTGTACAGCGAAGAGTAAAAGAAATGCACCTGGCTCGTGACCGGATCGGTCCACGTCTTTACGTCGGGGTCACCGAATACGGCGTCGTTTCCCACGGTCGGCAGCTGCCCCCCGTCGGTCCAGGTGAGACCGCCGTCGGAGGAGTATGCGTAACCGGACACACTCGGATCCGTCAGCGAAAACCCCCGGATGTCGTTGTAGCCGACGACCACGGCGTTGCCGTTCTTGGCGATCGTGGTCTCGCTCTGAAAGTCGGAGGCCGTGGGACTGTGCACCAGGCGATCGTTTCCCTGCTGGCCCAGCGTCGAGCGCGCCGCCGGGCGACCACGGGAAGCGCGCTCGAGCAACTGCTGCGCGTCGGGCATCGGCACGTCCCCCCGGGCGATGGCGCCCATCGACGAGATTTCCGGCTCCCGCCCCGCACTCTTCCCGCGTCCATCGGTGGATAACGCCTCGCCCGGTCCATACAGTGTATTCGCGGGCAGGTTCAACATCGCCAGCGTTAACAAGAAAACCAGCACGAGGAATCCACGTTTCGAAGTGAATTCAAAGCGTCGCCGGCCGGTTCTGGGATGAAGACCTTCAGGGGTTCGATGCACGTCTGGCCTCCCTTTGGAGTTGTTGGTTTGCCCGCCAGGTCCGTCCGATCGCGTCAAGACATCCGCGCGCCTTCGCATCCGCGTTCGCAGAGCTGACTACGCACTCCGCTTGACGACGACGACGGTGAGGTCGTCCATCTGCGGCGCCTCGCCCGCGTGCCGGTTCACACCCTCGACGATACGCTCGACAACGATCGCAGCGGGCTCCTTACGGTTGTCCCGCACCAAAGCAATCAGCGCCTCAGCCCCGAACGGCTCGTCCTTTTCGTTGGTCGCGTCCGTGATACCATCCGAAAAGACGACCAGCGCGTCACCCGGTTGTATGGGCACGGTTTCCTCCGTGTGCGGCAGGCTCTCGCTCACGCCGAGGGCGATCCCGCTCGTCGGCAGGCGCCTGAGCTCTCCTGCTGCCGACACCAGTATCGGCATTTCATGCCCCGCGTTGCAGAAGTTGATTCGATGTTCGTCTTCGTTCAGCACGCCGTAGAAGAGCGTAACAAACCTCTCGTCGTCCGTACTCTGGCACATCAGATGATTGGAGCGTTCGATTCGCTCGCGGACCTGCGCCTCGACCAGCGTCTGGCCGCGCAGCGTCGCCTGCAGGTTCGCCATCAGCAGCGAAGCGGGGAGTCCCTTGCCGGAGACGTCGCCCAGGCACAACGCCCAACCACCACCGGCCGCCGGCATGAAGTCGAAATAGTCGCCGCCCACCGTCTGTGCCGGGATGCTCTTGCCGGCGATGTCGTAGCCGGCAATGTCCGGCGCGCTCTTGGGGAGGAGATTGCTCTGTATCTCGTAGGCCAGCCGGACCTGTTCCTGCATGCCTGCACGCTCTTTTGAGAGCCTCGCGTTGTTGATCACCTGCGCGGACTGGGCCGCGATGATCGGCAACAGCCGTTCATCGTCCTCCGTAAAACCCTGTGCGCTCTTCTTGTTGCAGATCGTGAGAATGCCGATCAGCTCCGACTGCAACATCAACGGCACGCACATAATAGAGCGGATCGATTCATCCCACTGGAAGCCCTTGAATTGCTCGTCCGTCCGCGGATCGTTCACGAGTAGCGGCTTGTTGTGGACGTACATCCACCCCAGCAGATGCTCGTTCAAATGGTAGTGCGGACGCTCTGCCGAACTCGACATGACACGCACGCTGGTCTTCATCGGATCGCTGGCCGCACCGTCGACGAGTGTAACCACCGCCTGCTCCGCCCCGACCGCCCGCATCAGCCGGTCGACGAGCTTCTCGACGATCTCGTCCGGGTCGGCCGAGGCGCCCATGGCAACGGCCAGTTCGTTGAGGAGGGAGAGCTCCGCCACGGCTCGCTCGAGTCTTTGGATTTCCTCGCCCAGCGCCCGGTCGGAGCGGTGATTGCCAGCGCTCGCTCCCGACGAAGCGCGGCCAAAAAGTTTCCTCGAAAACGTGGGTAAGAAGCCGCCGTCGCCCATGGGGTCCTCTCCTCAATTGCAGAATGCCTCGAAACGCGCGACCGCGAGTTCCTGGGCGGTGCGTGGGACAGAGATATACTCTGGAACATGTATTCTACCACACGGCGGGCGGTCGTTGAAGAGGCGGATGCAGGGATTGCCCGGCGGCGGCGCCTCCCACGGATCCTTCCCAGGGGGGACGGCGACGCCAGGACCCACGCCGGGCCGGCGCACCCGGGACCGTGCCGCCGCGGCGCTCACGCGGGACCGTCGCACCGGCCCCACCACGCCCACCGCGACTCCCGGTGGGCATACGCCTTAACTCACTATGGTATAGCCGGTTAACAAAACAGGCGCACGGATATCCCGGCTCCCTCGAAATCGCGTGAAAGAAATCGTGTCCTCGTTCGACACATGGGCGTAGAGTAGGGCCGCTGCCGATTCGGCCCGCCCGCTTGGAGGGTTCAAGGTACCCGGGCGGTGCCGCGAGGCAGGGAATCTGCGTAGTCTTGAAAGGAGCAATCATGAAGAGATCGAGGTATCTGTGGTTGGCCGTGGCGGTCACGTTGGTCGCCGGCGGCGCGGTGACCCTGGCAAACGCCGGGAAGGCCAAGGAAGTTACGGTGATCGGTACCCTTATCGACACCAAGTGTTACGGAATGAATCACGATAACGCCGTTGCGGATCATATGACCCCCAAGGGCAAGATGCCGAAGTGCGCGCAGGCCTGCGCCAACATGGGCATTCCCGTGGGCGTTCTGACCAGCGGCAAGAAAGGCGGAGACGTCTATATCCTCATCACTCCGGCCGCCAGCCTCGCGGACCACATGGCCAAGACGGTAAAGGTCACGGGTATGGCGACCTTCCAGGGCGCTGTCACGCCGAGCAAGGTGTGGGTGAAGAACGACAAGGGAGCCTGGGACGAAGTCAAGATCGCTACGATGATGTAGCTCTTCCGTTCCCGGACGGGCCGAGATGGACCTCGGCGCTGCCGCATCCAGAGCAAAAGCCCCGCTCGTTAGTAACGAGCGGGGCTTTCTTGCGTCGGACGGCTCATTGCCCACGCAGACTACCCGGCATGGGCGTCGCCTCCCGATCCGAGGCAGGCCCGTAGCCGTTTCCATACTAGAACATATAGAAACGGCTGGACCCCTCCATTTATCGTGG